>NZ_CP026109.1:362755-725510 GCF_002902965.1 Paraburkholderia hospita | reverse complement strand
GTTCCCATCCGCTCTTTGTTTTTCGCTGCCCCGGAATGTAGCATCCATTGGTGAGCTGTCAACACACAAAACCTCACCATCAGCCAGCGGCGCTGGTTGCCCACCTGCCGCGCCTCGACGACAAGCACAATCGACCTCACCTCAGCACAACAACCCTCACCATCACCGACCCGGATCTTCCCTCAAACCGTTGCCCAGTGTGGGCCCGCCTCGCGCATCTCTCGCCGCGCACAGCCAACCTCACCCAGGGACTAACGGGCAAAAATGTGCACATCAGACCTCACTTTGCTGCACAGCCGGGCTCACCCTTGTCACACAGCAGCACTCACCTTCGTGCACAGCGAACCTCACCTTTGGCACACTACACCTCACCTTTCAGGGGTTAAGGCATTGAAAACAAACAAACTTGGAGGTCCCTGTTGGTTGGTTGGGGTGGTTTACTTTTTAAAACAACAAACCAACCCGTCTTCAAAAAAGATAGTTGTCCTGCTTCGCGGACGGTGAGATTGATTGTGCAAGAACGGAAAATCTCTTGAAGGTGAGGTTGATTGTGCTACGCGTCAGTTCTGGCCGCGTTGTTCCGCTCCCCAAGCCCCGGCTTTTGGGCTCACGCGTGCATTGGAAGGTGAGGTTGATTGTGCATCTCGTCTCGGGTCGGCCAAATTCATTGCCAACCGGGCGTCGTAATAAGAGGAAGGTGAGGTTGTTTGTGCAATTTCTGCCCGTGCGTGTTTTCGAGGCGTCACATTGTGCACAACGGACCTCACCATGTGCCGTAATTTTAAGCAAAGCTGTTTTGGCATAATGGCGGGCGTCTTTGAACGCGCACAAATGACCTCACCTTGCCGCCCCCGCCGGTGACGCTTAGACGGACTGCAGGTCCCTCTCCGCGACAGGGTCGCAGCGGTTACGGATGCAGAGACAATCGTGCTTCGCCTGCGATCGCATCGAGGTTCGACAAAACGTCACGATGACGGTTGTTTTTCCGGGACTCCGTATGAAAAACAGCGCTTTATAGAGAAAACTTCAAGTGTTTGCTGTATTCTGAGGTTTATCGAAATTTTCGGATAAACCTCAGAATGGTGAAAACGAGCCAACTTCCCGCTGTAGATCGAACGGTTCCTCTTGAGCAGATTAGCCAGTTCGCTGAAAGGGTCTCGATTTTTACGGACGAACTGCGTGACACCATTCTTGCTCCCCGGCCGCGAAAAGCTGCGCCTGTCTTTAAAACAGGAGAGATCGCGGAGATGTGCAGCATCTCTCATTCGCAGGTTCAGTACCTGGCCACCAAGAGCGATGGCGAGCTGCCGCCCGGCACTGCCGCTGGCACCGGCCGCACCCGCACGTTCACGCTGGAAGAGGCGCGCATCTGGGTCCAGAAAGTCTCCGATATCTACCAGACGCCGCTTGTGACGGGAACGCGTGATCCGGAAGGGAAAATCGTCATAACGGCCCAGTTGAAGGGGGGCTCGGCGAAGACCACCACAACCATGTGCCTCGCACAGGGGCTGACGTTGCGTGGGCGCAAGGTGCTCGTCATCGACCTTGATCCACAAGCCTCCCTATCCGAGCTGTGCGGGTTGTATGCAGAAAAGGACGTCACGCCGGACGACACCGTGCTGCCGTACATCTACGATCAGGAAGTCGACGGCGGTCTGGAAGCAAGGGTTCAGTCGACGTACTGGGATGGGCTTGACGTGATTCCGGCGCATACGGAACTGATTGGTGCTGAGTTCCATTTGCCCGCGATGCAGAAGATGAAACCAGGTTTCCGGTTCTGGACGGTACTTCGGCAGGGTCTTGAGCCGCTGCGCAAACGCTACGACTACATCCTGATGGATACGTCGCCTTCGCTGTCGTACCTCAACCTGAATGCACTCCTGGCGGCCGATGCGATGGTTATGCCGATGGTCCCTGAAAACCTGGATTTCATCAGCTCGCTATCGTTCTGGCGACTGTTTTCAGACGTGTCCAAGAGCTTCATCAAATATGAGCAGGACAAAAAATACGACTTTATCTCGCTAATGCTCTCGAGGGTCGACTACGGACGTACCTCGTCCGCACCGATCGTGCGCGCATGGGCACAGAGCGCATACGAGAGCTGGCTGCATTCGATTGAAGTGCCGGCCAGCTCCGTGATGAGTACGGGAGCGCTGGCATTCTCAACGGTATTCGACGTCAGCAGTACTCATAGCGCGGCCAAGTCGTTGCAGCGTGTACGTCAGCCGCTTGTCGACTACTGCCGGTGGGTGGACGAAATCTACGCAGAAAAATGGAGGAACGCGCAATGAGTAACATGCGAGAGCAACTGCTGGCCAAGACGTCGGGTATCCGGGCGACTTCGTCGATCAAGGAAGATGAGGTCAAGCGCAGCAACCGGACGCAGACGGCGCCTGGCCTCGCGGGTGCGCTTGCCGTTGCGCAACTCCGTGTGCAGGAGCTGGAGTCCACTGGCGCGGCGACGCAACTGGCGGTTTCGGACATCGTGCCGAACCCCTGGCAACCGAGAAGGGTATTCAACGAGGCGAAGCTGTCAGAATTGGCGGAGTCCATCCGCGAAGTCGGACTGATGCAGCCCATCGTGGTCCGCCGCTCCGACGATGTCTATCAGATTGTGGCGGGCGAGCGTCGATGGCGCGCGCACAAGATGGTGGGACTCGACGCCGTCAAGGCCGTGGTGGTTGAGTGCTCCGACGCGGACATGGCGGTGCTGGCTCTCGTGGAGAACGTGAGTCGTGACGACCTGTCTGATTATGAAGTCGCGATGTCTATCAGGCAGACTGAGAAGGAGTTTCCCGACCGTAAGAGGATGGCCGAGGCGCTCGGGATGTCCCGTAGCGGGCTTTACCAGTTCCTCTCGTTTGAAAATCTGCCTGACTTCATCAGGAAAGATCTCGACATCCAGCCACGACTGCTCGGCGGGACGGCCGCACAGGCAATCGTTACTGCCATCAGGAAGTACGGGGACGATGGTGTGAACGCAGCGACGGAACTCTGGCCGCTCGTTGTGAAAGGCGATATGGACCAAGGGAAGATGGCCGCGGCCATCAAGGCGTTGGCCACCCGCCGGACTACGACGATGGATTCTGCAAGCGAGCGCAGCATCGACAAGTTCTTCGCTGGAAAGGAACACGCGGGCTCCATCACCAAGGACATCAACGGGATCACGGTGAAGATCAGAGCTGGCGTCCTCACTGACGCACAGGAGACGCAGATCCGGGAGTTGATCAGCCAGATGTTCCACGCTCACCCCAAACCAAACTGAGGAACACCTCATCCCTGAGCCGAGCCCGCTTTGCGCGGGTTTTTTTTCGTCCGGGCGCTGCCGGTGTGTCTAGAGTCTAGACACACCGTTGCCCGGGTCGACATCCGCCCGGGCATCTGCTCACCGCCGGATGCGGAGTGGCCCATGCCGGACGGCGTGTCTAGAGTCTAGACAGATCCGTGGGATAGCCGTTGGGGCTCGCACTCGGTGAGGTTACAAGGCGAGTCAACGCCTGCTCCCCTTCAGCGACTCGCTGCCTCGTGCATCCCGCTTCGGCATACCGGCAGGTGCGATGTGCGGACGCGCGGGTAACATGCCAACCCCAACATGTCACGACAATCGCGCGTTCACCCCGGCGGCGACTTACGGCCAGTCACGACGGCCTTACACCATGCGGCTCATAGTGGCCGACGTCCTCGCCCCGTGACGTCAGAGCGTCCGGTGACGCACAAACCGGATACAACCGGGACGCAACCGTGCGGGCCACGGCGACCGCGTTCGGCACGTGGTCGACGTCTTCCTGCACTCAGCGCGGTCGTCCGGGGCCCTACACGACGCCTGATGGTATGCGGCTACGTCGTGTCAGGGCCGCTTCGACATGACCGTCCGACCGGGATTGGTAGCGCCCCGCCGTGGTGATCTTTCCGTTGATGGCGGCAATCATAGGCATCGAGTGAACGGCTGCTCGCGGACCTGCATGTCGGCTCACGGCGCGCGTGAGGGCTTCAGCGCGGGACACGTCGCTGGACGGCGGCAGCCAATGACTTCACATCCTCGCGTGCAGCGGCCCGTTAACCGCCAGAACTGCCAAATGCCGCGGCTAGACGGTGGGCCGCACAATGCTTGCATCATCTCCGTCGACCCTGCCCGACCTTGAGTGCTTGTCGCCGCGGGTGGCTGCGCACCGCGCGCATGGCCTAAACGCCGTCGTCGGGCACGTGACCAACGCGGCAGCGCCACACCAGGTGCGGACCTTCCTACGCTGTGTAAAGCTACGCAGGAAGCCGCCCGCGGAAGATGATAACGCATGGCCATCCGCACCTCTTCGTCCCGGCCGCGCGTTGCCAGCGCATTGCGGGTAGCCGTCCATGCGCGCTGGAACTGCCCAGGGGCGAGTGGCCATCGACAGGCGGTCAAGGGGCGGGACATGCGTCCATTCCACCACGGCAGCTGCGGCCTCAGGCGCTTTGTTCTGCCGCGTTTGAGTCTGTCGACACGCGACAGAGGCGCCCTGAAACGTCGACGGCGGTAGGGTGACGTGTGAATGTGTCTAGACTCTAGACACGCAACCAGCGAGGTAAAAAGCTAGCGGTTTTGGAGAAATCCCGCCTTGACGTCTAGACGCGCGGGCGCCGGGTTGATCTTTATCCGAAGCGCACAGAGCCTTATGCCGCAAGAGCCGCTACACCCCGCCCGCTGACAGCGCGTCCTCGAGGAACGCATTAACGGCCTGGTAGCGTCGGGTGTCATTCCCTTTCGTATAGAGGGTGGTCGTGCTGAGGCTGGTATGCCCCAGATTCGTCTGCACGTCGCGCAGGTCACTGCCCGCATCGAGCGGGTGGTTCGCGTGAGTGTGGCGTAGCCAGTGGGTGCTCGCCCGTCGCAGATCGGCCGCGGCGCTTGGATCGGCACGCTCGAGGTTGTTGCGCGGCGCGCGCAAAGATCCCCTTGTAAACCGAATAGTGCATCAGGTGTCAGTGGTCCACCCGTTTTAAGATGGCCGATGAGTGGCGTATCCACTGGTGCGGTCTGTAGCGTGTAAGGCCGTGGCCGCGCCTGCAGCGAGTCGGCGAGCGCCTGCATCAGCCGCACGGACATCGGCGTCCAGACGCTCCCGCCGGCCTTTACACCCGACCTGCAGGGTCCACGCGTTGTCGAGCACGCCATCGAGCGCCTTGCGTGACAGGGCACCGGTGGTGGCGGCCGCGGGTTTCGCGCGACGCAGCCCCGTTGCATAGGCCAGCAGGAGCGCGAAATGATCGCGCTACACTCGGCTGGCGTCGGATCCGGCCGGCTGATGGTCTGCAGCCGTGTTACCTACCTTAGCTAGGCCTTGGGCCGGGTTGACGAGCAGGTACTGCTGCCTGACCAGCCAACCGTACATGGCCGACAGCAGCTTGCGGACGATTTCACGGCTGCTTTCGGGGAGTAGTTTGGTGAAGGGCCGCCATGCCGGATCGAACCGTTCCGCTTTGCCTTGGCCGATCCAGCACCCCGCCGGCTGTGGATCGCCGAGAAACCCGTCGATGTACGCGTCAAGGTCCAGTTGTTCAGCGACGACAGCGGCTTGCGCCTGACGATGAACGACCACAGTAGCAACCGTTCCGCCTCGCGCCGATATGCAAACTACCCCCGCCGCAGACTGCAATCCACGCATGGATGGCGTCGCGATCGCGGTCGAGCGCGATCCGATGGGCGAGGCGTGGCGCGCAGTTGAGGCCCTGCGAGCCGTCGAGTTCGGCCGGTAGCGGTATCGCCTGTGATTCTAGTGGCATTACGTCAATCAATGTCCCCAGTTGGGGTGTTCGTGCGAGTGCCGGATGGGGCCGAGCCGCGGCACGGAGGTGTACCAGCGCTGCTGGCGGCGCCGGATCAGCGCCAGCAGGTCGGCGACGGTGGGTGAGTCCCGCGACGGCCAGCCGCGCCGCTACGACGGGCTCGAACCAGCAGTCGAGTGGGTGGGCGGGGCTGGGCGCCTCGGCGAGGGCCGAGTCCATCCGGGTATGCGCCGCCGGCTGGCGCGCTCGCAGGCGGGTGCGGGCGATCTTCCTGTCGACGCGCGGCGAGCTCGCGGAGGGGAAGGCGGCGTAGAGCTCCAGCAGTTCCGCCTCCCCGTAGACGCCATCCGGGTCTACCTGGTCGCGGTACGTCTCGAGGGTCGGCACATCGTCGCGGCCGTGCAGCTCGGCGGCAGGAATACTGCACCGCTTCAGGCGCAGCAGGTGCGCTGCCTCGGTATCGCGCGCAAGTCGAGCGGCGGCGCGCACGCCGATACGCGCCTCGCCATAGCCTGCGATGTAACTGCTCGACCGACACCCCGTCGAGGTAGCCGCGATACAGCGTGACGTGCTGACGGGTAAGCCGTATGCCGAGGGTTGATTATGGATGCGTCGGCGGGTTCGGTATGGGTCACGCGATGGCGGGCGGGGGCAGCCCGGTCGTTCCCGGCCGTCGTGCTGGCCCTCCCCGTCGATGAAAGTGTGTTAGGGCGGATAGGCGTCCACGGCCGGTCACGCCACGGCATGGCGTTCCGCAGAAATTCGAGCGGGGCGGGGTCGAATTTGTTTCGTTTTGAACGGTGCCCGCAGGGACTCTTTCATCCCCATCGCCACTCAGAAACTTGTGCGCTCCGATCCTATTTTTCGCTCTGTGAAACAATCATGCAAAGAAAAAGAAAATGATATTATTGTTTTGATACAGGCATTTAGCTGTCCAACTTGAGGTAACGTTTCACGATAATCGAGCCAAAAGTAGTGTTATTGCCCGTTGATGCAGGTTTTGTATGGGCGTCCACACGATAAGGCAAATTAGTAGTGTTTGATACGTAATTTGTCGTGACCAACATGAAAACGGGTGCCCCATCCGCGTGTGCACAGCGAATTTGACAATAGACGCACGCCAACTAGGGAACGCATCCATTCCAAGATGCCTCCATGCACGAAACCCGGCAGACCGGAAGGCGACTTCGGGCAGGCGGGGGCGCCGATAAGTCCTTCACCACGAAAGCCGGGGTGCCGCAACGAGGCTGCCGATTCGGACAGATGGCGTCCTCGCGCTCGAGGAGGCAATGCGCAATCCCTTCGATCTCGGGGCTCTTGAGATCCGGGATGAATACTGGAGTCGGAACTGGAAGCGGCATTGATCCAGCATTTGATGGATTTTCTGCCGACCCAGGGGATAGCTTTGACTTTGTGGGTCGGCAGCGCCGCCTACGACTGATGACACGGGGTTCGTGTCGATCTAGTGTTCTCTCACCGGCTACTGAAATATTCGGTAACCATTGCCGTGCAGACTTCCCGAGATATGCACACTGGCGACACCTGCCAACATTACCGCCCGGCATTTGATGGTCGGGGACATCGTGATCCTTTACGCGCTCGACCGACCAAGTATGCATCGCATCGGGTTTCTGTTCGTCAGGTCGTGGCTTTGTTCCACCCTTCCTTCGGACTCCGCCTCACGACGACGCCCTTGCGCTTCGACACAATAAGGCTCGATAGGGGACTTTCGCCTCCAAGGTGTCGCGCATGCTCGGGACGCAAAGAAAAGCCCGCCATGCCGCGGGCCGAATCCATATCAGGAGGAGACATGAAGGAGACGTCTCTAAACATAAACCGTTGGCTTAGCAGCGCAACTCGATGATGCACCGGCTATCGTCTTGGTTATTCACGAGGACACAGCAACGCCCTTACCCATTTGGTGAATTCTGAAAGTAATTAGGGGCGACTGCCACCGCTGTAGTCGCGTGAATATACATGCATTTGGCATGTAACATTTCGTAACTGAATATCTGGGAAAACCACGGTACCGTCAATGCTCTGACGAATCATGGTGCGGCGAGGTGCCCTGATGGCGTATGCGAAGCCCAACGAAGGCGGGAGATCGTCAAGAATCTGGCCCTTGCACCCCCCCTCCTTCGCACTGAGCTTGTTTTGGATCCCCGCAGGCGCGCTCTTGGTGATCCTGGGAATCTGGATCATCACGATCATTAGGATCCAGACCGAAAAACAGGAGGCGCACCGCGCGGTTTCTGAGGCGACCTCGCAAATTGCAACGTCGTTTGTTGCGCATATCGACAAGACGGTGCATGACGCCGACGTTGCTGTGAAGTTGGTCAAGTATGAGTACGAGCGCTCTCCTTCCACCTTTCGTCTCGATACTCTGAAAGAGAACGGGCTTGTTTCAGCTGACACTGCATTGCAGGTCACCGTCGTTGGACCAACCGGCGGGGTGTTGCAGACAACGACTCCGGACGCTAAGCCGATTAATCTGAGCGACCGGGCCCACTTCGTCGCCCACAAACGAGATCCTAATCTCGGTCTCTACATTAGCCAGCCAGTGCTCGGTCGACTGTCCCATCACTGGACGTTGCAGTTCACCCGTCGCCTGAACAACCCTGACGGCTCATTTGCGGGCGTCGTCGTTGTTTCGGAGGATCCCAATTTTCTCACCACAGGCTTCTACCATCTCGACGCCGTCGGGGTGGGCGGCATGCTCTTGGTGATGTCGGACAATGGCTATTTGCTCTCGCGCCTCGCGGCTGGTGTGTCGACGTGGCCTATAGGCACTCCGGCATCCGGTTATCGAGCAATGCTCAACGCAAGAGGTGACGCTCTCACCGACCCTGTCGATCACATGCGTCGCTTCGTCACGTACCTACATTCCACTCGCTTTCCGGTGGGCGTCATAGTCGGCATATCCGAAAACAGTGCTCTAGCCGGATACAGGCACGCCAAGGATCTATATCTCCTGCTGGCGAGTGTTCTCACGGTCGTGTTACTGCCGGCCGCGGCGATCATCACTGCGACGATGTCACGTTTAGCCGTTGCCAGAGCGGACATGCAGCATCTCGCGGAAACAGACGCACTCACCGGTTTGCCCAACCGATACCTGCTGACGGAATCCCTGCGTCGGTGCATCGAGCGCGAGAATTCACTCGGAAGGCTGGCACTACTTTTTGTGGACCTCGACAACTTCAAGCGGATCAACGATGCACTAGGTCATCAGATCGGGGATGAGTTGCTTCAGAACGTTGCGCGGCGTCTGGTGAACGTTGCTGGAGAGAAGTCGATCGTCGCGCGCGTCGGTGGAGACGAATTTGTGGTTCTCGTCGAGTGCACCGACGCCAAGGCTGTTGCACACCGTATGGCTCAATCCATCATCGACGCATTCGAGCTGGCGTTCGGGCTGCGTGGCAACAGCTACGTGATGCGCGTAAGCATAGGTGTCGCCGTCTACGAGTTCGGTTTCGATGCTGCCTATGATCTGCTGAGGCAGGCAGACCTCGCGATGTATGCTGCAAAGGAAAAGGGCAGATCAGCTAATGCAAGTCGATTCCATGCCTACACTCCGGATCTGTCAGTCCACGCGATGCGGGATATCGAGCGGCAGCAGGAATTGCAGTATGCAATCGAGAATCGCGAGTTTTTTTTGGAGTATCAGCCGATCGTGTCTCTTGATTCGGGAGAGACGCAGGGTATTGAAGCGCTTGTGCGCTGGCGACATCCAGAAAAAGGCGTCATCGCGCCAGCTGAATTTATCCCGTTTGCTGAAAGTACGGGGTTCATCATTCCCATCGGCGAATTGATTCTAGAGACAGCCTGTACCCAACTCAGTGAATGGCAAGAAGTCGATACGCGCCTGTTTTATATGTCTGTGAATGTTTCGGCCGCACAACTGGTTCACGGCGACCTCGTTAACGTGATACATCGATGTCTCGAGCGGCATTCGATTGCCGCCCAACGGTTGAAAGTGGAAATCACAGAAACGGCCATACTCGAAGACTCGGCTCTTGTCGGTCGGCGACTTCAGGAGCTACGACGGCTCGGGGTGAGGGTGATGCTGGATGACTTCGGTACCGGGTATTCGTCGCTTTCCCAACTGACCAACCTGATTATTGACGGCGTGAAGATCGGCCGGAGTTTCACGCAGGGCGTTCCTGGCGATAGGACAGCGCAGGCGACGTTCAGGAGCATAGTTTTCCTCGCGCGCGATCTGGGACTTTCCCTCGTGGTTGAAGGCGTCGAAACTGAGGAGCAGGCGAACTGGCTACGCCGCTTCGGGGACATCGAAGTGCAGGGCTTCTATTTTGGCAGGCCCATTGTCCCTGACAGAATGCGTGCCGGTCGGGCAGCGTAGGGCATTGCCATGCTGAAAGAAGTCGCCGACCGCGCAGACCGTTTCGGTGAGGTCATATTCGAGGTGGACGTCCACGTTGCGCGCGATCGTGTCTTATTGCGATTGCGGCAAACGAATGCAACCTGCTTGCTAGAACGACAGCTTATTAGGCGCGATGGTGCAACGTTTACGCAGGTCCTGTCGATCGACGAAGATGATACGTTGCTAGAGTTCGTCGCTGCGGATCCCTATGCCGATCATCTTCGGGTGCAGTATCAATCCATCGACCGACTTTACCGTGAACAACTGGCAAACCGATCGGCTCAGCCAGAATCAGGGCAGCCCTTACGTGATCCGCTCGACGAAATTTGTCACATCCGCGCTTCCACAAATGAGGGAGAGTTGATGAAGATCATGGGGCGCGTGGTACCGCAATTGGGTGGCCGCTCTTATACCTATCGCTGGTTACATGTACCTGACAGGACCAGAGCAATAACCGACCAGCGCTGCCTCATTGGATGTCATCCTGGCTGGATGCACGCGTATATCAACCAGCAGTGGTACAGGAAGGCCCCTTTGCTCGACTACGCCTTGAGAAACAGTACATCGACGCTCGCCAGCGCTATCGACGCGCTCGGTGATGACCACCGGGCTAAAGATGTCGCCGCGCGATATGGCTTTCGAAGCGCCGTAGTGTGTCCAGTGCACCGTCCCTCCGGTACAGTGATCGGCCTGCTGCAGATTGGCAACGGACTGCCCCAGCCGGAAGGTGAGCGAGTGCTCTGGCAGGACAGGCATCGCGTGCTGATGCGGGCGCTCGCAGATGAAGTGCTCAACTGGCATATCGACGCGCTGCGTGACGAGGAGGCAAGCAGGGTTGCTCTGGACCAGCGCGAGCAGGCTGTCTTGCGTCTCGTACGTGCGGGGCGAACAGCCTGCAACGTCGCAGACATGCTCGGCGTGTCGGAGCGAACTGTCTATGACATCTTCCAGAAAATCAACAGGAAGTTAGGCGTATCGCATATCACCCGCGCTGTCGCCATGGCCATCGACAAGGGGTTGCTTGACTGACTTGCGCGATAGCGTTTGTCACGGTTAGCCTGAAACCATATCAAAAAATCGGTTGCTTGTGAATGTCAAAATCCGGTTGGTTCTGACATCGCGTTCTTGGCTAAAGTTGCTTCTACCAGATCTGATTATCCGCTTACCGCGGGATGCGGTCGCCTTTGTGGAACAGCCTTGATGAATTTCTCCAGATTAGGACAACTCATTAGGCATACAGTGCTGGTCATTGCTTTTGCGAGCGAACTGGCAGACGAGGTAGTGTATGCAGACCAGACATGGACCATCGCCTCCGACCATCCGGCGGATACGGTGGCGGGCAGAGGAGTTGAGTCCTTCGCGACGGCATTGGCTAGACAGACGGGAGGTGCTCTTACTGGCCGGATCGAATCCAGGGATATGGCTGCAGCAACCGATCTCGTGGCGGCGGTGCTCGGCGACAGCGTACAGGTCGCGGACGTGTTCGCTGGGACCTTGGCATCCTTCGATCCGATCTTCGAATTGCCGACGTTGCCTTTCATGGTTAACTCGGTCGAGGAGTCTGGACGCCTAGCATGCCTGGCGGGACCAGCATACCAACGTGCTCTGTCGCGTGCAGGGTTGCATCTGCTTTTCATATCCCCTTGGCCCCCCACCGGGCTTTGGACCCGTCAGCCCGTGGCAGCCATTGGAGACATCGCAAATCTTCGCGTACGGACATACGACAAATCTTCAGCTGCCGTCATGGGGGCGCTCGGGGCTCACGCAACTACGCTGCCCATCCGGGACGTCGAGTGGCAGTTGCGCGTCGGTGGCATTGACGCAGTTTTGTCGTCGGGTGATGGGGCAGTGGGAAGGTCGCTCCAGGCGGATCTGTCGAATTTCAATGCCATCCACTATGCATACCCCGTGTCATTTGTGGTGATGAGCCGGGCGCGCTACGACGTACTGCCAGAGAAAACTAGGCGTGAGCTTGACGAGGTGGCGATGAATGCGGGACGCGCGCAGTGGAGGTCCCTTCCTGCTCGGATTCAAGCGAACTACGCCGAAATGCAGCGAGCAGGAGTAGTCGTCAACTCAACATTCGATGCAGAGTTGAACACGCGACTTCATAAAGCTGGCGAGGCGCGAGTTCGTGAATGGTTATCGCGAGTTTCACTCGGCGACGCCGGGATCATTAAAGCGTTTCAGAACCGGGAGGCGCCTGCGGCGCAAGACTCATGCCCACTCGATCTGATCGAAGTCAGTGGCACTATCCGCGGATAGCGGCATACGTGCGCTCGTGCGTGGCATTTTTGATTGTCTTCATCACGTATGGAGTGCTTATTGGCGTCGGTACGGTTCATTTGTCTAACGGCGAGCGCGCCGACGTTCTGTTGCCGTGGAGAGCGGGTGTAGCCGCTGAATGGGCTACACACGTTCGCGTGGACCACCAGCTATGCGAGTTCGACAACACCTTTATCGGTGACAGCATGGTTCGCACCGGTGGTAGCTGCGAGTCAGAATAGGAGTCGACAGATGATGTGCGCGAAAACAATTGATCTGAATGTTGACTTGGGTGAAGGGTTTGGACACGACAGCGAACTGCTCGAGTACGCCACGTCGGCCAACGTCGCGTGTGGGTGGCATGCCGGCGATCCACTAACCATGCGCCGCGTCACGAATGAGGCAATTCGCAGAGGTGTCGCGATTGGTGCGCACCCAAGTTTCCCGGACCGCGAGAATTTTGGCAGGGCGAGCATGACTTTGTCCCCTGATGAGGTATATGCGGGTGTGCAATATCAGACGGGAGCACTGGCTGCGGTGGTCGCCGGGCTTGGCGGCCGGCTCGCGCATGTGAAGCCGCACGGCGCGTTGTACAACCAGGCCGAGGAAGATGCAGATATTGCCCGCGCCATTGTGCGTGCGGTTCGAGACATGGATGCCGAACTGGCAGTGTTTGGTCTCGCTGGCGGTCAACTCGTGTGTATTGCACGTGACGAAGGACTGGTTGCGATTGACGAAGGGTTTGCCGACCGGGCGTATACGCGAGAGGGTAAGCTCGTTCCTCGTTCTTATCCGAATGCGGTACTTGAGAGCGATGTACTGGCGTGCGAGCAGGCCATCGGCATGGCAAGTGATGGCCGCGTAAAAACATTGGATGATACCTGGATCAACATCAACCCGAAAACGCTATGTCTGCACGGCGATGGACCGCACGCAGTTGAATTCGCGAGGCGGATCCGTGCCTCGCTAGCAAACGCAGGCATTCGGGCGCTCGCTTTTCGCGCGACACAATGCATTCCGGGAGACGTAAGTTGAGTAACCAAGATCTTTCAGGAGGCGAGGTCAATAGCCTTTCGAACCAGAAGTGGATCGACCTGACCGGTTTCCGAGGCGCTTTGATAGACGAGCGCGACGAGTTTTGCCTTCTTCGCCGCGTTGATCGGCTCGACGGGAAGCGCGTTGTCGATTGCAATAAGTACGTGCCGCAACAAGTCTTCGTCTATGGAACCGTGGCGAGGCGCCCGCCTTCCAGTTACTAGGTACGTGAGGTCGAAGCCATGCGTCGCAAGAGCAGCTAGATAACCGACATCGGGTAGCCGTACAGACTGTTCGTAATTAAATTGCGCGCGACGACTGACACCGACAATTGACTGCATATCGCCCTGTGCTAGTCCCAGCCGTTCGCGTTCGGTAATTAGCCTGGCACCAAAAGTTTCTGGCATAAATGTGCCTAAATATTGACTATTGGCACAAACGTGCCTATCTTGTATGAAGATGAACAACCTTGCTCAGTATAGGGGTGCTTGTATCCCATTCAAAACCCTTGGAGAGAAGCCTCGCAAGAGTTTGATCCGATGGCGCCTGCGATGTGAGCTGGGCGAAGAAGCATGGGATACACCGCAATATCGTGAATGGAGTATTGAAAGAGCGCCTGAAGGGAAGTCATGGGCACGCAACGCAGCGGCTTCGTTAGGAGTGGATGCTGGCGTCCAAAATCAGCTGAACACAGGCGCGTAAGTGCTGCTGTCGGAAAAGCCGTCGGCTGGTCGCAAAGGGTAGGTGAGGTGGAACGGTCGGCATCGGCGTACGAGTTTCCGTGTCGTTCATAAAGCTTATTGAAACCTGTGAGGTCTGCAATGACTATAGTCGTCATCCTGTCTAGCGGCCGCCGGACATGAGGCAGAGGCAAGGGAGCGCGTTATGCTTGATTTCGCCGTGTTGGCTCAGCAATGTGCACCGATAGTTCACGCCTCCACTATGGAAGCCGTGGTACGGACCGAATCCGGATTCAATCCTTATGCTATCGGCGTAGTCGGAGGCCATCTCGAGCGGCAGCCGCACGACCTTACTGAAGCTATCGCGACAGCTCATGCCCTAGCTGCGCGAAGGGTCAATTTCAGTGTTGGCCTAACACAGGTCAAGTCGGTCAACCTCGCCCGCTACGGGCTGACTTACGAGACCGCTTTTGACCCGTGTGCGAATCTGCGAGCTGGCAGTGCGATTCTGCATGACTGCTACGACAGGGCAGTCGTAGCGAAGGGGCAAGGTGCCTCGGCGCTTCGGGCCGCAATCAGCTGTTACTACAGCGGCAATTTCACGCGTGGTCTCGTCGAGGACTATCGCGGCACTAGCTACGTTCAGCGCGTGGTCGCCGGCGCTCGTTCTTTGACTGACTCGACCGATGTCGTTCCCGCGATACGTGTTGTTACGGGGCGCATGCCCGATGCACAGGTCGGAGATGGACCCGGAACCATCCGGATCCCCGACATCAAGAAGACCGTCAGCCCTGGCAGTAATCGCAGCGAGTCGCACCCCGCGTGGGATGCCTTTGGCGACTACCATTGCGACGAAGGAACATGCAAGTGATAAAACCGCCCGGGCGGTAAATTCAACCCAATGGAGGAGTCAATGTATCACGATAGATCCAGACCTATTAAATTAGTACGACGTAGTAAATGTGTATTTTTAGGAAAATTGCGACGGTTTGTCGATGCGCTATACGTGGCATTGCTGCTCGGAGCAATCGTTGGCCCGCAACCTGTGCTTGCTGGGGGCGGTCTGGATTCGGCGACGCAGGGCGCGAACACATTCAGGATCTGGCTTTACACCTTCCTCGGGGTCTGCGCATCGTGTGTGCTGCTATGGAAAGGGGCCGAGTGCTGGGCGGATCGCGCGCACTGGAGCGAATTCATCACACTAGGCGGCAAGGTCGCGGTGGTGGGTGCCGTGGTGGGTGTGCTTGCCCCCTATTTGTGGAACCTGTTCAGCTGAGCATATGCCATGTTGGACGAAAAAGCTCGCTATCCTGGCTTCAACGGTCTTGGCCGCACGGCGACAATCTGGGGCGTTCCCTACATGGCGATGTTGGTGGTGGTCGTATCGTCGATGTTCGCGGGTGTGCTCATCGCCTTCGTAGTCGGTCCTGGTGGACTTCTGTTCGTGTTTCTCGGTGTGCCGGTGCTGATGTACTTCAAGCACGTATGCGAAACGGACGATCAGGGTCTGCGAATCATGTGGCTCGAGATGCGCTGCCGCGCCTATTTCTGGACACTGAAGCTTCGTGCGTTGGTCAACTCCAGGCGAGCAGCCCCCCGCTTTGGCAACACTGTAACCCTCGCACCGCTACGCTATGGACGACAGCGCCGGGTCTATCGGATTTTCCTCAAACCCTTGCCACGCGGCGTGAGTCGCCTGCACGAGCTTGAGCCGGAGGAGTCATGACACGCAAGCCTGAAATTTCGAGTGACGTGCTCGGCAGCCTCGGTGCAATCGAAGACTGGATGCCGAAGTTTGGTCATCCGGTTAAGAAACACGTGCAGCATCTTGAGGGAAACCGCTTCATGGTGACGCTGGTCAAGCGCGGCGTGCCGTTTGAAGTACATGAGAACGTCGCGATCGAGCGCATGTTCGACCGCGACACCGATACGTACAGCAAGCTGGGACGTGATCTTGGTGGGCGCCTAGGTTACCACGCGACCTTTACCCGCCGGCTGGTGAGTTTTGATCGGAATTACAGATTCAATCCACGTTTCATGCAGTGGTTCTCACGGGAATATGTCGGGCGCTTTAATGAAGACAGGTTCTACGAAAACCGCTACTACCTGTCGCTGATCCTGAAATACGACGACTTTGACGATGGACTGAAGGAAATCGAATCGCTCGCGCAGCAGTCGCTGCTGCACCTGGTGGACTATGAGGCTGAACAGCTGGAGGTGTACGAGCGTCAGCACATGAACGGCACAAAGATGCTGTTCTCAAAACAGTACGGTTTTGTGAGCGATCTGGTCAACGCAACCTGGACTGATGTGCCGGTCGCAGCCGAACCGGGTACCGACGTCATCCCTTCCAGTTGGCTTCACTTCGGGTACAACACTGTGGCCATTCGTGGGCCGGGAGTCACGCCGTCGCGCCAGCATGCGACCTGTCATGATTTGCGGGGTTTTCCAGACAAACCAGGCTGGGGACAGTTGAACCCACTGCTGACGCTGCCGATGGAATTTACCATCACGCAGTCGTTTAATTGCATGACCGGGTTCGAAGCCAACCGCACCGTTGATTCCGCGATCAACAAACTGGAATCGGCCGGAGACAAGGCGAAGCATCAAGTCAAGGAAATGCGAGAGGCTCAGGGATACGTCAACACGGGTGAACTGAGCTTCGGTGAGTATCACGGCGCGGCCGTGATTTATGGTGAAACGGCAAAAGAAGCGATCGCGAATGGAGATTTGTTCGTGTCCCGCTCGCTGAACGAGTGCGGCGTCGAATGGATGACTGCCACCGGCTCGGCGCCGTTCACGTATTTTTCCCAAGTGCCTGGCGCGAAGGTAAAGCCACGGCCGAAGGTTCAGTCGTCGCGAAACTTCGCCGCGATGCATGCGTGCCACGACTACTCGACCGGCAAGGCTGAAGGCAACCCGATCGGTGATGGTTCGGCAATCATTCCGTTTCGCACCAGTGCCGCCAACGTCTTCAATTTCAACTTCCATGCGACGCGTCTGGGCGACATCAACGTAGCAGAAAAGCTGGCCGGTCATTTCGAAGCCAAAGGAACAACCGGCACAGGCAAAACGACGCTCATCGCTGCTGCCATCGGCATGCTGCTCCGGTTCGAACCGCTCCTGTACGTGCTGGACAAGGGCCGGGGGTGGGAAGTCTTTGTCCGCGCCATGGGCGGTGTGTACGTGTATCTGGAAAAGGGCAAGCCTACAGGTTGGGCGCCGTTTGAGCTCGCCGATGCGCCCGAGAATCGCGAGTTTCTCTACGGTCTCGTCGAACTGTGTGGCCGCAGGAATGGTGTCGACCATCAGGGCAAGCAGATCCGGATCGACCTAAGCGCCGCGGAGAAAATGCAGTGCCGCAACGCTGTTGATGCTGTGATGGACATCGAAGACGTGCGTCTGCGCCGCTTCAGCCTCCTGCTGGACAGCATTCCAGATGAGGGCGATGACTGCCTGCATGCCCGACTGTCGATCTGGTGCAAGTCGGAAGGGGGGCGTTTCTGGTGGGTATTCGACAACCCGCCCAACCTGTCGCTGAACATGAGTGGACAGCGTTGCATCGGCTTCGACGTCGAGACGTTCCTTGTCGAGAACTACGAACCGTCTGAACCCGCGTTCACCTGGCTGTTCCACCTGAAGACGCTGATGCGCCGTGATGGTCTGTTGATGGCGACGATCATCGAGGAATACTGGCTGCCAATCCGGTTCCGCACGATCCGTGAACAGATCGAAGAGACGCTCGCGAGCGGCCGCAAGGAAGGTGAGTTCATCGGGCTCGTCACGCAGCAGCCAGAGCAGGCTCAAAAGGCCGCAGACCTGTATCCGGCGTTGCGCAGCCTCATTGCTACCAAAATTTATCTTGCCGACCCGGCTGCCGAAGAAGCGCCCTATCTGCGCGATGGCATGACGCGAAAGGAATTCCAGGAGTTCAGGAAACTCACGGCCCAGTCGCGCCGCTTCCTGATAAAGCAGGGCAACCAGTCGGCCTTCGCCAGTTTCGACCTGAGTGGCCTTGATGATGCGATCGCGGTCTTCTCGGGCGACCGGGAGAACGTGCTGATGCTCGATGAAGTACGCGCTGAGATGGGCGACGACCCGAATGCGTGGCTGCCGGTGTATCTCCTGCGCGTGTTCGAACGCAGGCAGCGAACTCGTCTGACCGCAAAGCATGGCGCCGACGAGCAACTGTGGGCGGAAGAGTTGCATGATGCGCTCGGGCGTAAACGCTTGGAGCTGACTGCGATTTATTTGACTGCAAATGTCGAGATGACCGAAGAGCCCCTTGTCTGAACGTCTTACGTGATGGAGGAATCCATGAAATCCAACCTCGCAGTGCCGACTCGGTATCGGGCCATTCCGCCCCGCGTCATCATGGTAGCGACAGTCTTCTGCGCCGCGGCGACTGCGCACGCCCAGGGGGTTCCCACCATCTCGCCGGCCGAGCTTGCACAGCAGATGGTGATGGTACGGCAGCTTATCCAGCAGGTCCAGAATCAGGAGGCGCAGTACCAGGCACTTACCGGCAACAGTAGCCTCGGTCTGATCAGCAACAATCCCGCACTGCGCAACTATCTACCCGAAGAATGGCAGGACATCTACATCCAGGCGAAGGCCGGGGGGCTTTCGGGCGTCAGCTCGTCGATGCGGATCATCGAACAGCAGGAAGGCATGACAGGCGCGGCAACCGCCGGTCAGCAACGCTATTACGACACGCTGGCGACCAACAAGGCGATGAACGAGCAGGCATATACCGCGATCGTGGCGCGTTTCAACAACATCCAGTCGCTCATGCAGCTATCGAATATGACGCAGGATCCTGCACAGAAGGCCGACCTGCAGAACCGTATAGCGGCCGAAGAGGCAATGGTCACGAACGACCAGACGCGACTGCAGGTGACGGCACGGTTGCAAGAGAACGAAATCAGGCTTGCCCAAGAGCAACGGGACCGCGAATTCAAGAACTCTTTCCTCGGAGGACCCAATGACCAATAAGGCACTTCTGTCGACCATCATCGGCCTCCTGATCGCGATCGCAGGCTACCTTGGTTATCTCGCATGGGATCGCCATCAGCACAACATGCAGGAGACAGCCGAACACCGGCAAGAGCTTGAATTTAAGGCGCATCTGCTCGGGACCACCCCTGAAAAGCTTGAACAGGAAGAAACGCCGGAACAGAGGCAAGCCGACAAAGAGGCAAGTGAAGTTGTCAGGAAGGCAATGCAGCAGTAGTGCGATTCCATGGGAGCACCGTTATGTCCTATACATCGATCACCACGACGATCTTTTCGGAATTAACTGCGGATTTTGATGCGAACGTACTGACGACCATAACGTCCGGATCCACCCGCATCATAGGATTGATATCGCCGCTAATGGCTGTGTGCTTCAGCATCTATGTGCTCCTGATTTGCTGGACGTACTGGCAAGGACGCAATGACGAACCAATCAACGATTTCCTCATGCGCATGGCGACCTGGGCATTCATCCTGACATGCGGAATGAACATTCAGTTCTACACGACCTACATCGTGCCGTTCGCCAACGGTCTCGGCGAAGAACTGGCGGGTGCGATTACGGGGCAGTCGAACCCGATTTCAGGTCTGGATAGCCTGCTGAGTGCCTACATCAATGCGTGTGCTCAGATTTACGACAATGCTCACAATTTCCAGATCATTGGCGCTGTGTGGGTGATCACTGTGATGGTCATCTTCGCTACGCCATTTATGGCACTTGCCGTTGCCTACATCATTCTCGCCAAATTCGCCCTCGAGCTGCTGCTCGCTCTTGGCCCCCTGTTTATTTCAGCAGCGCTCTTTCCTCCCGTTCGGCAATTCTTCTGGAACTGGGCGGGACAGTGTCTCAATTACGCTCTCCTCGAGAGTCTTTTTGCCGGCGCTGGCGCGATCGAGGTCGCTTTCGCACAGAAGATTGCACCGGCCGGTTCCTCCTTTCCGACGATGAAGCAGGTGGTCGAGATTGATGCAATGGGCCTGGTGTTTTTCATCGTCGCACTAAATCTCCCCGGACTGGCGTCGGCGCTCGCGAGTGGAATCGGCATATCGACTATGACTGGCAAGCTTGGAACAGTTGGCCGAGCCCTTATGGCCGGGGCGAGGAGGGGTGGCAGTGGTTCGTCTAAGACTGGCGGTTCGATAGCCGAGGCGTAGGAGGTAATGTGAACCCTTTAATGACACGGATGATTCGCTGGTGGCTGCTCGCGGTCTGCTGGTTGACGTTTGCCGGATTTGCGCTGTCAGTGCTGTCCAACGTGTGCGGGTACATTGATCATTGCTTCCACTGAGAAACGAAAGGAGAAGGGAGAGATGAACAACCAATGCAATGGTGCTCGCCCACCGGGAGTGATTCGTGTGCTGGGTGGGGTAGTGGTGATCACACAACTAGTCGCTTGCAGCTCGCCACCCAAACCACCTGAACCAACTGGTCAGTGGGTCCCTGTCAACCAGCCAGTGGCGCATCTGAGCCGCACGGAATCGAAGTGAGGACGCAATGCCGGCACTGATCAGACAGTGGTTTGCCGCGATGGACCCCGGAAGCAGACGTAAGCCAAAAAGTTCCGAGACCATCAGTCATGCGCAGTCGTCGGCGAACGTCACTGCAGACGAGCGTGACGCAGTAGCTTGGTATCTGAAACAGGCACAGGATTTCGAGCGTTCAAAAGTACAGGCCGCCGAAGAAAAGGCACGGATCGCAGATCGACGCTCGATTCTGTCGGGCAGTGTTGCACTTGTTGCTGTTTTTGGTATGGGAGCCTTAGGACTACTAAAGCGACCAAATCCACCTGCCGTGCTGCGGATCAATGATGTCACCGGCAAAGTGGACGTGCTACCTACAACGGCCAACGGGCATGTGTCCTTCACGGAGAAAACCGACCGTCACGACCTGCACACATACGTCGAGTTACGCGAAAGCTACGACTGGGAGACGATCCAGGATGCGCACAGTGCCGTCATGCTGATGAGCGACGATCAGGAGAGGAGCGCCTACGACACGTTCATTCGCGGAGCAACGGGACCACTCAAGATGCTCAAGGACAAATGGCGCGTGATCGCGAAGGTGGGGTCGATTACCTTTGTCGGCTCGACCGCGCAGGTTTTCTTCTCCCGGCAGGCCATCCCACTAAACGTCGCGACCCGGCGTCCCGATCCGACGTACTGGATCGCGACGGTCGCTTTCGCGCGCGTGAACGTGCCCGAAAAGCAGGATGAGCAGGACATTGACCCGGATGGTTTTCGCTGCACGAGCTACGCGGTTACCCGGGACTGGACGCGTGCGCCTGCCGACGCGACACCCGATGGGGCGTCGTCGGGTGCAGCCACTGCGCCGCCGGCCGGGGGCGCGACATGACGGTGTGCCCGCTGGATCTACTACCCACCCGGACTTCGGTTGCGCTTGTCGTCATCGTGGCGAACAGTACGTGCGCGTTTGCGCTCGACACGCCGCGTAGTTGTGGAGCGGACCCGCATGTGCAGTGCGCCTCGTACGATCCAGACCAGGTGTACCGCGTTGCAACCATGCCTGGGCGTGCGGTGATGATCCAGTTCGAGCCTGGGGAACACATCGTCGATCACGGAGCGGGCATCGGTGACGCAAAGGCGTGGCACATGGCGATGAACGACAGCGGCGCGCTGCTGAAGCCCGGCGCCTTGCAGCCCGAAACGAATCTGGTGCTCGTGACCAACCGGCGAACCTACACGATATCGCTCGCTGACGTATCGGCATCGCAGCCGGCCACGTGGGTTTTGCGCTTCGACTATCCGGATACACGCGCGAAGGCGTCGGCCGCACAACTCAGGCGTCAGCAGGCTGTGGCTGAAACGCTCGGCGGCGCTCAGGCGAGAGTCACGACCCCGGCGGCGCCAGCAGTCACCACTTCGGCGAGTGCAACGATGTCTCCGGTCGCGACAGTGGGGGCAGTGGTAAAGACGTCGGCTTCGGGCAGCGACACGAACATGCAATACATGATGCGCGGCGATCGCGCCCTTGCGCCGACGGCCTTGTGGGACGACGGGCGATTTACCTATTTCAAGTATGCGACTGCGCGAGACCTGCCCACCATTTTTACGAAGCTCCCCGATGGCGGCGAAGCGACCGTGAACTTCCACATGGAGGGCGATACGGTTGTTGCGCATGAGGTCTCCAGGGAATTCGTGATCCGTTACGGCCAGTCGGTATTGGGCGTCCGCAATGACGGTTACGCGCCCGATGGCCGTTACAACGCGTCCGGTTCGTCCCTGCCTGGCACCGCGCGTCTGTCGCGTGAACGTGCCGGATCCGGCGTCGCCAGGCCAGGCAGCTGATGACGGACGAAAGCACCATGAACGAACCCAACGAACTCTCGAACGCATCACCGCATGACACTGGGCCTCACGCATCTCAGGCGTCACTTGATTTGCCGGGGCGCCGCAAGACCCGGGTTGGCAAAGTTCGACTCGTGCTTGTCGCGCTGGCCATGATTGCGCTGGGTGCCTCGGGCGTGACAATCTACCTGCAGCGCCTCTTCCAGCAGCATCAGGACGCGAAGCAGGCGGCGCTGAACAAACCCAAAGATTCGGCGAGCAGCGAAACGGGCGCAGATCTCGAGTCACAGAAGGCGCGTATCAAGCGAGACGAACAGGAGCGAGATCGCGAGGCTTCGGATGCGGCAGCAGCGGCCGCTGCGGCATCAGCCGCGCGAGCGAACCTCGCCACGCCGGCCGGCGCGGCCTCGCAGCCTGCGGTTACTGGCATTCAGATGACCACCAGCAGCCAGCCGCGGCCGCTCACGCCAGCGGAGCGACGCCTGCGCGGCAGTGTCCTGGCGTCGCGGTTCGACGATGCGGGCTCAGATCGCACAGAAGGTGCTGAAGGCAGCGGTCCAGTTGCGTCCGACGAAGGGCGTGGCGGTTCGGGCCGTGATAGCGATGCCGGATCCGGCAGCGGCTTCGCGGGCATGGCGAAGTCGATGGGTCTGTCGGCGCTGCGCGGTGGACCCGGGCAGGGCGCGGGTGGCAATACAGAAGGCAATGCAGGTGGAAGCAACATCAGCGGTAGCAGTAGCGACAGCAAGGGCACCTCGTTCGACCAGTCCCTGCAGCCGTCGAAGCTGCAGCCGATGCAGGCGTCGTTTCGCCCGGACCGGCACTACCTGATCAGCCGTAACACGATGATCCGCTGCGGACAGGCCACGGCGATCCGGACCGACCGGCCCGGCCTGATCGGCTGCCCGATCGCACAGGATGTCTGGTCGGACGACGGCACAACCTTGCTCGTTCGCAAGGGCGCGCTGGCCAAGGGTGAGCAGCGCGATGCCGTGATCCAGGGGCAGGGCGTCATCGGTGCGATATGGGACGAGATCGACGATGGCGATGTCCGTATTCCACTGAATTCGCCGGCGACCGATCCGCTTGGCGCGGCGGGGATTCCGGCCTATGTCGACGAACACTTCTGGCTGCGCTTCAAGGGCGCACTGATGGTGAGCCTTATCGGAGACTTCGGTCAGGCACTTGCCAACAAGGCGATCGGAGCGGGGCAGACGATTACCTTTTCCAACAGTTCGAACGCCACGCAGGATGTGGCCGCCGAGACGCTCCGTAACACCATCAACATCCCGCCGACCGCATATTCGAACCAGGGCTCGGTGATCAACATCTTTGTTGCGCGCGACGTTGATCTGCGCGGTGTGTACCAGAACGTCGGTCTTGACGGTAACGAGCTTGGGCCGACGAACCAGCAATGAGGACGCGAGGAGACATGACGATGCAGCTGCACATCCATTTTCCTGACAACTTTCCGCTTCACGGCATTGAGCGGGATGCGGTCGAGACGAAACTGTGCAATGCGTTGCACGACCTGTTCGATGGTCATCGCGTGCGGCAGCTTGCCGATCAGGTTGACGCGCGCCGGGCGTTCGACCCCTCAGGGGTGCTGCCCCTGCGTCATATCGGTGACGAACACACCTTCGAGCAATGCATGACGCTGGACCATTGCAGGTTCGAAGACATGTCCACTGTGCTGCGCCGGATGGTTCTGAATGCAGTCGGTGCGCGCCTCGGCCTGGATCTGATGGAACCGCGCATTGCGCCACTGCCGAACGGCGAGGAGGAGTATGCAACTAACCGGCTGCCGCCGTTTTCGCCCACAAACAAGGTACGGCGCGTGTGGACAACCATCCAAAAGAGACTCGGCCGGGCAATGGTGCTCGTGGCAACCGCCGGAGGCGCTGCCGCGTGGTGGATGGCGCGCCCCGTAGCGCCGTCGATGGTCGCGATGGTGGTGTCCACACCGCCCGCACGGACGCTGCGCGATCTCGCGGGCAGCGTACGGGATGACGGCCGACCGTATCGCATATCGGTGCAGGTCGAGCCACAGGCCACCGTACCGGCCGTGCACTGACAGACCAGCAGTGTCGAATTTTCCAACCATTGCCGAACTATAAGAAAGGACTACTGATGAGTGCAATTGTTATCGACGTCATTGAGAAAGGGACCGTCGCCCGCAACTTCCTGAAGCAGATGGGCATTGCGAATTTTTTCGACGGCAGCCTTACCGAAGTAGCGATCAACCGCCCGGGCGAAATCTGGACCCAAGGGGCCAGCGCATGGAAACGGCACGATGCACCCGCCTGCACGCTGGACGCGTGTTTCAAGCTGGCCAACGCCCTGACGGTCATGAAGGGCGGCAAGTTTTCCACGAAGGAACCCATTCATCCGGTGGTGTTACCAGAAGGCCAGCGCGGACACGTGCTGATGCAACCGGCGTGCGAGCGGGACACGATCTCGATCACGATCCGCATTCCGTCGAATGTGCGGTTTTCCGTCGACGAGTACGAGCGCAACGGCTGGTTCGACGGTTTCCGCGACGTGTCTCCGCATCAGGCGGTTCCGGACGGCGTGGACCTGCAGCCGTTCGAGGTCGAGATGATGGACGCAAAGTCGCGGCGCGACGTCACCCGCGTGCTCGAACTTGCCGTGATCAACCGGCTGAACATCGTTCTCGCCGGCGGTACCGGCTCCGGCAAGACCACCCTGAACAAGGCGCTGTCCGACCTCGTGCCGTCCAGTGAGCGAATCGGCACGATCGAGGACACCCCGGAGCTGTCGCTGCCGAATCATCCGAACCGCGTGCACATGTTCTTCAGCGACACGCTGTCCGCGAAGGAAATCGTGCGCTCGACGCTGCGCATGAAATTCGATCGTGTACTGCTCGCCGAACTCCGGGGCGATGAGACCTGGGATTACCTGACGCTGCTGAACACGGGGACGCCGGGCGGCATCACCACGATTCACTGCAACGATGCGCGCTCGGCTGCTTCACGTGCCGCGACACTCATCAAGCAGAGTGCTATCGGACAGACGCTCGAATGGAATTTCATCCTGGAGCAGGTCCGCATGACGATGGATCTCGTGCTTTTCATGCGGGACAAGCGGCTGGCAGAGGTCTGGTACGACCCCGTCGGGAAATGGCAATTGTTGGGCGGGCGACTGGCGGGTGTGCAACTACGTGGAGGCATTGCATGAACGTGGACCCTAGCGCGCAGGCCGTCGAGCAGGTCTTCATCGGCCTGTGCGGTGCGCTCGCGATCTATCTCTCGCAGGACAGCCGCATACGCTGGCGTCGCTGGGCCTGCATCTTCGGGCTGGCCGCGCAGCCGTTCTGGTTCGACATGGCGTGGCGCGCACACCAGTACGGCGTGCTCGCGCTGAGCCTTGTCTATGCCGCGTCATGGGCGCGAGGTCTCGCGGCGCACTGGCTCATGCGCAGGGGCGATTGATCATGAACTTCGCAATCCGCGATATTGAAGTGGCGATCGCGGGCTGGCGTCAGCGTGCCTCGTCTGATGAAGCATTTGCAGCGAGTGCCGAGGCCTGCGCCCTTGCACGGCTTTACGGCGCTGTGATCGTGTATGGGTGTCAGGCACTTGCCGATGCGGAACTCGACGACGTGCAGCGCGACGCCTTGCAGATCCTCTCCACGCTGCCGGAAGGCCAATTGTCCCCTTCAACGCATTGAGATCCACCATGCCGAAATATCTACGCATCCTGACCCCGTGTCTTGTGCTGGCGGTGCTGCTCACCGGGGCCGCGACCCTCGGCCAGTATCTCGGTGGCCTGCTCTTCGCCCGCATGCAGAAGCTACCGCAGGACTCGGTGGGAGTCTTCACGCTTTTCGACTACTGGCAGGCGTATGGGGATGTGCCGGTGGTGAAGCGGGCGCTGTCCGTTTGCACGCTGCTCTCGGCCGTCATTGGCGGCCTGCCCGCCGTGGTGATCACAATGGCGCTTTTCAAATCACGTGGACGCATTGCGCAGTTCGGCAACGCGCGCTTCGCCACGCGCCGCGACATCGTGAAAGCCGGCCTGCTGGAGAAGTGACGATGACGATACGCGTCCAGGCCTTTCGCCGTATCCCGCCCCAGGAGTGAGCATGTCCCACATGTATCCACCGTTCATCGTCGGCAAGTACAAGGGCGAATACCTGAAGTACCGCGGCCAGGATTTCCTGATGCTTGCGGCCGGCACGCGCTCGGGCAAGGGCGTTTCGATGGTGATCCCGAATCTTCTCACCTATCCGGATTCGGCCGTCGTCGAGGACATCAAGGAAGAGAACTATCTTTATACGTCCGGCTACCGGCGCAAATGCGGCCAGGCAACCTTCCTCTGGTCGCCGTTCTCGGAGAATGGCCGGTCGCATGCTTACAACCCGCTCGAATCTATCCAGCGCAGGTCGCCCTATACGCGGGTCGGCGACGTGCTGACGGTTGGGGAGCACCTGTATCCGTCGAACGTGGATGCGCGACTGAAATACTGGAACGACAATGCGCGCAATCTTTTCACGGGCATCGTGCTGTACCTGCTCGAAACGCCGCCTTTGCCCTGCACGTTCGGCGAGGTCTTGCGACAGGCCTCGGGCAAGGGCAGGGCGGTACGCGAACACATCTCTTCGATCGTCAGCACGCGCTCGCATGCGACAGACACGCTGCCACCGCTGAGTTTCGAGTGCCTCGATGCGCTCAACCGGTTTCTGTCGCAGTCGCGGGAAGCGTTCGCCAATATCGTGTCCACGATGACCGCGCCACTGAATGTGTTCAGCAATCCGATTGTTGACGCGGCGACGAGTCGCTCGGACTTTGATCTGGGTGACGTGCGCAGGAAGCCCATGTCGATCTACGTGGGCATCAAGCCTGGCGACCTGAAAGCGGGCGCGTTGCTTATCAACCTCTTCTTCTCGCAGCTGATCGACCTGAATACCCGCGAGCAGCCCGCGGAAAACCCGGACCTGAAATACCAGTGTGCGCTGATGCTGGACGAGTTTGCCGCGCCGGGCAAGATCGACATTATCGACACGGCCAACGCCTTCATCGCCGGCTTCAACCTGCGACTGATGCTGATCTTTCACGGCATGTCGCAGCTTGAGGATCCAAAACTGTATGGCAGGCACGGTGCGGAAACGCTCGCCATCAACTGCAAGATGCGCAGTCTCTTCGCGCCGCGCACGCTCAAGGATTCCGAAGAATACTCAAAGCTGCTGGGGACCTTCACGCATCTGTCGCGCTCGCGCAGCCGTAGCAGGGGCCGCAACGCGTCGACCAGCACGAATGAGACCGAACATGGCCGCGCACTGATGATGCCGCAGGAGTTGCGCGCATTATCGAGCCGCAAACAGATCATCACGATGGATGGCTGCGAACCCATCCTATGCGACAAGGCGTATTTCTACGAGGATCCGGAGCTCGTCGACCGTCTGGTGCAGCAAAGCCCCTACCTGCAAGGCGTGATGGCAAAGCTGGAAAAGACCAACCGCCATCGCGCGTGGTTCGGCTTTGCCCCGAAGTTGCCGGGCGAAGAACAGATGAAGCACGCCGCGTTCGTCGCGCGTGAACTGTGTGCGCCCGTGCCGCAGATCGATGTCGAGCAATGGTGGCACGCACAGAATGCTGCGCGTCGCGTGCAGGGAGCGGTGACTACCTCCGCGGTGAGTGTGGTGCGGGACGTCCGCGAACACGAGATCGGCGTACTGGGTGCCGCCCACTTCGCCAACCGTTCCAGTATTCGCGCATCGCTTTTCCAGCTGATGCCTTATCTGCGTGAAGTGCTACCCGAGGCGGTGCCCGACACCTCTGGCGAGGGCAATGCAGCCTCCCGGTCTATCCCTGAAGGAGCCGCATCATGAACGAAATTGAATTCCCGGCCGATCAGCTCAACTACCGCGAGGTTGAGGCTGCCAATGCGGATGGTGCGTCGTCCGTCCGCGCCCGCGCGATGCCACCGGCAAACGAGGCTAACGCCCGCGACGTGCCTGGCAACGAGGAATCGTCGCTTGATCAAGCGACGCAGGCACGGATGAAAAAGATCCGTGACGCGGACCGGAAGAAGTTCGAACGCCGGGATGGACCGGGCGCACCGGAAGACGATGGCGTCCAGGCGGCGACCGGCATCGGCAGGGTGATCAGCGCGAAAGAGCGGGAAAACGCGATCCGTCCGAAGCCAATCTTTGAGAAGAGCGGCTACGAGATACCGAAGTCAGTCAGCGACCGATACGTAGCCTTTGAAGGGAAATATCTGGATCGCAAAAGCGAGGCGGTGCACTTTGAGGACAAGGGACGCTCGCTTGCCACGGCCAGCGAGGACCGCGGCGTGATTGAACACATGGTCGCGGTCGCTCAGGCGAAGCACTGGGGCGAGCTGCAGCTGAAGGGCAGCGAGGAATTCCGCCGGCAGGCATGGATTGCGGCCGAACTTGCGGGGATGTCCACGCGCGGGTTCAAACCCGACGCACAGGATCGCGCGACGCTGCAGGCCGTGCGCGAGGCCATGCACATTGCCTCAGGTGAGCGGTCGACAACGAATGATCCTGCCCGCGCGAACACGATGGAATCGACGCCAGCGACGGGGAGAGAACGGGAGGAGGCGAGTGTGAGCCGAAAGGCGGCGACCGCGAATGCGCCGGGCAAGGATCCGTCCGATCCGGGCGGCGCATCGCCAGGTGGAGGCGGGCGCAGGGGAAAACCGCCTCCTCCGAAGTCTGGACCGGCAGCCACCGGGTCCTCTGTTTCATCTGACGCGAGCGCTGCATCCGAAGAGTCAAAACAGGCGCAGTTTCCTCTGGACGCCGACAGTGCGTCGCCGCGTCGGACAGGTGCCGGTAAGCCTGCACGCCAGAAGGCTGGCACTGGCACGCAGAAACCGCCTGCCGTCACGGCGGGGATCCTGGTTGAACATGGCGCCGCGCATTTCCATCACGATCCGAAGGAAAACGAGAGCTACTACGCCACGGTGCGTACGGAGTCCGGTGATCGCACTGTGTGGGGGCTGGACCTCGAGCGTGCGATTGGCGAGAGCGGCGTCCAGTCGGGCCAGCTTATTGAACTCGAACGGGGCGGCAGCAAGGTCGTGACCGTCAAACAGCGGCAGTTCGATGAGAACGGACGGGAGCTGGCACCCAACGAGGTCGAGAGTCGTCGTAACGCGTGGCGGGTGTCGTCTCCCGATCTGTCACAACTGCTGACGCCCGAGCAGCGGGAGCGGATCGAAGCCGCGCGTCGCGAGGTCGACGAGCGCCGACGCATTGACGAGGCGCGTGAGCGCTTCCTGAATGGCGAGTGGCAATACACGCAGGCGCAGCAGGCGACGCTTGCCGCCGCGCGTGAGCGGATCAAGGAACAGGCTGCGCGCGAGGTGCTGGAGGACGAAATCAGGGGACTGCCCGAAGAGCAGCAGGAGCAGTTGCGGGGGGAGTTCGAAAGCGCCGTGGCCGAGGCGCGCGCGGATAACCGGCCGCTCAATGTCCCGATGCCGCAGGTGAGCGAAGCGACCATTGACGCCATGCGCGAACAGATTGAGCGCGAGCGCGCCAACACGAGCCCGACGTCGCACGAGCTGGGCACGGAAGACCTGCAGGAACAGACAACAGAGGCTGGACGTGGTGCGCCGACGCTCGAGATCGACCCGTAGCCCAAAAGCCGAGCCGGCCAGCGGCTGCGTGCAGGTTGCGGCCACTGCTATCAATCATCTACCGGAGCGACAAGCCATGAAAATCGCCGTGATCAATTTCTCGGGCAATGTTGGCAAGAGTACGGTGGCCCATCACCTGCTTGCGCCGCGCCTGGACGGAGCGAACGTGATTGCTATCGAGTCCATCAACGCTGATGGCAGCGAGATCGCCGCCCTACGTGGAAAAGAGTTCGACGAACTGCAGGAGAAGATGATGTCCCTGAAGAATGTCGTGGTGGACGTCGGAGCGTCGAACGTCGAAGACTTCGTTTCGCTGATGAGGCGCTACGAAGGTTCACACGAAGACTTTGACAGATTTGTCGTGCCGACGGTGCCCGCCCTGAAACAGCAACTCGACACGATTGCGACGCTCAATCAGCTCGAGGAGCTCGGAATTGACCCAGCCAAGGTTCGCCTGCTGTTCAATTTCGTGGATAGCAGGTCCGATGTTGTCAGGATATTTCGCCGCCTGTTCGAGCAGCACCGGAAGACTGGCGCATTCGTGATCGACCCGTCTGCCGTCGTGTATGAAAACCCGATCTACGAAAAGATCAAATCCATCGGTAAGACGATCAGCGAGGTCAATGCCGATCCGGTTGACTATGTAGCGTGGAACGCTCAGGCGCTCGAGGACGATACGCCGGAACCTGAACGCGCGCGGATACGTCAGATGGTCGCGATCAAACGGCTGGCGACACGCGTGGCGCGCGAACATGACGATGCGTTTCGCCTCCTGGTGAATTGATGGGCGCGGCCGAAGATTCGATCCGCGAAGAACTGATCGGTGCGGTGCTGGGCGAGCTATCACTCCTGCGGCGTGACGTGAAACAGCTTTCCGGGTTGCTTGAGGCGAGCGGCAGGCAGTTCAAGGACGATGGTGAGCTGACGTTGTTGCGGTTCACTGCGCGCTACGAGCAGTTCCTCAGGGAGTTTTCCGGATCGACGGCTGATGTGCTTGCGAAAGCAACCAGTTTCGACGAGGCGCGCGACCAGCTGCTCGGTGAGATATCGCTACGGCAATACGACGAAGCTAACGGGCGCAGCCGCGAACTGCTTCGCGATGTGTTGCGCGAGGAGCGACGGCGTGCCGATGGTATCGCTCGCACCGAGCTTGCCGTCTGGTCCGTGTGTACTGCAATCGGTGCGGCGATGCTCTCGGTGGGCGCATTCGCGGCACTGCATTTCTTCGGCAAATAGGGAGGGCGCAATGGAACGAAAGGTGAGGGCGCTTGTGCTTGCCAGCACGGCCGCGATTTCGTGCATGGTGGCCACGTTATCCGCGCGCGCGGATGACGACAACGAGAATGCGTGCGGTGCGGTGCTCTGTCTCGCTGGACTGATGCAGGGCGGGAATGGTGGGCGCGAGTGCAGCCAGTATGAGGCGAACTATTTTTCAATCGTGCGCTATCACCATGGCCACTTCGATCTGAGCGGGACGTCAAACGCGCGTGGCGATTTCCTGAATCAGTGCCGCTCCGTCGGGAACGATCAGAAAGGCGCGGTCAATTCGAAGTACGGCGGTGTCGAGACCGGGCCGTGAGACTATCTTACTTCTTCGATGTCCAGCGCATTCGCACCAGCTGGCGTATCGACTCGAGAGGTGCCGGCCGGCATCGCGCACGTCCCACTGATGCAATGATGAGCCTGCGAATCCGGCGTCGGCCGTCAAAGCCGAACAACGGCGCGGCACGTAGCCGTTCATTGAGAAGCGTCGACGGTCATAGGAAAGGCTGGCGAGGCGGGATCACCCAAGTTTGTGCCCGCGGTAAGATCATCATGCCCCATTGGCGAAGGGGCCAACATAGACCCGTAAACAGCGAAAGAGCAGGCACGACTGATCTCACATCACACAACCCCGTATATGGCGCGATTCATGGCGACATCGTCCCCCTGTTGGATGCCGCTCGTCGCGCAGCCGCACGCAGCGTCAACGTGCTAATGACGGATACCTCCTGGGAAACTGGTCGACGCATTGTCAAGTTTTGATCAAGGCGGTGCGCCACGGACGGGCTATGGGCAAGCTCTGCTCAAGCGGCTACCGGCACGGTTCGAGTGAGGTTTTAGCGCCGATAATTCGCAGCAAATGCGCCTGTTCTATCTGGCATACCTCTCCGACCGGATGTCCGAGACACTGTCTCGGACATTGCCAGCGAAGCCCGTGTCTGAAAAATCCGAGACGCTGTCTCGGAAATTGAGCCTCGATCAGCTAGCCTCGGCTTTCCCGCTCTCCTGATTGCACTACGTCCATTTGGTACGACGTACCCGTTCGGCGAGCAAAATCAGCGTCGAATTTATCGCACCAGCACCGGATCGTCTCGTAGGTCACGGTCACGCCGCTCGAAGAGAAACTCTTCGATGTTGCGCAGGCTCAACTGGAAGCAAAAATACCAGCAGCACGGCGCAACTGATAACGGCAGCCGAAAAGCGGCGACCGCAATTGAGAGATTTCGACTTGTTCGTCGTTCCATCTTACCCAACCGACCACGGCAACCTGACATGGCCGTTAGCGGCGATAATGGGCCGCAGTATGCGACTTGAAACGCGGAGAAGGGATGGACAAGCAAGGTTTCACCACAGGCATCGTTCACGGCGACAGGATCGCGGGGAGTGAGCACGGCGGCGTGCGTCAGCCGATTCACACGTCCGTGCAATATGGCTTCGAGCGCGTCGAGGACCTGATCGGCGTATTCCAGGGCACGAAGAAGGGCGGCTTCAATTACGCCCGGCAGGGCACTCCCACGACGGCCGCGCTCGAGCGCAAGATCACAAACCTGGAAGACGGTATCGGCACGATCTGCTTCAGCACGGGCATGGCCGCGATCACGGCAACGTTCCTCACACTCTTGCGTGCGGGCGATCACGTCGTATCGAGCCGTTACGTATTCGGCAACACCAACAGTCTGTTCGGCACCTTGCGGATGCTCGGCGTAGAAGTCACCACCGTTGATGCATGCGACGTCGAGAACGTGAAGAACGCGGTCCGGCAGAATACGCGCATAGTGTTCGTCGAAACCATCGCGAATCCAGGTACGCAAATTCCGGACTTGCAGGGCATCGGTAACGTGTGCCGCGAGCGCGGCATCGCGTATGTCGTCGACAACACGATTACGTCGCCAGCATTGTTCAAGCCACAGGCGGTCGGCGCGAGTCTCGTGATCAACTCGCTGACGAAGACGATCGCGGGCCACGGCGCGGCGCTTGGCGGCGCGGTCACCGATACAGGTCTATTCGACTGGAGCGCATATCCGAACATTGCTGACGACTATCGGCGTACGTCGCCGAAGGAGCAGGGCCTGTTGCAGATCCGCAAGAAAGGCTTGCGCGACATGGGTGCGTCGTTGTCGTCCGAGCAGGCACACTCGATCGCGATGGGCGCGGAAACGCTCGCCTTGCGCGTGAAGCAAAGCAGCGACAATGCGCTCGCACTCGCACATTTCCTGGAGGAGCACAAAGCCGTCGGCAGGGTGTTCTATCCCGGACTGAAGAGCCATCCGCAATACGACATCGCGCAAGCGCTGTTCAAGGGCGCGTCCTGGCTCTTGTCGTTCGAATTGCGTGACGCGCAGCGCATGGTGGAAGTTGTCAACGCGCTCAAGTTGCCTATCAAGGCGACTGGTCTCGGCGACACGCGCACGCTCATTATTCCCGTAGCGCCGACGATTTTTTTTGAGGCCGGTCCGGAAACGCGCAAGGCAATGGGTATTTCGGACGGCATGCTGCGGTTGTCGGCGGGCATCGAAGATATCGACGATCTGATCGCGGATTTCTCGCAGGCACTGAAGTTTGCAGGGTAAGTTGTGATTCTTGATTGGAGCAAGGGGGGAGGGCTGGCTGCGGGACTCCTGGGCGGCCAGATCGAGGCTCGCATTGCTGCAGATTACGATCTCCCGAGGGGGCGGGCACTCGTTGCCGTTTTGCGCGATGCGGATTGCCATTCATTCCAATGGCCGGCTCACGTGGCATTGAGCCGGGATGCCGAGTCGCTCGCCCGGGCGGCCGGACAGCGTGCCGGGACCGAGAAATTCCTCAAGGCGCAGAATGATGCCGGCCAGCTGCAGGCGTCGGCCAAAGCGGACGTGCTGCGCACGCAGCACCGGCAGCTACGCGAGCGGATCGACCGCCTTATTGTAGACAACGACCGGTATCGGCGCGCCCGCCAGTCGTGGGCCGAAGCGTAGCTGATGTGCCGGCCATTCGTGGTTGCCGCACTAAGCAGGAACGTTTGCGCGATGGCGTTCGCCGAGTTACCAAAAATTGGTATAATGGCCGCAGAACCAACGGGAGCCATGATGGGCAAGAACACATCCGTTTCGCTCGGCGACCACTTCGCCGAATTTGTCGAAGATCGCGTGCGCGCCGGGCGCTACAACACGGCGAGCGACGTGGTTCGAGCTGGCCTGCGTTTGCTAGAGGAACAGGAAGCAAAACTCGATGCCCTGCGCGTCGAGCTGGAGAAGGGCGAGCGCTCGGGCCCATCCAGGCCATTTGACTTCGACGCGTTTCTCGCACGCAAGAGGAAGTCCGCGACGTGAAGGAATTTGTTCTCTCGCCAGCGGCCGAGCTGGATCTCGATGATATCTGGGACTATTCGGCGGAAAACTGGGGGATACGGCAGGCGGAGCGTTATATCCGCATGATCCAGGACACGATCGTTGGATTGACTGATGGTACACAGCCGAGTCAGGCCGCCTCCCACGTTCGGCCTGGCTACCGCAGTGTGCTGGTCGGAACTCACATTCTGTTTTTCAAAGAGACCGACAACCTTATCGACGTTATCCGGATTCTTCATCAGCGGATGGATCCTTCTCAACACCTGAGCGAGCACTAGATTCCTTTTTGCCGCCCAGATTGCTGAGAAGGCTAGCGAGCTATCGTGATCGTCGTGTCCTGAAGGTCGACCCTGCAAAAGCCGGAGCATGCTGATGGGTCGCACGGTTCGACGATTTGATCGTCGCTCGCGAGCGCGAGGCTTTGTGATATCCCGAGTATCGAACAAAACCCGAACCTACGCGCGATGCGCCGGCAGATTGCCGCGGCGTAGCGAAGGAAGATAGTGGTGCGAATGTTCGAGGGCTTTACCCAGTTGGCGCTTGCGGCGTATTCCTCACGAACGGAGTGTGCCGCATGACGCCGGGTTGCCGGTGTTGTTTTTTCGAGCGCAGCAATTGTTATACGGAGTCTTGTGCTTTAAGGTTACAGTTCCGAAAGTTAAGGTAATTCCCCGACTTTTGGTGCGTGTTCAGGCCGACCGTCCAACTGGGACGCTCGGCCATTTTTTTGCTATCCAAGAGGGGCGGCAGGTGGGTGGTGAAGGCGATGTGATTCGCCTCAAGTGCGATGCTGTCTCGCCTCTGTTATCGCCTGGCACGCATCCCGACAATGACACCACCTAGCGTTGCAACTGCGATTGTGTCGCGTTGCGGTATTTGCTTGCGACGGCGTCTCCCGTGTCGACGAACCTGCCCCGGCTCGGCAAAAAAGAGAAAGCTCGCCTCGGCGGCAAATGAACTGGCCGAGCGTGAGTGACCCAGCTCCCGGGGCAGCAGAGCAGATCCCCTTCGTTCTACGAGCGGCAAGGGGTTTGTGCCCCGGTAGATCCGCGCTGTTCCATCAGCTATCGCGACCCAAACCGGCTTCAGTTTAAAATAATAAATATAACTAAATATAGAAATGGATCTCAAGACTGTTATTGGAAACTTATCTTAACAGCACGGTTTACGAACACGTTTTTCTAAAAATCCGGATCAGGGGATCGTCGGTTTTCGGCGCCGTCTGCCCAATGGTTGTCGCTGTCGCTGCGTGTTCTCTGATACGGGACCTCTGGATATCTTCGAGCGCCAGCGTAGATCGGAACTGCATCCATCAGGCTAACTGGCGCGCCGCGCGAGTAGGCGTATGCTCTGCTACGCCGACGATACGACCGACAAACATGCTCGTGATCGTGTGCCGGCGAGGGGCAGGGAGCCGAACGGCCTGGCCCCAGTCATTTGCGAGACTTGCACGTCAGTGCTGCGCCTTTGCAAGCGCGCTTCAAGCACCAGCGCGCAGGGGATACGCCGAGGCTACCCACGCGGTGCATGACCGTAATCCCGCCGCACATCCCGACCATGACGACAGATACCCGCGCCAGCGAGCTCGGGCTAGTTGACATATTGGCCCAATCATAGTCGCCGGTTATCCCACTACGGTGCCCGCGTACTCGCTGTCATCCTGATGAAACAGCGCGAGGAATTGCCGCGCGGGGATGCTGAGCGGCCGGTCGCGCCGCACGACGCTGCCGTACGACGGCAGCTTTTGCGCGAACACGTAATCGATGATCGACACGATCCCGTGTGTTGCGTTGCGTAGGGCCACTGTCAGTGGAATCACGCCGAGCATCGGCGAGCGGTCGACGAGATTCATTGTCGTCAGAATCGAGCCGGTTTCAATCAGTCCACGCGGCATCGGCTGGTGGTGCATCCGAAACTCACGCTCGACGACTTCGCGCGCCGGGCTTCCCGCCGGCTGCAAAATCCACGTGTAGTCGAGCAACGAGTCGAAGCTGACGGGCCCGACGCCCGCAAGCGGATGATTGCGGCCGGCGACGACCGCGAGTGCCTCGTCGTCGACCGCGCGGAAGGTGCAGTCGTTCCCGACGTCGCGGCCGATCACGACTTCGAGCACGCCCTCGTGCAGTTGCGGCATCAGTCGGTCGCTTGTGTCGACCGCGATATCGATCGCAAGAAGCGGGTAGCGCTCTTTCAGTTGCACGAGCGCCTCGGTGAGCCGTCCTGGCGATGCAGCCATGATGCTGCCGATTGCAAGCCGCCCGGCGCTGCCGAGCTGCAACTCGGCAAGTTCGCGATTCAATGCCTCGATGCTCCCGCGAATGCCACGGAAATAGCCGAGCACCCGGGCGCCGGCCGGATTGATCACGAGCCCACGGCCCACGCGGTCGAACAGCGGCTGACCAAGCGCGCTCTCGAGTTCAGCCAGCATCTTGGTCGCCGCCGGCTGCGTCAGCCCAATCCGGTCGGAGGCAGCACGCAGCGTCGAGCACTCGTCGACCGCAAGCAGCAGCGCGATCTGGCGCATTCGCAGCCGATTCAGCAATTGCGAAGTCGAGTCGCGCCTGTCGATCGAGCCCATTTCTGATCACCCCTGGTTATCAATTCATCAAGAGTTTTCAATTTACCGACTCAATCCGTCTACCTAGTATGAACCCCATATGACGAACGGCCGGCTTCCGGCCCCTACAGGAGACGCACATGCGGAACATCGCAACGGCAGCGCAGCGTATCGCGTACATGGGAGAAACGGCATGACCGTCGGCGCGAACCTGCCCGTCGTCGCGCTGACGCTCGGCGATCCGGCCGGCATCGGCCCCGAACTGATCGCGAAGCTGCTCGCCCAGCCGAACGTGAGCGCGCGCGCCAACCTCGTGCTGATCGGCGATCGCTGGCTCTGGGAAGCCGGGCAGCGCATCGCTGGTGTCAACGTCGACGTGGACGTGGTCACGTCGCTCGCTGACGTGCGTAACCGGGAAACAACCGCGCGTCCGGCGTTCGTCGAAATCGACACGATCGACGCAGCGCAGGTCAAGGTCGCTCAGGTCGGCGCCGAAGGTGGCCGCTCGGTATTGAGCGTGCTGAACCGGTGCATGGACGCAGCCCTCGCAGGCGACATCGACGCGATCTGCTTTGCGCCGCTGAACAAGCATGCGATGAAGCTCGGGGGGCTGCGTCACGAGGACGAACTGCATCACTTCGCCGAGTATCTAGGCGTGACCGGCTACTTCTGCGAATTCAACACGCTCGGCGAACTGTGGACCGCGCGTATCTCGTCGCACATTCCGCTGAAGGACGCGGCGAGCTACCTCAGTGTCGAGAGGATCGGGCAGGCGGCAGAGCTGATCTACCGGTCGCTGCTCGCGAACGGCGTGGCGCTGCCGAAGGTCGCGATCGCCGCGTTCAATCCCCACGGAGGCGATGGCGGCAGTTGCGGCCGCGAAGAAGTCGACATCATCGGGCCCGCGGTGCGCGCGTTGCAGGCGCGCGACTGGCCGACGGTCGAGCCGTTTCATGGCCCGTTCCCGGCTGACACGATCTTCCTGAAGGCGCAGGCAGGCGATTACCACGCGATTGTCACGATGTACCACGACCAGGGGCAAATCGCGATCAAGTTGCTCGGGTTCTCGCGCGGCGTGACCGTGCAGGGCGGGCTGCCCGTGCCGATCACGACGCCCGCACATGGCACCGCGTACGACATCGCGGGCCGCGGCGTCGCCGACGTTGGCGCGACCTGGCAGGCGCTGCAGATCGCCTGTCGGATGGGCACCGCACACCGCCGGCGGACCGTTTCCGCGTGACGACCGTGCCGGTTACGTCGATTACGCAAATCTCGAATCCGATCGAAGTAGAGGAGACACCGTAATGAAGATCAAATCCGTCCGCGCACGCCTGTTTCAATGGAAAGGCAAGACCGTGCCGCCGCAGGGCAATTTCTGCTCGAATGCGATGGACGTGCTGTATGCACCGCAAGAGACGATGAGCACGTTCCGCTTCCATTCGTGGACGGTCGTCGAAGTGGAGACCGACCACGGTATCGTTGGGCTTGGAAACGTCGCGCTCGCGCCGCAGGTTGCGAAGCTCATCATCGACGAGTATCTTGCGCCGCTCGTGATCGGCCAGGATCCGTGGGACTACGAATACCTGAACCAGCGAATGTACCGCGCAACGCACGCGTGGGGGCGCAAGGGCATCGGGATGGCCGCGATCTCGGCCGTCGACATCGCGATCTGGGACGTGCTCGGCAAGAGCGTCGGCAAGCCAGTGTTCAAGCTGCTTGGCGGGCGTACCAAAGAACGGATTCCCTGCTACTACTCGAAGCTGTACCGGACAGACCTGAAGGCGATGCAGGCCGAGGCGCAGACGTTTCTCGATCAGGGCTTTCGCGCGTTCAAGATGCGCTTCGGCTACGGCCCTGCGCATGGCCAGCAGGGTGTCGTCGAGAACCTGAAATCGGTGGAGGCCGTGCGCGAGGTGATCGGCTACGACAACGATCTGATGCTCGAGTGCTACATGGGCTGGAACGTCGAATACGCGAAGCGGATTCTGCCGAAGCTCGAGAGGTTTCAGCCGCGCTGGCTCGAGGAGCCGGTGATCGCCGACGACATTGACGGTTACGCAGAACTGAACCGTCTGACGAGCATCCCGATTTCGGGCGGTGAACACGAGTTCTCGCTATACGGCTTCAAGCAGTTGCTCGATCGCAAGGCCGTATCGGTCGTCCAGTACGACACGAACCGGGTCGGGGGAATCACGATGGCGCACAAGATCAATGCGCTGTGCGAGGCCTACAGCGTGCCTGTAATCCCGCACGCGGGGCAGATGCATAACTACCACCTGACCATGAGCACGTTGGCATCCCCGATGAGCGAGTATTTTCCAATGTTCGACGTCGAGGTCGGCAACGAGCTGTTCTATTACATCTTCGACGGCGAACCCGTCGCAGAGAACGGCTTTCTGCAACTGCGCGACGACGTGCCGGGCCTCGGCCTCAAACTGAAGACCGAGTTCCTCGACCAGTTCGACATCGTGGAGTAGTCATGGCGGCCCGTTATCAGGGAGTGTTTCCCGTCGCGCCAACGATCTTCACCGAGGACGGTGCGCTCGATCTCGACGGCCAGCGGCGCTGTCTCGACTTCATGATCGACGCCGGCTCACAAGGCATCTGCATCCACGCGAACTATTCGGAACAGTTCGCGCTCGGCGACGACGAACGCGAGACGCTCACGCGACTGACCCTCGAGCATGTCGCCGGGCGCGTGCCCGTGATCGTCACGACCTCGCATTTCAGCGCGGGGATCTGCGCCGAACGAAATTGTCAGGCGCAGGCGCTCGGTGCTGCGATGGTCATGGTGATGCCGCCTTACCACGGCGCGACGTTTCGCGTATCGGAAGCGCAGATCCATGCGTTCTTCGCCGAGGTGGCGGCGGGCCTGCGGATACCGCTGATGATCCAGGACGCGCTGGCGAGCGGAACGACGCTATCCGTGCCGTTCCTCGTGAAGCTCGCCAGGGAGATCGACGCGGTGTCGTACGTCAAGATCGAGACGTCGGGCGCTGCGTCGAAACTGCGCGCGCTGATTGCGCTGGGCGGCGATGCGATCGAGGGCCCGTGGGATGGCGAGGAGGGCATCACGCTACTCGCCGATCTCAACGCGGGGGCGAAGGGTGCCATGACGGGCGGCGGTTATCCGGACGGCATTCGCCGGATCACCGACGCGCACTTCGCGGGCCGCCGCGAGGAGGCGATCGAGCAGTACGAGCGCTGGTTGCCTCTTATCAACTACGAGAATCGGCAATCGGGCTTCCTGACAGCGAAGGCGTTGCTCAAGGCGGGCGGCGTGATTGCGTGTGACAGGCCGCGCGCGCCTTGGCCTGGGTTACACCCGCAGGTCCACGCGGGCCTGCTCGAGACAGCGCGACGGCTCGATCCGCTCGTGCTGCGCTGGGGACGCTGATACGTCGACCGCAGCGCATTGGCGCCCCTGGACCCGTAGCGTGCCATACGGTGAGCGCGGTACGTGGGGCGTCGCGACGGCCGGCACCGGCCACATGGCTGTCGGCGAATAGACCGACATAGCTGATAACGATATTGGAGACACTATGACCATGCTCAACACGGCGACTCCGGCATACGAAGCTGACGACGCCATTCCCCGTCGCCGGTGGGGACGGGTGATCCCACCGCTGCTGCTCGCCTGCATCATCTCGTACATGGATCGCGTCAACATCGCGTTCGCGATGCCGGGCGGCATGAACGCCGACCTTGGGATGAACGCGTCAATGGCGGGGCTCGCGGGTGGTATTTTCTTCTTCGGTTATCTGTTCCTGCAGATTCCGGGCGGCCGGCGGGCGGCGCTCGGCAGCGGCAAGAAATTCATTGCGTGGTCGCTCGTCAGTTGGGCGGTTCTGTCCGCGCTCACGGGGCTCGTCACGCAGACCTGGGAGCTACTCGCGCTGCGCTTTCTGCTCGGCGTTGCCGAAGGCGGGATGCTGCCCGTCGTGCTGACGATGGTAAGTCAGTGGTTCCCGGATCGCGAACGCGGCCGGGCAAACGCGATGGTGATCATGTTCGTGCCGCTAGCCGGAATGATCACCGCGCCTCTGTCCGGTTTCGTGCTCGCCGCGTACGACTGGCGCCATCTGTTCTTCAGTACGGCGCTGCTGTCCATTCTTTTTCTCGGCGTCTGGCTTGCGTTTGCCGACGATGGTCCTGAGACCGCGCGCTGGGTATCGCCGCGCGAGAAGGCGTACATTCTCGACACGCTGCGCGCCGAGAATGAGCGCAAACAGGCGGCGGGCACGCCGTCCGTCACGTCACTGGGCGCGCTGTTACGCAACCCGACGATCTGGCTCCTGATCGCAATCAATCTTTGCTATCAGGCGGGAATTTATGGCTATACGATGTGGCTGCCGACGCTGCTGAAAGACCTGACTCATACGGGTATGGGCAAGATCGGCCTGCTTGCGATGATTCCGTACGTTGCGATGGTCATCGGCATGTTCGTGACGTCGTATCTTTCGGATCGAACCGGCAAACGGCGTCTCTTCGTGCTGCTGCCGCTCGTCGGTTTCGCCGCCTGCCTTGCGTTGTCGGTGCTGAGCCACGCGACGATGACGTTGTCCTTTGCGTTCCTGATTGGGTGCGGCTTCTTCCTGCAGGCGGCGGCCGGCGTATTCTGGGCGATTCCGCCAAAGCTCTGCAGCGTTGAGGTGGCGGGTAGCGCACGCGGGCTCATCAACGCACTGGGCAATCTCGGTGGCTTCTGCGGCCCTTACGCGGTCGGCGTACTGACCCAGCATGTCAGCTCGGCCGCGGGCGTCTATTGTCTCGCTGCCGTGCTCGCGGTCGCGGGCCTGCTCGCGCTAACGCTTCCGAAGCGCTGCGAAGACTGACGCGCGCGTCGACGAACCCGGACAGACAACTGCGCCAGCGGCGCGCCACTGGCAAGATCGGCAACATGGAGATTGGGACGATGAACGATATCCTGCTACTCGTGCAGAAATGCGCGCACACCTTCAGCTTCTACGACCTCGAAACGAGAACGGTGCTCAAGCACATCGTTCTGCCAAACTTTCCGCATGAGTTCACGGTCGATGTGGACGGGCGCTACGCATATGTCGGCATTTTCGGGATCGAGACGGCCTGGACGCGCGGGCAGGACGGCGACCATCGCGTGGCCGAGATCGACCTGCATGAACGAAGACTGACGCGGATACTCGACATCTGGCCGTACTACCGTCCTCATGGGATGGCGAGCGATGCCACTGGCCGCCTGTATGCGATGAGCGAGGCGAACGACATGCTGCTCGTATTCGATCGACCGCGCGAGCAGGACGTGCCGAACATGGCGGTGCCGTCGGGTGGCGTGAAGACGCATCTCGTCACCTTGACGCGTGACGCGAGCCGCGCTTACGGCGTGCATCTTCTGTCGAACACGGTCACACAATTCCATCCGCGCGACGCGACTGTCGCGCCGCGCGCCGTGATGCCTGGGCCACGCCCCGAAGGCAACGCGCTGTCGAGCGACGAGAAGACTTTATATATCGCGAACCGCGGCGACGACACCCTTGTCGCAGTCGACACCGGGACGATGACCTGCGGGCGGCGGGTGAAGACACGTAGCGACCCGAACCGGATCTACCGGACGAGCGCACCAGACGGCCGCGACCTGCTGTTGCTGACGAACTCTGGCGAACAATCGATCTCGGTGTTCGACGCGACACAGCTCGAGGAAATCGAGCGCATCGCGCTGCCAGCGAATCCGACTGCGCTGTCATTCCATCCGGAGCGGCCCGCCGCGTACGTGTCCTTCCATGATGACCACGTGCGCGAACTCGATCTGCGCGCGTGGCGCTTCGTCAACGAGTTTGCGACACTGCGCGAACCGGATGCATCTCATGTGGTCCCCGGTGCGCGCTGATCCGGGCGGGGCAGATCACCCGCTCGCGCTACCCGACGCGATCGTCGACGCGCATCATCATCTGTGGCATCTCGGCGGCGCGCCGCGCTATCCGTGGCTCCAGGATGCGTACGACCCCGCGCATTTCATGCTCGGCGACTACGCTTCGTTGTGCCGCGATTTCGACGTCGACGCGTACCGTAGTGCAACGGCAGGAGCGCCCGTGGTCGCGAGCGTGCATGTCGAGGCTGAGTGCGCGCGCGATGATGCGCTTGCCGAGACGCGGTGGTTGCACAAAATTGCGGCGCGTGCGTCGCTGCCCTCTGCGGTCGTCGCGTGGGTCGACCTGCTGGCCGACGATGCGGACGAACGGCTCTCCGAACAGGCGGCTTACCCGCTCGTACGCGCCGTACGCTTCAAGCCGCATACATCGACGGCGCCGGGCGGCGCGCTCGACGGACCCGGCACGCTCGCCGACCCGCGCTGGCCGCGAGCGCTTGAACGGCTCGCCGCGCAGGGCATGGGCTGGGATCTCCGCTTACCGTTCTGGCATCTCGGCGACGCAGCGCAACGCCTCGCCGATGCACCGTCGGTCAATGTCGTGCTGGAGCACGCGGGCTTGCCGTGGGATCGCACCGAGGCGGGCCTCGCAACCTGGCGGAGGGGAATGGAGGCGCTCGCCGCGTTACCGCGCGTCTCGTTGAAGCTATCCGAGTTCGGGCTGCGAGACGCCGTGTGGGACGAGGCCGAGAACCGGCGGATCATCGCCGATGCGCTCGCGATCTTCGGTGCCGGGCGCTGCATGTTCGCGAGCAACTTCCCGGTGGCCGGGCTGCGTGTGACCTTTCCGGCGCTCGTGCGGACGTTCGCGGCGGTGCTCGCGAGCCGTAAATGGAGTGCGGCTGAGCAACACGCTGTCTGGTACGACAACGCTATCCGCATTTACCGGATCAATTCCGGCACCAGCTTACACGAATACCGAACAGGACAATGACCTGGATTGCTGGAGAGGTGTCTATTGTCGACGCGGTCGCGCAAGGCACACAGTTGATGCAACCATCCGCGTGGGTGCGTGGCGTCACGCTCCAGCCGGCATTGTTATGGAGCAAGGGTGATTGTCCCACTCCTACTCACACGAAATGACGTAATTGAAGTCGGCAACCGTTCGACACGACATCAACGACCAAACGATAGGGAGGCAAACAGCACTCGGCTTCGCGGTCCTGCATACGCCGACGACCGCATCTGGCGCGTATTCGTCAAGGTACTTCGGACCGGCCGGTGAAGGGGCCGGCGCGGGGAACATCCAGCTTGCGGCTATAACTCGCGCCTTCTCACGGCAAACATCCTGGTAGCGCGGCCGCGCACGCGAGGGAAGGGCGGCATCGGCCACAAGCGGCCGATCACGTTTGTGTAACGGTTGACCGTTGATTGGGGCAAACCGGCCATTCGAATTTTGCATCCTGATTCGAATGGCCGTCGGTACAGTCGGCAGGTTGTTTCGTTGTTGCCACTGTCTAATGGTTGCGCGATGCTAACCTTCGTGCGGAATTTATCGGTCCGACCCAGACTTTAGGTCACCGAAAAAATGGGCGTACTACTACAGGTCTGTCGCGGGCACGGTCGCTGACATTCCAATCGTCCCGGAGCTGGAATGCGCCAGCACGTAGTTCACCAGCGCCTTCAGCTTGGCAGGCTGCTGCCGTCTGCTCGGGTAGTACAGGTAGAACCCGGGAAAAGTCGGTGAGAAGCTGCTCAGGACGCGTTTCAGCTTCCTGGCCCGGATGTGAGGAAGCGCGAGCGGCTCGAACGTGTACGCCAGTGCAATCCCATCCAGCGCAGCTTCAATCGAGAACAATGAGTCGCTGATCGTGAGATTGCCGCTGATCTCGTACTCGACGATACGGCCTTCGACCTCGAGTTCCCACTTGTGAATGGCCCCACTGCCTGAAAACCTGAATCGCACGCAGTTGTGATGTATCAGATCGGAGGGGTGCCGTGGCACAGGATGCTGCCTGAAGTAGTCGGGAGAGCCAATAATGGATACGGCAACCGGGCCACCGAGAGGCACGGCGATCATGTCCTTCTGCACACTCTCTCCCATTCGGATGCCCGCGTCGAACCCTCTTTCGACGATGTCCACGTAGCCCTCGTCATTCGTGAGCTCCACCTGGATGTCCGGATAGGCTTTCAGGAACCCGGCCAGCAGCGGCTGGAGGACCATGGCGGTCGAGATTCGCGCTGCGTTGATGCGCAGCACGCCCGATGGCCGGCCCTGAAGCTCATGAAGTTGCTCCCCGGCTTCCAGTACGTCGCTCAACGCCGGCCCAATCCGGGACAGGTATGCCTGTCCGGTTTCAGTGAGGCTGACGCTACGCGTGTTCCGGTTGAGAAGCCTGACGCCGAGCCGGGCTTCCAGGTGGCGGATCGCCTGACTGAGCGCAGAAGGCGAGACCTCGAGCGCTGCCGCGGCGGCAGAGAACCCGCGGTACTCTGCGACCTTCCAGAATGCGAGCAGTCCATCAAGCTGGTTGAGTCTCATACTTTGAAGAATATCTTCAAAGCGTGTTCAGCACCAGGGTGTTTTTCTTCTCAGTCAATCTGCCTAGAGTGACAGGCATTGACCAGGACTGGGAGTTTGAGCATGAGCAAAGTGTGGTTTATCACGGGTGCTGGCAGCGGCATCGGCGCCGGTACAGCCAGGGCCGCACTGAAGGCAGGTGATCGGGTCGTTGCCACAGGCAGGAACCCGGACAAGGTGGGCAATGCCTTGCTCGACCTGGCCGGCGAGAACCTGGAGATTCTCCGGCTGGACGTCTCCGACGAGGCCCAGGCAACGGCCGTGGTCGACGAGGCGCAAAAGAAGTTCGGGCGTGTCGATGTAGTCGTGAACAGTGCCGGCTACAGCCTCTTGGGCAACTACGAGGAGCTGGGGACGCAAGACATTCAACACCTGTTCGCGACGAACTTCTGGGGCGTGAGCAACGTGATGCGGGCGGCCCTGCCGATCATGCGCAAGCAGCGCTCCGGGAACATCATCAATGTCAGTTCCGTGGCAGGCGCTGTCGGCCTGATGCACTGCGGCGCCTACAGCGCGAGCAAGTTCGCCGTGGAGGGGCTCTCGCTTTCTGTGGCTGAAGAGGTCGGAAAGTTCGGCATCGAGATCACGGTGGTCGAGCCGGGATTCTTCCGCACGGACCTGCTGGCCGCAGCCAACGCCAAATGGCCGGACAAGCGTATCGACGATTACGCCGCCGCCGAGGTCAGCGCCGACGCGATGTGGTCCCCCTATGCCGGCAAGCAACCGGGCGATCCGGACAAGCTCGGCCAGGTCCTGGTAAAGCTTGTGGGCATGGAGACTCCGCCCAGAGTGTTCGTGGCCGGAAGCGATGCACTGGCGGCGGTCGGGCCGGCTGTGGAGGCTCGGTTGAAAGCGGTGCACGCCTTCGAGGCGCTTTCGAAGTCGACGGACGGCAGCTTCTGATCGCGAGGCGAGTTGCCCTTGCCACGACACACCTAACCTGCGAAGGACTGACCCATCATGAGCACGCTCCACGTCAACGGCCGTGAGCGCACGGTCGACGTCGCCCCGGACACCCCCATTCTCTGGGCCTTGCGCGACACGCTGGGCATGACGGGCACGAAGTTCGGTTGCGGCGCCGCGCTGTGCGGCGCCTGTACTGTGCATCTGGACGGGCAGGCCATCCGCTCCTGCGTTACGCCGATCTCGGCGGCCCAGGGCAGGCAGATCACCACCATCGAAGCCACCACCGACGGCAGCGACAAGGTCGGCGCCATCGTGCACGCAGCCTGGGTCAAGCACGACGTCGCGCAGTGTGGCTACTGCCAAAGCGGCCAGATCATGAGCGCCACGGCGTTCCTGAAGGCGTTGCCCCGCGGCAGGCAGCCTACCACCGTAGAGATCGACGCGGCCATGGCCGGCAACATTTGTCGCTGCGGCACCTATGCCCGCATCCGCACCGCGGTGGCCGACGCTGCCAGGGCGCTGGCCTGAAGGAGCCACCATGTTGCCTGAATTCGACTACAGCGAAATGCCACGCGCCCTGCAGCACCTGCTGACCAGTGGCCGGGCCGGGGAAGCCGCCACGCTGCCGCGCCGCAGCTTCCTCAAGCTGGCGGGGGCCGGCGGACTGGCGCTTGGCGTGTTTCCCTACCTCGCCATAGGCCAAACCGGCGGCAGCGGCCAGACGGCCAGCGCCCTGAAGCCGACGCAACAGCCGTCGGCCTTCGTGCAAATCGCTCCTGATGGCGAGGTCACGGTGACCATCAACCGGCTCGAGTTCGGGCAAGGCGTGCAGACTGCGTTGCCGATGATTCTCGCCGAAGAGCTCGACGCGGACTGGAATCTGGTGCGCAGCCGGCAAGGCTCGAACGACGCGGCCTACGTCGACCCGCTGTTCGGGATTCACCTCACCGGCGGGTCCCATTCGGTCAAAAACAGCTTCACGCAATACCGCGAGCTCGGCGCGCGCGTGCGGGCGATGTTGCTGTCCGCGGCGGCAGCACGCTGGAAGGTGGACGTGGCCACGCTGAACACGCGGGCCGGGATCGTGCTGGGCTCCGGTGGCCGCAAGCTGAGCTACGGTGAACTGGCAGAAGCCGCCATGGCGCTCCCTGTGCCCGAGAGGGTCACGCTGAAGAACCCCAGGGACTTCCGCATCATTGGCCGCCCCACCACGCGCCTCGATGCGCAGGCCAAGAGCAGTGGACGTCAGGACTTCGGCATCGATACGCACCTGCCCGGTCAGCTCACCGCCGTGGTGGCCCATCCGCCCGTGTTCGGCGCGCGACTGACCACGGTGGACGACAGCGCCACGCGCGCCATCAAGGGAGTAAAAGCCGTACTGCGTGTGCCACTGGACCGTGGTGGTGAAGGCGTGGCCGTGGTGGCCGACGGCTACTGGCCGGCCAGGCAGGGGCGCGCCGCTCTGAAGCTGCAGTGGGACACGGCTTCCGTGGAGAAAGTGGACAGCGAGCAGTTGCTGTCCCAGTACCGCGAGCTGGCCGGTCGGCCTGGTCCGCGCCAGTTCGACGCCGATATGACGCCGCTCGCCGCTGCCCCGCATCAGTTGGAAGCCGAGTTTGTGTTCCCGTACCTGGCCCACGCACCGATGGAGCCGCTGAACTGCACCGTCCAGCTCTCCGAAGGACGCGCCGAGCTATGGGTGGGCACCCAGTGCGCCGGTCTGGACGGTGTCGCGGCCGCGCGTGCGGTGGGTCTCAAGCCCGAGCAGGTGAAGGTGCACGTGCAGACGGCGGGCGGCGGCTTCGGCCGGCGCTTCGCGGGCACGAGCGATTACGTGGTCGAGGCCTGTGAGGTGGCCAAGGCCGTCCGTTCCGCCGGCCTGAACGCGCCGGTGCGCACGCTCTGGAGCCGCGAGGACGACATCAGGGGCGGCTACTATCGCCCCATACACCTGCACCGCGCACGCATCGGTTTCGACGCGCGCGGCAAGGTGCTAGCCTGGGATCACGTCATCGTCGGCCAGTCCATCACGTCGGGCACGGTATTCGAGCAATTCCAGGTGAAGAACGGCATCGACGCCACAGCCACGGAGGGCATGCGCGGCCCATACCCGCTGCCGATGCGCCTGACCGTGCACCACCCCACGCCCAACGTGCCAGTGCTGTGGTGGCGCAGCGTGGGTTCCACCCACACGGCCTTCGTGATGGAGACCTTGCTTGACGATATCGCACGCACCACGAAGCAGGATCCGGTGGCTTACCGCATGCGCCTGTTCGGCGACCGGCACCCGCGCCACCGTGCCGCGCTGCAACTGGCGGTGGACAGGAGCGGCTATGGCAAGAAACCGTTGCCGACCGGCCGCGCCTGGGGCGTGGCCGTGCATGAGTCCTTCGACTCGGTGGTGGCCTATGTGGTGGAGGCCTCGGTGCAAGAAGGCCGTCCCGTGCTACATCGCGTCATCGGCGGAGTGCATTGCAATCTGGCCGTGAACCCGCGCAGTGTGGAGGCCCAGGTGCAGGGCGCGGCGGTCATGGGGCTGTCTATGTGTCTGCCTGGCGCCGCCATCACATTGAAGAACGGCGAGGTGGAGCAGAGCAACTTCGGCGACTTCACGGTGGCCCGCATCACCGACATACCGGAGTTCGATGTCCACATCGTGCCGAGCGCCGACGCACCCACCGGCATGGGCGAGCCCGGCCTGCCGCCGCTGGCGCCCGCGTTTGCCAACGCCATCGCGAGCCTCACCGGCAAGCCGCAGCGCCAGTTGCCGTTCAACCCGGCCTGACCCGACACAGTCAGCAGCGGATTTCCGCTCAGATGGAAGCATGATTCACGATATGTATCTGATGCGGGTTAAAGCGCCTGCCGAGCCACTATCCCTGGCGAGCAGGCCTTTACCATCGACGCAGAGACGCGCTGCAAACTATGGAATTCATTTCTCGCATTTCAGGTCTTTAAAGGTACTAATTTGCGAGAAAAGCTCGGACTGTGATCGAGCAACATGATTGCACCTGCAGCCGATTCACGGAGTTACTTCTTTACGGAACAATTGGCACCAAAAGCCGGGCGCCCGCATCGCCAATTCGGAGAGACGATATGAAGGACCGTGTAAATGAATCAGTCAGTGCCCGTTACCGTTCGGTGTTTCGACCGGGCCTGTTTGACGGAAAAGTTGTGATGGTAACCGGTGCCGGAAGTGGCCTTGGTCGCTGCACGGCGCATGAGCTTACCTCGCTGGGCGCGACGCTGATCATGGTCGGACGGAATCCGGACAAACTGACTGCCGTTCGTGACGAGCTCAATGTGGACTATCCGGAAAGTGCGGACCGAATCGGCTTATTTTCTTGCGATATTCGCGATGAAGCCAGCGTGAAACAGACGGTTGCGGCGGCTCTCGCGGACTTCGGTCGCATCGATGGCCTGTTTAACTGTGCCGGTGGACAATTCCCGGCAAAGCTGGAAAAAATCTCACTGAATGGCTGGGACGCTGTAGTGCGTAATAACTTGCACGGGACATTCCTCATGTCGCGCGAGTGCTTTACCCAATGGATGGCGGGTCACGGTGGTGCGATCGTGAATATGCTCGCGGATATCTGGGGGGGCATGCCGGGGATGGGTCATTCGGGCGCCGCACGGGCGGGTGTCTGGAATTTGACCGAGACGGCAGCCTGTGAGTGGGGACATGCCGGCGTCCGGGTGAACGCCGTGGCGCCGGGGTGGATCGCCTCCGCAGGCATGGACAGCTATAACGAAGAATACCAGGCATTGCTCCGCCAACTGAAGCATAAAGTGCCGCTTCAACGTTTTGGTACCGAATCTGAGCTCGCAAGCGCTGCGGTTTTCCTGCTCTCGGAGGCCTCGGCCTTCATTAACGGTACAGTGATCCGCGTGGACGGAGGGGTACCCAACGCCCGACATTCCTGGCCGCTCGCCAACGCTGAACGAATCACCGAATATAACGGTTTCCCTCGCTACGAACCGCCTAAAGGACTCCAGGACTAAGCACAGAGGTACCTTGCTAGTTGCGGGCGGAGATGGTCACAAGAAATTCACTGCATAAGCGCCGTTTCAGTCGTGACGAAGCAAACGGAGGTCCGTCCTTCTATCGGATCCTGATGACAACCTTACCCTTTGCTCGTCCCGTTTCGACGTAAGCCAAAGCCTCTTGAGTTGACTCGAACGGGAAAACCCGATCGATCACCGGCCTGATCGCACCTGCTTCAACAAGCGACGCGATCTGACCTAGCTGGTCGCCATCGGCACGCATGAATAAAAACGAATAATTGACGTCACGACGTTTGGCCGCCTTCCGGATGCGATAGCTTAGAAAGCGCATCGCCGTTTTCAGGAACCAGGAGGCACCTATCTGTGCAGCGAAATCAGGATCGGGCGGACCGGCGATCCCGATGAGCTTGCCACCCGGCTTGAGCACTCGCAGTGACCTTTCGAGCGTATTTCCGCCCTGCGTATCCAGCACCACGTCGAAGTCTTTCAACGTAGCAGCAAAGTCATCTTTCCTGTAATCGATGACGATGTCTGCACCGAGCTGCTTCATCAATCCGGCATTCGGGGCGCTCGCGGTCGTCGCGACGATCGCGCCCAGGTGCTTCGCCAGTTGAATGGCAAAGGTGCCAACGCCGCCCGAGCCGGCGTGTACGAGCACTTTCTGTCCCTTCTTCAGTTGCCCTCGTTCGACCAGCGCCTGCCACGCAGTCAGGCCCACCAACGGGATCGAAGCCGCTTCTTCCATGCTGAGCGCTTTGGGCTTGAGAGCCACCGCGTCTTCCTTGATCGCGATGAATTCCGCGAAAGTACCGATCCGGTCTTTGGGTGGTCGCGCATAGACCTCATCGCCCGGTCTGAAGCGTCGCACGCGCGATCCGACACGGGCAACGACCCCAGCCAGGTCGTTGCCCAGAATCAGTGGCAAGCGATAGGGCAGAATGAGCTTGAACGCCCCATCCCTGATCTTTGAATCGAGCGGATTCACACCAGCGGCGTGAATCTGGATCAACACGTCATCTTCGCGCAGTTCCGGAGCCGGCATATCGCCGGCCCGTACGCCATTCTTGCGTCCATATCGATCGACGACGAATGCCTTCATCATGGTTCCTTCTTCCTTGTCCGCTTCTTGTTGTGTCAGGTAATCGCGCCTACGTCGCGAGCCGAAGGTCTTTGCGAATGCCGGCGTCCACCAGGCTCGCAGGCGCAAATCTGCGTAGCAATCGCAGACGTCCGGCGACTCCGCCGGCTGCATAGCGGCGTTTCGGACGAGCCGCGAGGGCGGCCTGCAACACGGTCTCGGCCACAATCTCAGGACCGTTAGCGCTCTCGATCACCTCCTTGACTCGCTTATCCACTGCCGCGCGTATCTCGCGGTACTCGTCGAGGGGAGCATCGGGCGTCATCAAGTTCGCATCAAACGACGTCTTGATGTAGGCAGGCTCAATGACCGATACCCGGATGCCCATCGTGCGCAACTCGTGATCGAGGGACTCCGAATAGCCTGCTACCGCGTGCTTGGTGGCGGAATACAACGCCATATAGGGCATGGGCAGGAAACCCAGCACAGAGCCGATGTTGATGATGCGGCCACTACCTTGCTGGCGCATATGGGGCAACACGGCGCGCGTCATGCGGACAATCCCGAAGAAGTTCGTATCGAAGATCGCACGTGCCTGGTCAAGCGAACTCTCTTCTGCTGCGGCAGGGGCGATGCCAAAGCCAGCGTTGTTCACCAGCAGGTCGATGCGGCCGTGCAGGTTCAGTACTTCCTTGAGGGCTGCCTCGACGGATGGCTCGCTAGTTACATCCAGCGGCAGCATTTCGAACGTCCGCTGGCCGGCTTGCGTTCCGCGACGGCTGGTGCCGTAGACCTTGTACCCGGCCTTGGTGAGGCGGTTTGCCGTGGCTTCGCCGATGCCTGACGAGGCGCCCGTGACGATGGCTATTCCGCTTTTCATAATGTCCTTCCTTCCGATAGTGAGCCGTGTCTTGGCGTGGTTAGATCAGCGTTTGTTCTGAAATAATATGATGATCATCATATTTAGGGCCGTGCAAAAACGCGCGTCGAACAAGCCGATTTACTCGTCAGTGGGTGCGAATTTCTTCAATGCGGCTTCCAGAAAACCGTCCGACAACCTGGGGTCGTCGACGGCGCGCGCCAGCACCATGGTGCCGACCATGGTAGCAACGATCATCAGTGCCTGTTCATGCGCCCCCGGTTGGCCCCAGTCAGGCAATTGGCGCGCAACCACATCGATCATCTCCTTGATGCGGCGGGTAGCTGCGCGCCGAACGACCGGCGCCTGGCGCGGCATCTCCGAGCCAAGAGCGGAGATCGGGCAGCCTGTCTCGATGCCTTCACGGTGCTCCTTCGACAGATAGGCGTGCACCATCGACGGCAATGCCTGCTCCGGTGGCACGGAGGCGGCGATTTGCTCCGATAGGGCCACCGACTCGGCACCGGCGCGGTCAGCCGCTTCGGCGAGCAGCACCTCCCGCGATGGGAAGTGCGCGTAGAAGCCGCCATGTGTCAGGCCGGCCTCCTTCATGATGTCGGCCACGCCCGTCCCGTCGTAGCCGCTGCGCCGGATCGCACGCGCGGCAACTTCGACGATGCGCGCGTGCGTGATTTCCTTGCGGCTGGCGGCTTTCCCGTTGAATGATGATCTTGGCATGATGATCATCATATTCTATTTCGACGCAATTTGCTGAGACGGAGCAATCTGGATGGAAATCAAGGCATCCACCAGGCAGCGCTAGCGTGCGCAACTCCCTTCAGGATGCTGAGTTTGACCTCGGTGCTTCATGGAGTTGCCGCATTTATTGTCGCAACGCGGACAATCCCGTTGCGGTCACGGAAGTCGGGATAACGTGACGCGAACTGATAGCACGAAGATTGGTGTCGCGCGTGTCGATGAAATTCAGCTGCGAGCGGATATCAGTGGTGCTGTTGTAACGCAGGTCCCACACACAATGGCCTTCGTGCTCGTGGACGCCAACGACGCTCAGGTTGAACGGCACGCGGTTGGCGACGACGGTGTTGGCCTCTGACGCCCTCATTGAAGTCCCCGGGGAACGGGAGACCGCGCCAAATCATGGAAATCCCGTACGGAAGGTGCATCTGCGTGAAAGCAGGAAGAAGGGTTTGCACCTCTAGAATCCCGCCATCGACACAGATAGTCGGCATTGGGCCGGCTCCCGATAAGAACGGAGACAATCGATGCGCCTCACCTTCCGCACGTTTCGCCATATCGCCCTCACGTCCAGCCTGTTATTCGGTATTGCATCGCAACATGCAATGGCCGACGAAAAGATTACGATCATGGTCGGCGGAATTACGAAGCTGATCTATTTGCCGGCACGCCTTACTGAACAGCTCGGCTATTTCAAGGATGAAGGGCTCGACGTCGAGCTGCTGTCGCAGCCCGCTGGCGTGGACGCCGAAAACGAACTGCTCGCGGGCGCTGTCCAGGGCGTCGTCGGTTTCTACGATCACACCATCGACCTGCAGACCAAGGGTAAGGAAGTCAAGGCGATCGTCGTGTTCGGGCAGGTGCCGGGCGAAGTCGAGATGGTGTCGACAAAGTCGGCCGACGCGATCAGGTCGATGGCCGACGTCAAGGGCAAAACGCTCGGCGTGACGGGCCTCGGCTCGTCGACGAGCTTTCTCACGCAATACCTCGCTGGCCAGCACGGTATCCCATCGACGGGATACACAATGCTGCCCGTGGGCGCCGACGCGAGCTTCATCGCCGCGATCAGGCAAGGCCGCATCGACGCAGGCATGACCACCGAACCCACCGTTTCGGCGCTGCAGAAATCGGGCGAGGCGAAGGTGCTAGTCGACATGCGCTCGGTCGACGGCACGAAGGCCGCGCTCGGCGGCACCTACCCGGGGGCGAGCCTCTACGTGCAGGCCGCATGGGCAGATTCGCACAAGGCTCAGGCCGGCAAGCTTGCGCATGCGTTCGTGCGCACGATGCAATTCATCCACACGCACAGCGCGGAAGAAGTCGCCGCGAAGATGCCGGGCGACTACCAGAAAGACAAATTGCTCTACGTAAGCGCGCTGAAGGCTTCGCTGCCGATGTACACGTCGGACGGCAAGATGCCCGACGACGGCCCGGCCACTGTGTTGAAGGTGCTGTCGGCCTTCAACCCGTCGGTCAAGGGCAAGCATGTGGACCTGGCCAGAACCTACACGAACGAATTCGTCAGCGCGAAGTAAGCCGGCGTTAGCCGATTGCATTCGTGCGTCAGGTGCGGCCTGACTTTATTGCGCTTCGGAGCCGCTTCGCGCGGCGCCGGTTTTTCCCAGGATGTTCCCGATGAACCAAGTTCTACCCAAAGACGCACCGGTTATCGAATTCCGCTCTGTGTCGTGCCGCTTCATTTCTCCCGACGGCAAGGCAACCGTCGCGTTGCGCGATTTCAGCATGTCCGTTGCGCAAGGCGAATTCATCGCAATTGTCGGCCCAACGGGCTGCGGTAAATCGACCACGCTCAGCATGATCACGGGGCTGCTGAAGCCCACCGCCGGCGAGGTGCACCTGATGGGCGCGCCCGTCAACGGCATCGATCCGCGCATCGGCTTCGTGTTTCAGGCAGACGCGGTGTTCCCGTGGCGCTCGGTGCTCGACAACGTGGCAGCCGGCCCGCTCTTTCGCGGCCGCTCGAAATCGGCGGCCTACGACGAGGCGAACCAGTGGTTGCGCCGCGTTGGTCTCGAGAAGTTCGGCAAGCACTATCCGCATCAGTTGTCGGGCGGCATGAGAAAGCGTGTGGCGCTCGCACAGACTTTCATCAACAAGCCGGAAATCCTGCTGATGGATGAGCCGTTCTCCGCGCTCGACATGCAGACTCGCACGCTGATGCAGGACGAGCTGCTGCAGTTGTGGTCGGCGAATGCGGGCTCGGTGGTGTTCGTCACGCACGACCTCGAAGAAGCGATCGCACTCGCCGACCGCGTGTTCGTGCTGACCGCGCGCCCGGCGACGCTTAAGAAGGTCTACGAGATCGACCTGCCGCGTCCGCGCGTCACGTCGGAGATTCGCTACGATCCGCGCTTTATCGAAATTTCGCGCGATATCTGGCGCGACTTGCGCGAGGAAGTACAAATTGCTTAAAACGACGGCACAACGGAATACACTCATGGCATCTCGTGATAGCTCTGTGAAGATGGAGTTCGACGGCGAATCGGCGGCCAGGATCGAACAGATCGCGCGACGCAAGCTGCGGCAGCGGCACGCCCTGATCATCGGTCTGCGGATTCTCGTGCTTGTGCTCCTGCTCGGCGGCTGGGAACTCTGCGGGCGCCTGAAATGGATCGACCCATTCTTTTTCTCGATGCCGTCGCTGATCTTCTTGCAGATCGTCGACTGGTTCCAGAACGGCACATCGCAGGGGCCGCTGCTCGTGCAGGTGTGGGTTACGCTTGAAGAGACCTTGATCGGCTTCTTTATCGGCTCGGTCGCCGGCATCGTGTGCGGTGTCGTGCTGGGCCGCAACAAGCTGCTCGCCGATGTGTTCGACATTTACATCAAGATCGCCAACTCGATTCCGCGCGTGGTGCTCGGCTCGGTGTTCGTGATCGCGCTTGGCCTCGGGATGGCCTCCAAGGTTGCGCTCGCGGTGGTCATGGTATTTTTCGTCGTATTCGGCAATGCCTTCCAGGGCGTGCGCGAAGCCGACCGCTACATGATCGCGAACGCGCAGATCCTGGGCGCTTCGAAGCGCCAGCTGACGACTTACGTCGTGATTCCATCGGCGCTGTCATGGATTCTCGCGAGCCTGCATGTGAGCTTCGGCTTTGCCCTGGTCGGTGCGGTGGTCGGCGAGTTTCTTGGCTCCAAGCAAGGTATCGGTCTGCTGATTTCGACCGCACAGGGGGCATTCAACGCGAGCGGCGTGTTCGCGGCGATGATCGTGCTGGCCGTGGTCGCACTCGCTACGGACTATCTGCTGACCACGTTGGAAAAGCGCTTGCTGAAGTGGAGGCCCGCTGCGTTCTGAGGCTTGCTTCTCAAAGACAGCCGTCCTTGCCGGAAAAGGCAAGGACGGCGTCGCGTTTTGCCGGCCTCATCATCGGTACGGCCGGATCATGTTGGAGAGTGTTGAATGTTGCTTAGCTTGCGTGCGCGTCTGCTGTTGTGGCTGCTGCTGCCGCTCGCGCTCTTTGTCTTCGTTACCGACTACATGTCGTACGTTGCCGCGTGCCAGACTGCCGACTTGCTGCAAGACGCCGCATTGCTGTCCTCCGCGCGAACCATCATCGAAGACGTCGACTGGGAGAACGGTGCGCTGACGGCGAATATCCCGCCTGCCGCGCTCGAAATCTTCGAGTCGCCTTATCAGGACCACGTGTTCTACAAGGTGGTCGCCGGCCGCGACCGGCTGCTCGGCGGAAGTCCCGATCTCACGCTGCCGGCGGGCAGCACGCGGTACCCGGTGTTCTACAACACCTGGCTGGGCGAACTGCCGATTCGCGCGGTGGCCTATGAACGGCAGTTGTACGACTCTGGCAAGGCCGAGAAGGTCACGGTGATCGTCGGCAAGACGCAGGCATCTCGGCAGGCCATGCTGAAAGATTTATGGCGTCCGCAGTTGATTCGCCAGTGGCTGATGCTTGCCCTGGTCGTGGTGCTCGTGCCGTTCGGCCTGACCATGGAATTGCGGCCGTTGATGAAGCTCAAGAACGACGTCGCCGATCGCGAGCCGATGGAGCTTGAGCCAATCCGCGTGCACCATCTGCCGTCCGAGCTGCGCCCGATCGTCGATGCGATCAACCAGTGCATCGCGAGGCTGAAGCTGCATACGACAACGCAGCGGCAATTCATCGCCGATGCGGCGCACCAATTGCGCACGCCACTGACGCTGCTCAACACGCAGGTGCAATGCGCGAGTCAATACGATCCGAGCGATCCGGCGTTGACGGAGGCATTGACGGGCATTCGCCGCACGAGCCAGAAGATGGCGGATATGACGAGCCAGTTGTTGCTGCTCGCTCAGGCCGAGTCGGTGTCGTTGCCGCGCGTGCAGGCCAGGGTCGATCTGACGGCGGTGGTGTCGTCGGTGCTGGAGGAACTGGTGGGCGCGGCGCAGCGGCGCCAGATCGATCTCGGCGCCGAGTTGGCTGAGGGCACCTATGTGGCCGGAAGCGAGAGCCTGCTCGCGGCGCTCGTGTCGAATCTCGCCGACAACGCGATCCGCTACACGCACGAAGGAGGAAGCGTGACCGTGCTTTGCCGGCGTGAGGGTAGTCACGTGTTGCTGCAGGTGGTGGACAACGGTCCCGGCATTCCCGCCGAAGCGCGCGCGCATGTCTTCGAGCGCTTTTACCGGGTGGCGAGCGATGTCGAGGGCTCCGGGCTGGGGCTCGCGATCGTCCATCAGATTGCGCTGTCGCACGGCGGTACGGTTACCATGTCGCCGGGCGAAGGGCGGGTTGGACTCGTCATCACGGTTCGCCTGCCCGCGTGGAGGAATGAGGAAAGAGAATGAAGCTGCTGCTCGTCGAAGACAATGTCGAACTCTCGCATTGGATCGTTAACCTGCTACGCGCGGAGAATTTCGCCGTCGATTGCGTGCTCGACGGCGAATCCGCAGATTCCGTGTTGACTACCCAGCGCTACGACGTGGTGCTGCTCGACATGCGTCTGCCGCGCATGAGTGGCAAGGACGTGCTCGCGCGCTTGCGCCGCAGGCGCGACAACGTGCCAGTGCTGATGCTGACCGCGCATGGTTCGATCGATGACAAGGTCGACTGCTTCAGCGCCGGCGCGGACGACTACGTTGTGAAACCCTTCGATGGCCGTGAGCTGGTGGCGCGCATCAAGGCGCTGATCCGCCGGCAGTTGAGCGACAAATCGGGCTGGCTCATGTGCGGCGACTTGCAGTACATCTCCGACACGCGAGAGTTCCGCCACAGTGACGTGCCGCTGAACCTGCGGCGTCGCGAGCACGCGATCCTGGAAATGCTGATGCTGCGGCAGGGCAAGACGATTTCGAAGACCACGCTGATGGACAGCGTGTTCGGCCTCGACGACGAGCCAAGCGCGGACGCCATCGACATCTACATCCACCGCCTGCGCAAGCACCTCGCGGGTTCGAGCGCGCAGATCATGACGCTGCGCGGTCTTGGCTACATCCTGCGGACCAGGGATGCGCCGTGAGTGGATGCAAGATTTAATTTGCCTATATCAGTAATATCACTAAGTTGTACGAATCAGACGCGAAAGGAGCGTGAAGGATTGAGGTAATTAGGATTCGTCTCATCCGCTGTTCGCCATAGCGGCCGGACAGCCGGCGGGCAGTAACCGGCAGCGGACAAATCAGAAATTCAACGCAGCAATCTGAGGAGACAATCTTGAAGCAAAAGTACCTCGCGTTCGCCGTCGCAGCCGGCGCCATGGCAGCGAGCAGCGCACACGCGCAGTCCAGCGTTCAGCTGTACGGCCTGATCGATCTGAGTGTTCCTACGTATCAATCCCACGCCGACGCAAACGGCAATCACGTGATCGGCATGGGCATCGGCGGCGAGCCGTGGTTCAGCGGCAGCCGCTGGGGCGTGAAGGGTGCCGAAGACATCGGCAACGGCACCAAGATCATCTTCCGCCTGGAAAGCGAATACCGGGTGAGCGATGGCCAGATGGAAGACCCGGGCCAGCTCTTCGACCGCGATGCATGGGTCGGCGTCCAGAACGACACGTTTGGCAAGTTGACGGCGGGCTTCCAGAACACGATCGCACGCGACGCGGCAGCGATCTACGGCGACCCATACGGCAACGCGCAGCTCACGACGGAAGAAGGCGGCTGGACGAACGCCAACAACTTCAAACAGATGATCTTCTACGCGGGGAGCGCGACGGGCACCCGTTACGAGAACGGCATCGCGTGGAAGAAGCTGTTCGACAACGGCATCTTCGCGGCCGCGGGTTACGCGTTCGGCAACTCGACGAGCTTCGGCAACAACGCCAACTACCAGGTCGCCCTCGGCTACGACGGCCCCGCGTTTGCCGTGTCGACATTCTACAACCACGTGAATCGCCAGGGCTTCACGAACCAGACGTACTCGGTCGGCGGCAACTATACGTTCGGCATCCTGCGTGCCAACGCCGGCTACTTCCGCTATTGGGGCGACCAGGGTGCGCTTGGACAGCGTCAGGACAATTCATGGACGGTGTCGTTCAAGCTGTCGCCGAAGGGCGCGCTCGACTACGAGCTCGGCTATCAGCAAATGCGCGTGCATAACGCCGCATACAACGGCGACGGCAATATCCCGAACGCGAACATCGGCGCGTTCGATTCGACCCTGGGCCTCCACAATGGCTTCAAGGAAACGCTGTACGGCTCGATCTTCTATCACCTCTCGAAGCGCACGGAAGTCTATCTGGCCGCCGACTACATGAGGCTGCACGGCGGCTACACGGTTGGCAGCACTTTCGGTGCGACCAACCAGGTCGAGGCGACCACGGGTATCCGTACGCGCTTCTGATCCCCGTTTTATCTCCTCGGTATTTTCCATCAGAGGGGCTCCGGATTGCGGCGGCGGACTGGTCCGCTCGCCGCTTTTTCTGGTCGATGCATCAAGACGTAATCATGTTCAGGAACACGACCGTCCACGTGCGCTGACGATGACAATCACCGGCTTTTCGGCGGCGCTGATGCCCGTGATGGCGACGTCGATTGCCGGCTTGCATAGCACCGATCACGCGCTCGAAAGGATGTACGCCGAAGAGACCGCCGCGCTGCGCTACCTTACGCCGTGCAGCGAAGCGTCGCAGCCAGTGCGGGTGGATCCCGGCAAGTACGAAACGCTCGTCGCACAAAGCAAGCGGACAGTGGCTGTGCTCGAGCGAGTGCATGCCGAATTGGCCGCGCGGCATCGACCGGATCAACCATGCTGTCTCGCAGATGGATAACGCCACTCAGCGGAACCCCGCGCTGATCGAAGAGGCCGCAGCGGCGCTCGCGTCGCCCGACGAGCAGGCGGGCGCGCCGATGGCTGCCGAGCACGTGAACGAGCACGAAGCGGTGCCCGTGCCATCGGTTACATACTCATGACGAAAGCGCACGACAGCGTCGAATCGTTCTTGTTGAAGGAGGATCCCGCATCACAGCAAGACGTTTCGCCCGGGCGAGCTGCGGCGTGCTTGCCCGACGCGCTTAATTTCGTCACCCGCTTTGCACGCGACAACGGCCTGCCGGTCGAGGTGCGTATCCAGCCGGTCTTCGAGGCCGAGCAGCCAGGGCAGGCTCGGCGCACCTGAGGTTGCGCGCCATTCGCGCGCAACCGATGCCAGCTCGCGGCTGTCGAAACCAATAGCTTTGTATTGCGAAAAGGAGGCCGCAATGGACAAGCTATCGATCGTCTGTTGGCTTTGCACGGCGTTGTGCCTCGGCCTTCTGACCAGCGTCGCCGGATGCGAAGCGTTAAGCGGGGCGCCCGCCCTCGAATGGCCGGGCCCGCACGCGCCGTATCCGTTCCCGGACGATGTGCCGCATCGCACCTCTTAGTTGCCGAGAACGCCGGAGGGCGCGAATCGGTCAGTCTTAGCCGGCGCTTGAGCAGATGACGGTCGGCGCCGTGTAGGGTGACGGATAGTCGGACGCCGGGCCGCTCAGGAGGCGCAGGCGCTGAGTCGCGAGAACGTCGGCTTGCGTTTGCTCGCGGCGGGTGAGAGTCGCGGGGGCGTCGCCGTTCGGCAGCGGCTCGTTGACGCCGCATAGCAGCGTATTGCCGCCGGCGAGCCGCACTGTCGTTTGATAGGCGTAAGCCGGTTGCGCAGCCATGCTGTCGGCCGCCCAAAAAGCGGCGACGCCGAGCAGTGCACAAGTGACGTGTCGAATCTTCATGACGTGCTCCTTTAATCTCGCTCCGGCCATTTGACAGCGGTGGATGCTTTTGAGATATGGCGCATCCTGAAAATCTCTTTTCCCGGAAACGCGCTTGGTCATAGGGAGACGCTAATCTGGAAGGTTTTATTCCCGAAGCACGCGCCAAGGGAAATCGGGTGACATCGGTAGGAGGAGATGGACTGCGCAGAAGGGTTCTGCCGCAGTAACGCGGTCCGTTACGATGTACGGAACAAGACACGCCAACAAGAGTGCGACAATGATTGCTTCCAATGTACAAGCAGCCGAAGGAGCGCTGATGACCGCTAACACGTGTGTCCGGTGCGGAGCAGCTACGCCACCGCACGACGTTGTCAGTGTGGCTTCGGCGGATGGTGCCTTCAGGATGCTCTGTAGCCGCTGTTTCAACACCGAAATGGCGCATCTTGCAGACGCCGCGAGCTTCATCGTCGAAGCGCGAAGGTGTGGACATGACGGCTCCTGAATACGGGGACTCCCTGGGGCGGGGCGCAGGTTTCTGCAGCCTGTGGTCGTGCGGATTGCCGGGCGGCGCGTGAAGCTGTCAGGGCCTCGCGAAGTCGGCCGGTGTCAGTTCGATGCGCGCGGCCGGATGCGCCAACAGCCTGCGCTCGGCAATCGCGCGGATGCGCCCGTAGCCATCGCGGAAGGTCTTCAGGATGCTGGCGTCGCTGGCCCGGGGTTCGAGCCAGAAATGCGCTTCCAGTGTCGCGAGCGTGATCACGCATTCGACCGCGCCGTTCGGGCGGACGAGGCTAAACACCACGCCGCGGCGATCGGCAAGCACCTGGGGTTCGAGTTCAACGGTTTCCATGGGCGGTCAGGCAGTCAACGCTTCAGCGCGCGTCAGACGGATTCTTGCATACGCGATGCGGTTTGCTAATTGTGTCGGATTGAGTCGTATCGGGTGCCTGTATAACGGGATCGTGCGGCGGGGCCTTGACCGGCCACCGGCCTGAATCCGTAACAGGCGTCACCAGTCGATGCGGTGTTTTTCGTCGGTCTCCTGATGCCGGCGATCATCGTCGACGTGCAGGTAGAGGCTCGTTGTGGTCAGTGCCGCGTGACCGAGGTTGTCGCGCACCAGGCGCAGATCGACCTGATTGTCGGCCATGTGAGACCCGGCACTGTGCCGCAGCCAGTGTGCCGAGGCCTGCCCGAGCAGGTCCGCGCGGGCCGCAAAGCCCTCGCCACGTTCGCGCAGCCGCCCGCCGGCGCCGGCAAACACGTCCTTGACGATCGTGTGCAGCGCGGCCCGGGTCAGCGGCCGGAGTGACGGGCCTTCAGTTTTCGTCCGGTCCGCTTCCGTCGCGCTTCCCGCAGTGCTTCCGATCGGGAGGACGAGCGGCGTCGTCTCGCTGGGTGAGGGCAGGGCCGTCATCCCCAGGTGCTGGCGGTAGCGCGACAGTTCCGTCATCAGCTCGCGCGTCGCCGGTACGAGCCGTTCCCTGTCACCCTTGCCGTGCACGGTGAGCCACCAGCGCATCGTCCCGTCGGCGTCGCGCCGCACGAAGAACTGGCCCATCGTGTTGCCGCCGGCCTCAGCGATGCGCAGGCCACCCAAGTACAGCAGCGTGAAGAGCCAGCGCACGCGGTGATAGTGCGCGCGGTCCCGGGCGGTTTCCTGCGGCATCGACGCAATGAAGTCCTTGACCTCCTGCCACAGGCCGGGCTCCAGATAGCGGGTGATGCGCGGGGCGGCTTTCGGGGTGCGCTGGCGCGAGAGCGCCAGCGGATTGCCGGCCAGATACCCGGCCTGTACCAGCCACGAAAACAGCACGTTCAGGATCACCATCGCCTGGCGCACGCTGGCGGGCGACAGCGGGCCGTGAAACGGCCGCCAGCGCGCGTCCCCGCGCGCATGCTTGCGACCACCGCCCGCGCCGGCGTTCGCGATCCAGGTGGCGGCGGGTTGCGGATCGGCGAGATTGTTGTGGATCGTTGCAGTGGATTTTCGAATGACGCGTTTATCGCGCTAAACGCGTGGGATTGGCACCGCAGTAGTCCCACGGTCGGCGACATTGTGGACGTACGGATCAACGACTGTGCATATTACGGTTGTACCGGCCTCGCTGGCCAGACCCGGACTTCCAGTCTTGTCGTGTTCCTGCCGGGCACCCGGACAACGGGTAACGGAACGGGCACCGGCAACGTCAGGAACGTGTCGGTGGACGGCTGGGAGGTCAATATGAGCACCGCGCCAGGAACACCTGCGTCGCCGGGGTTCGCGATCACGGGTGACTTCGATCAGGTGAACGGCTCCGAGTATTCCGGAGTCGGTCTGGTCGAAGACGTCAGGATTACGCGTGGGTATTACGCGATGACAAACGCGAACTGCAGGATGATGGTCGTGCAGAAGACCCCGAGCGGATCTCCCGCCGATGGCCAGAACACGCTAACAGTGCGCAACGTTGTTGTCGAGCAGGTGCACTGCGATGCGTCGGTCGGTACGAATGGCAATATCGCCGTGTCGATACAGGTGCCGTACAACACGTTCAACCTGGATGGCGTGAAGTTCAAGGATTGTGAATGGACCCCGTCGAACCTGTCGTCGAACCAGGCATTTGTCCAGTTCGGTAATAAGACGGTTGCCCGTCAGGTGATCATCGATGGGCTCACAATCAATTCGAGTGGCGCGACCGCCCCTACGGCGGCGTGCTTTATCAACCAGTACAGCGCTGGAAATGCGGCGGTGATCGATGACCTGACGCTGGACCGAATTATGACCGCACAGGGATATCAGATACCGCAAGCATGGTTTCTGCTGTCGGGCGGCGTGAACGACTTCCGGTCGCGCGGTAACAACATCGTCGGCCCGAATGGTGGCGCCGATGGTCAAGGGATATATCTGGTCGCGAATACTGCGTACATCGGTTACGGCGTGGTCTCCGATGGCTACTTCAACGGCGTCAAGGCTGGTGTGCAGATCAACAACGCATCGGCTGCCGGCGTGACGCTGGAATGGCGTGACTGCAAGATCCTGAATCAAACGCACCCGATTTTTATGAATGGCGCGTTCACCGCGAACATCTCGTATGTTGGCGGCATGTTGAGCACAGGCGCGAATCTGGTCCGTAACGTGTCGGGGGCGACGACCTTGTCGCTGTTTGGCACGACGGTCAGCGGTACGGGTGCACAAGCGGTCACCGTCGTATCAGGTACGGTGCGCATCACGAAGTCGGACCTTGCGCCGATCACAGCAAGCGGTGCGGTGCTGACCCCGCAGAACAACGATGTGGTCAATTTTGCGGGTACGCCTTCTTATACGGGTGCCGTGGTCCAGGGTGGCGGCACGGGGGCGGGCATGTATATCTATCGCGGTACGGGCGCGACGGGTTGGGTGAAAGTGAATTGAGCCTTGGCGATGAATTGCGGTTCGCGTCTCTATTTGACCTTTACTCACCTAGATGCATCCAAGTGGGCGGGTTGGCAGGCGGCGGCTGTTCGGCGGCCATTGCTAATGGAATGGCCGCCCCCGCCCGCCACGGCATCATGTGCGAAAGTGGAAGTGTCAAAGCCACCACTTCACCAGAGGGAGCGCCCATCATGAAGGTTACGACTGTTGGTATCGACCTCGCAAAGAACGTGTTCGAGGTCCACGGCGTCGACGCACACGGCAAGACCGTCATGAAGAAGCAGATCAGGCGAGACCAACTGATCCTGTTCTTCACGAACCTGCCGGCATGTCTGATCGGCATGGAAGCTTGCGCTAGCACTCATTACTGGGCCCGGCGCCTGCAGGATTGCAGACACACCGTTCGGCTCATGGCGCCGCAATTCGTCAAGCCCTATGTCAAGACCAACAAGAATGATGCAGCGGACTCCGAAGCAATTTACAAAGCCGTCACCCGGCCCAACATGCGTTTCGTCCCCATCAAGACTGAAACGCAGCAGGCCATACTCGCGGTCCATCGTGCACGTCAGAGCTTCGTCAAGGCGCGCACGGCGCAAGCGAACCAGATTCGCGGACTCCTCGCCGAATTCGGTCTGGTTGTTCCTCAGGGTCTCGCCAACATTGCGCAAGGTGTACCCGAGCTACTCGAGCGCCACAGTTGCTCCTTGCCCGGCCCCTTCTGTCGTCTCCTCGCGCAGCGCCTGATGGAGCATCTAAAGCTGCTCGATCAGCACGTTCGAGAGCTCGAGATGGAAGCCGATCCGCAAATACTGCAGTTGCTCCAGGCCGTTTTTGCGCTGCGCCGGCGCGCACGGAGCGGACTTCGGAATTTCAGTGTCGGTACTGTGGGGCGTCAATTCCCGCTCGCATTGGCTGCGTGGGACCGGTAGAGCAGCAGATGATCGGTGCCGGATTCGGACAACCAGACTTCGCCCGGGCGGCCCATCATCTCACGTACATTCGCGTGCGGGCGCGGCAGCGGAAACACGTCGAACCGCTCGACACGCGGGTCAAAGCGCACTAGCGCGTTGGCGCTCCATTCACTGAGCCAGACGATATCCTGGTTGTCTATAAAAATGGCGTACGCGTGCGGATCGTTGCCGGGCAAACGCCATTCGCGCCACTGATGCGACGCGGGATCGAATACGCCGACTTTTCCTGCGTTCCACTCGCTGATCCAGACTCGCCCCTTCGAATCGGACCATGCGCGGCGCGCGCCCTGATTCTACGTTGGCGGCTCGATGACCTGCGCAGCACCGCTCTCGGGATCGATGCGACCGAGATAACTCCCGGCCAGCGACGCGAATACAGGCCACCGTCTGGAGTCACGCAGATGCCGTAGGGCCCGGGTCCGCGCGGCGCATCGAAGACTCGCATGCGGGCGTGCTGCGGATCCAGTTCACCATAGATGCCGCTTTGCCCGGTAAACCAGAGATGCCCTTGCTTGTCGAATACGGCGGTGTTCAGATTGGCGTTCGGCCGGTCCTTCGGCAACTGAAAACGCGTGACGGCGAGCGTCTTCGGATCGACGCGCACAATCGCGTTCTGGCCGCCGTCAGTCACCCATGCCGCGCGATCGGGACCCACGATCACGCCGTGCGGCGCCGATCCGGCGCCGAGTGGAATCCTGTCGATCCTGCCGCTACGCGGGTCCAGCCGACCGACCGCGCCCTGCGCCTGCGCGGTGTACCACACGGCGCCGTCCGGCGCCGGTGCGACGTCATGCGGTGCACTGCCGGTCGGGACGGCGAAGGTCTCGAACGACGGCGGCTGCGCCTGCGCCGAGCCGATGGTGAGAGCAGCGCTCGCCAGGGCCGACGCAAACCACGGTGCCAGCCCCGCTTCGAGGATCTTGTTCACCGTTGCCACAACCCTTTTCCTCGCGATCGCCAACATGTTCGCCTCCGTGTCACGGGATGAGTTTCAAAGAGCGCTGACGGCTTTTCATTGTTGCACTTATCTATAGCGGTCGCTGCGTCGACTCATTCGCCACGCCGGCCCGATCGCAATTTAAGTTCACGGTGGCGAAGATAAACATCGAAGGGAGGATCATGTTGATGGCCGTGGCCCAAATCGCGGCCGAATCCGGTCGTCCGAGCCCGTGTGGATGGATTCCCCTTTCTCGAGTGGGACCTTAACGAAGGATGCCCGAGAGGCGCCTGCGACTGTCCATCATGAGGTCGTGCTCGGCCAAGAGGCGACGTAGGTCCGACGCGTTGGCCGGACACTCCGAGGGCAGTTCCACTGAGCAACCGGTCATTCAATTGCCGAGAGTGCCCAAGTCGGAGCCCCTGCCGTCTTGGCGGCCGATAAACTGCTCGAGCTCGAATTTTTCGGCGCCGATACAGGGGCGTATACGGCGCCGCTCGCAAAGGGCGCGTCGGCAAATTCGAATTGGCACGTGGCGGAACGATACAGTGGCCGGAGAGAACGATCGTTTTCGGTTGTTCGGTCAAGCCGGACAAATCTCGTTGCGACCGATTGGAACCGTGCCACGACGGCCCTACGGTCGGCCAGTCACGCGCTGCACCATAGCGTAAAGCACCGACATCTGCAAGCCGCTCCTGAGCGCGTAGTTCGGGTCGTATTGATTGGAGTAATCCCACCAGTCGAAGCATGCATTCGGGTTCGTCAGCCCTGGCGCAGACGACGCAATCGTGTCGGGATACACGACGACCAGTTTGTTCGTATCGGCCCATTCATTGATGCCGGCCTCGGTGACCCAGCGGTTTCCGATAAGCGACGCCTCCTGCAAACAGCCGTGAAGGGCGAGCACGAATCCGCACCTGCTCCCTTACGCGCAGGCTTTGGGAACAAAAACGCTCCCCGTCGAGCTCATCGAAAGGTCTTGGGACGCCCCGAACTCTGTTTGATCGAAGGAAGAAAGCGTACCCGACAGCTTTCCGTTGTTGCGCGGTTTCAATGGGCCGAGGAACATCGTCAGCCAGGTTTCTACTGAATCGTAGACTGCGCCATTGGCCGAGCAGCGCACCATGTAGGGACTCCCGAGCGTGCCGCATGCAAGTTCGCCATCAGGCGATTCCCAGCCGTGCTCGGCGGAATATGCATTGTCGAAGTGAACGTTGGCCCCATAGCGCTGGTATTCCGAGTTGAGGTCGGCCATCTCAAGCGGATTGACGACCTGGTCTTGTGTGCCGGACCAGAGGTAGACGGGCTGTCCACGCAGGTTCGTCGCCGGGTCGATGGTGCCGAGGGACGATTGCGCGTCAAGATACGCCTCGGATGCAGTGAGCGTGCTGTTGTACGACGCCTGATTCGACGGAAGCGTCAAGCCGCCACAGTTTGCCAAAGCTGTCGTGGCTCCGCCGGCGCCAGCACACCAATACACTCCGCCAGCGTAGACAGCGGCCCCTTTGAAGGTGGAAGAGTGGGCAACGTGCATCTGCACTGCCGCGAAACCGCCAGAAGAAATACCCGCGACGAAGACCTTCGTCGGGTCGATCTGATAGCGCTGAAGTCTCGTGATCCTGGACGCGACGGATCCACCATCCGCGGTGGGACTCCCGGTTGCGGCTAATGCCTTCGCAGATGCTCCCGGATCACCGGCATCCGTACTGACCGGATCTCTACCACCCCCGCACGCGACGAGGCAGAACGCTAACACAGCTGTGGTCGCTAACCGTAGGCCTAACGTCATCGTCATCATTGTCGTCTCCATGTCAGAGCGCCCTGATTGCGGCGTGCGATGCGCGCGCTGATACCGCCGACAGCGCAAAAAAATCGCTCCCGCAACGCTTGCGATGGCAACCTTGGGCGCGGAGTGAAAACGGTCCAATCGCAAATTCCTGGCTGAGCGATTTCTCCAATCGACGCTGCAGGACCCCTGATTGGGAGGCCGGCCACGAAGTTCAACGAGAACTGGATGGGCGGCTGGTGGATTTCCGGACTCGGCCGTCAAGCGTCGCTCGCCTGCACTGTCGGTCGGACATCCCAGCGTCCGCAACGCGGGCTAAACCAGTCGTGCGACAAACGTGGCAAGGATTTTCATCCACGAGCTACCCGCCGACGCAAAGCCGAATCCTGCGGGAGTGCGCGCCCGCGAAGACCCTCGTATTCAGTTGCTCTCGGTTGTTCCGCCACCTCTACGCACATAGTGACGGGATCGATCAATCAAACAGTGTATGGATGGATGGTGAAACACAGGCTAGACATTCGTCACTAACGAAGGCCGACTGATGTACGTCACGCCAGGCAGCTTTGGGTACGGTTCATCGACTGCGGTCTGGCAGCGGGGAAAAGCCGCGAATCCAAGCGGTTACCAATCACCCCCATTTCAACCGGTCTTGACGTCGCATCCTACGGGCAGTGGACGTCGTGCGATTCGCTCCGCCTCCACGCGTTTGAGACCAAACGCCTGCAACACAATTGCCGCGGTGCGCTCGGCGAACTTCTCCTCGCTGGATCGAGGCGCCTTTCGCGCGCGAACCGTTCGCTTCACTGAGGCGGCTAAGTGCAGTTCAGCAGCAATTCCCGCGAGGATGGTGCCGATAACGGAGATGAGGCACATGAGCTGGTCTGCGACAACAAAGCGCCTCTCTGAAATTCCCCTCTCGCTATCCCGCAGCAGTCGCAGACCGAGACCCCTGCTTAACGCACGCGATGAAAACCCTTCGCGTATCAGGAGTTGCCCCCACACCGGCTCCCGGTAGGCGCGCATAAGCGTATGACGCACGCAGACAGCGATCACTTCTGCGGGATCGGACAGGTCGCCGGAGAGGCGATCGAGCGCATTCGCGAATTCCTCAGACAGCCACTCGACGAGCGCAACGAAGATCCCTTCCTTCGATTCGAAGTGGTTGTAAAACGAGCCGAACCCGACGTCAGCGGCTTCCGTGATCTCGTTGATGGTTACGCAGTCCATGCCCTTTTGCGTCACTAGCCCGAACGCAGCGTCGAGCATGCGGTCTCGCGTCTCGCGCTTTCGTCGGGCACCGCGCGTATGACGCTCATTGTCCGTCTCCCGGGGCGCTATCAATGCCGCGAGGTCATGTCGACGGCTCGCGCGCGGGTTCCGGACATCTGGCATGTTGACTCCCCTCATTTATGTACGGTTCGATTCTGGATTTTAGCGTCATGATTGACAATAATATCAGTTATGGGTTTAATGTCACATGTGCGGCTAGGCAAACGGAAGAGAAGGGGGGCGGACGGAGCAGGTGGAGGTCCCGGTAGTGGTCTTTCGTCGATCCTGGGCCGGAGCTGGCGGACCGCCAGACCGGCGTGGCGGATAGGCATGGAAACATGCTGGTCACATTCTGATTGCGCGCGTTCCGTCGGGAGATTTGTACGAATCCGACATATAACGGGGCGTCAGGCGCTTACTGGCACTTGTTGAACGCAACAGCCGAACGCTAACGGAGCTGTGCCGTGTGCCGTATGCCGTGACCGGACGGAAATTCCGCCCATTGCTTAACTGACTATAAGTAGGACTGAAAACGTATTAATAAACTAATTTTGTGCGTCCGCGCTGAGGACGAACCGTGCTTCCCGGCACACCAGGGTTCCACAGCATCGGGCAACCTTTTTTTACCTCGATCATCACCTGCCTTGTGAACATCGTGAAACATTCCGGTCTTATCGCGCAGAAACGTGCGCGTTCCTTCTTCCCTTCCTTTGTCCGATTCCCGCGCCGCGTGCACGCCCTGATCGCGGCCTGCGGTGCGATCCTGCTCTCAGCATGCCACCAGCGCGAAGCCGTCGCGCCCGAGCCCAAGCCTGTAGTCGCCCTCGCGGTTCATCCCGACGGACGCACGACAAGCGCCTCGTTGCCGGCTCAGGTGCAGGCGCGGTACTCCACGTCCCTTTCGTTCAGGGTAGGAGGCAAGGTCACCGAACGGAAGGTGCGCCTCGGCGATGCTGTCAAGGCAGGACAGATCGTTGCCTCGCTCGACCCTACCGATCTGCGCAATAACCTTGTTAACGCGCGTGCACAACTCGACGCCGCCGAACATCGCCTCGTGTACACGAAGCAGCAGCTCGATCGCGACCAGGCGCAGGCACATGCGAATCTGATCGCGCCGGCGCAACTCGAACAGACACAGGACGCCTACGCCTCCGCCCTTGCGCAGCGCGATTCGGCGCTTGCGCAAATGGCGCTCGCGACGGATCACCTGCGCTACGCGACGCTCACGGCAGACCGCGACGGGGTGATCACATCGGAGGATGCCGACACCGGCCAGAACGTTCAGGCCGCTCAGGCCATCTATCACCTCGACTGGACGGGCGACGTGGATATTGCTTGCGACGTGCCCGAGCGGACGCTGAACTCGCTGACCGTCGGCAGCACGGCGCGTGTGAGCCTGCCAGCGCTGCCAGAGAAGACCTTCGAAGCACGCGTGCGTGAGGTATCGCCCGCCGCCGATTCGCAAAGCCGCACCTGGCGCGTGAAGTTGACGCTGGCCGCCCCGAGCCCCGAAGTACGCCTCGGTATGACGGCCAATGTCACGTTCGATGCCGAAGGTAACGTGGCGGCCGGGCACCCGTTCACGCTGCCTGTGACAGCGCTCTTCCACCGCGGCGAGGACCCCGCTGTCTGGGTGGTCCGCACCGGCAGCGACACCCTCGAGCTGCGCCCTGTCGCCGTCCAGCGGTACGACGAACGCACCGTCTCGATCGGATCGGGCCTGCACGAGGGCGACCGCGTGATGGTGCAAGGCGTGCATGCCGTGAGTGCAGGACAACACGTACAGGTGGTGCCCCCGCTGCATCCCGAGGATTTCCCGTCATGAATGCCCGCGACCGAGAAACCGCGCCCCACAGCGCGCCCGTCCCCCCTTCTGATAGCGAAAGATCTGGCGAAGGCGGCTTCAATCTCTCCGCGTGGGCGTTGCGCCATCAGCAGCTCGTGATCTTCCTGATCGGACTCGCAACGCTCTTCGGCGTGATCGGCTATACGCAACTTGCGCAATCGGAGGACCCGCCGTTCACGTTCCGGACCATGGTGATCAAGACGTACTGGCCGGGCGCGACCGCCCGCGAGGTGCAGGAACAGATCACGGACCGGCTTGGCCGCCAGTTGCAGGCAGCGCCATATATCGACAACATCAAGAGCTACTCGCGGCCCGGCGAGTCGATGATCTTCTTCGCCATGAAGGACTCGGCACCCGTCAGGGAAGTGTCCGAGACCTGGTACCAGGTGCGCAAGAAGGTGGGCGACATCAGGGCGACGCTGCCGAAGGGGGCGGTCGGACCGTTTTTCAACGACGAGTTCGGTGACGTCTGTACCAACATCTACGCGCTCGAAGGAGAGGGTTTTTCGCCTGCGCAACTGCACGACTATGCTGACAGGTTGCGCACGGTCCTTCTGCGCGTGCCCGGTGTCGCAAAGGTTGATTACATCGGTGACCCGGATCAGCACATCTTCGTCGAGATATCGAATGCAGAACTGACACGGCTCGCCATTACGCCGCAGCAACTCGCCCAGGCCATCGATGCACAGAACGCCGTGGCGCCCGTCGGCACCTTTACGACGGCGGACGACCGGGTATTCGTGCGACCGAGCGGCGCATTCAAGGACGTGCAGGCGCTCGCTGACATGCTGATCACCGTGAACAGACGCACGTTCCGGCTCGGCGACATCGCGAAGATCACGCGCGGCTATGACGATCCGCCCGCGACCCAGATGCGCGTCGAAGGTCAAGCGGTGCTCGGCATCGGCGTGACGATGCAAAAGGGTGGCGACGTGATTGACCTCGGCAAGGCGCTCGATGTGAAAACCGCCGAACTGCAGGCGACCCTGCCGGCGGGGCTCAAGCTGGCTCCCGTCTCGAGCATGCCGCACGCGGTCAAGCACTCGGTGGACGAGTTCGTCAGGTCAGTCGGCGAAGCGGTCGCGATCGTGCTGGTCGTGAGCCTCGTCTCGCTCGGCATGCGCACGGGCATGGTCGTCGTGATCACGATTCCAATCGTCCTGTCGGTGACGGCACTGTGCATGCACATCTTCAGTATCGGGCTGGACAAGGTTTCGCTCGGCACGCTCGTGCTCGCGCTGGGGCTGCTCGTCGACGACGCGATCATCGCCGTCGAAATGATGGCCGTGAAGCTCGAACAGGGCTGGAGCCGCACGCGCGCGGCGGCCTTCGCCTATACGAGCACGGCATTCCCGATGTTGACGGGTACCCTCGTGACGGTTTGTGGCTTCCTGCCGATTGCACTCGCCAAATCGAGCACGGGCGAATACACGCGTTCTATCTTCGAAGTGTCGGCCGTCTCGCTGATCGTTTCGTGGTTCGCGGCTGTCGTGCTGGTCCCGTTACTCGGCTTTCACATGCTGCCGGAGCGCAAGGCCCACTGGCGCGACGGCGCTCATGACGAACATGACGTCTATAACACCGGTTTCTACCGGCGCCTGTCGGGCTGGGTGTCGTGGTGTATCGCGCGTCGCAGGGTCGTGCTTGGCGCCACCGCCGTGCTCTTTGCGATCGCGATGGCAGCCTTCACGCGCGTGCCGCAACAGTTCTTCCCGAACTCGGAACGGCCAGAGTTGCTTGTCGATCTGCGGCTACCGGAAGGTGCCTCGTTCGATGCGACGCTGCGAGAAGCCAGGCGCCTCGAAAAGGTCATCGGCGGCAAGCCTGAGATCGAGCACTTCTTCGACTTTGTCGGGACGGGCGCGCCGCGCTTTTACCTGCCGCTCGACCAGCAGCTTCAGCAGCCGAACTTCGCGCAGTTTGTGATCACCGCCAAAAGCATCGAAAGCCGCGAGGAACTGATGCACTGGTTCGATGCAAAACTCGAAAAGGATTTCCCCGGCGTACGCACCCGTGTCGCGCGGCTCGAGAATGGTCCGCCCGTGGGCTTCCCGATCAAGTTCAGGGTGAGCGGCGACGATATTGCGACCGTGCGCTCGATTGCTGACACGGTAGCAGACAAGGTCCGCGCCGATTCCCGCACGCGCAACGTCCAGTTCGACTGGGACGAGCCGGCGGAACGCTCAGTCTCATTCGAGATCGATCAGAACAGGGCGCGCCAGCTTGGCATCACCTCGGAGGACGTATCCGGCTTCCTGGCCATGACGCTGTCGGGCTACACGGTCACCCAGTACCGCGAGCGTGACAAGCTGATCAACGTCGATCTGCGTGCGCCGAAGAGCGAGCGTGTCGATCCCGCGAAGCTCACGAGCCTTGCGATTCCGACGCCGAACGGCCCGGTGCCGCTTGGTTCAGTCGGACATCTGCGGAACACGCTCGAGTACGGCGTGATCTGGCAGCGCGACCGGCAGCCGACGATTACAGTGCAGGCCGACGTGCGGGGCGACGCACAGGGCATTGACGTCACCCGCGACATCGAGCAGGCGCTCTCCGCTCAGCAAGCCAGTCTGCCCGTCGGCTATCGCATCGCGGTGGGCGGTGCCGTCGAAGAAAGCGTGAAAGGCCAGACCTCGATCAACGCAGAAATGCCGCTGATGATCATCGCCGTGCTGATGCTGCTGATGATCCAGCTCAAGAATTTTGCGCGTACGTTCATCGTCGTGCTGACGGCGCCGCTTGGCCTGATTGGCGTCGTGGCCGCGCTGCTCCTGTTCGGCCAGCCCTTCGGCTTCGTCGCGTTGCTCGGTGTGATTGCCATGTTTGGCATCATCATGCGCAATTCAGTGATCCTGGTCGACCAGATCGATCAGGACATCGCGGCGGGGCACGCGCGCTTCGACGCGATCATCGGCGCGACGGTGCGGCGCTTCAGGCCCATCATGCTGACGGCTGCCGCCGCTGTGCTCGCGCTGATTCCGCTCCTGCGCTCGGGCTTTTTCGGGCCAATGGCGACCGCGTTGATGGGCGGCATCACGATCGCCACAGTACTGACCGTGTTCTTCCTGCCCGCGCTGTACGCGACATGCTTCAGGGTCCGGCGCGACGAGCGCGAAATGCAGCAGGTCGTTGTCGGGCATACGGGGAGTTGATCATGAGCCTTGCCTATAAGACATCCGTTCTCGTCGTGGCTACGGCACTCGCATTGACGGCCTGCTCGTTCGGCCCCAGCGGCGAGGCCCCGGCGATGCCTTCGCCCGAGCACTACGGCGCACAGACGCAACCCTCGAAGACTGTTGCGGCGGGTGGTATTGCGCAGCAGTTCGATACCGGCGCCACGTCGGTGCCGCAATGGTGGCGGCTCTACCGGTCCGACGCCCTCGATGCGCTCGTCGACGAAGGCTTGCGCAACAGCCCCACGCTAGCGGCTACGCAGCGCACGCTTGCGGCCGCGCAAGAGGAACTGCGCGCGCAGGTCGGCGCATCCACGCTGCCTTCAGTCGACGGTGCCGTGCAGGTCGAACGTGCACGTTCACCCGTCGTGCCCGGACTCGGTCCTCAGCAGGTGCAATACAACTTTTTCGCGGGACAGCTGCTGGCGCACTACACGTTCGACCTCTTCGGCCAGACGCGTTACGCGAACTCGGCGAGCGCCGCTCGCGTGAACGCGCAGGCATATGAACTGGAAGCGGCCCGGCGTGCGCTCGCGGCCAACATTGTCGGTATGGCGATCAATGTGGCGGCGCTCGATCGCCAGATCGTGCTCACCGAACGGCTCGTTGCCGTGGCCAACGAGACTGCCAACGAGGAACAGCAGCGGTACGCGCTCGGTTCGGTGTCGCGCGCGCAGGCGCTCGCGTCGACGCAGGATGCGGCTTCGGCGGCGGCGACGCTGCCGGCACTGCGTCAGCAGCGCGCCTGTGCCATCCACGCGCTGGCGGTGCTGATAGGCCGCACGCCGGATAATGCACCGAGCGCTCCCGAACTCGACAGCCTGTCGTTGCCCGCGCATGTGCCCGTGGTTGTGCCGTCGGATCTCCTGCGTTCGCGTCCTGATATTCAGGCAGCCGATGCCGCCGTGAAGGCCGCTGCCGCCGACGTAGGGGCTGCGACGGCGCAACTGTTTCCAAGCCTGTCGCTGACGGCATCGATGGGCCGCGGCGGCTTTAGCTGGCCTGCAGTGCTTTCAGGTGCGGGCGGACTCTGGGCAATCGGTGCAGGCCTGTCGCAGCCGATCTTCCATGGCGGCGCGTTGTTCGCGCAACGCAGGGCCTCGATCGATGCCTACGAGGCGGCAGTTCTGCACTACAAGTCGACGGTCCTCTCGGCATTCCAGAACGTCGCGGATTCGCTTGCCGCACTGGACAACGACGCGCAGACGCTGGCATCGACCGAAAGAGCGGCACAGGCAGCGCAAGCGGCATTCGAGGATACCGCGTCGCGCTGCCGCATGGGCTCCCTGCCTTCAACGGCACAGCATGCCAGCGAGCAACGGTATCTCGATGCACAGGTTAGCGCCGTCCGCGCAGCGAGCCAGCGCATGAATGACACCGCGGCGCTGTTCCAGGCGATGGGTGAGCCGCCGGCCGGTCAGCCGCAGGCGACGCTAACAGAATGATCGCGCCTCGATGAGTCCGGGTCGAGCGATCCGGCGAATCGGGTCGATCTTCCTTATCGTCCGTGCGAAAAATCAGGTGGTATTTATTTGGTATCCGAACTGAATCCGCCGCCTTTTCATCTGTGTCGAGGCAGCGTAAGTTCACGCTTTCCACAAGGAAGCGCTTGACAACGTGGACCGTGAGTTGACTGCTAACGTCCTTGCCGTGCGGGCGATTGAAGCGAATCACCAATGGGCGCCCGGGCTCCGTTCGACGGGCCTGCGCGAGTGCAACCTGATGCATATTTCACACGAACAGCCCGGAAGCAGGTGATCGGTCACCACCGCTCATCGACGACGGCCCGGCCAAACGGTGCCGTCACCGTGTCTGACCTCAATCCGCTTCGATAGTCTCCTCGACGAGTGGCAGCGGACGCGCCGCAATCTTCTCCGCCTCCGCGCGCTTGAGCCCGAGTGTCTGCAGCAGTGTTGCTGCCGTACGCTCGGGGAAATGCTCTCCGCTAAAGCCCAGCTCCTTGAGCACGCCTGCCGCCGGTGCACCCGGCGCGACGAAGTTCAGCTCGGCAGCAATCGCGCAGAGGACCGTGCCGCCTACCGAAAGAAAGCCGATGAACGGATCGGCGACCACAAAGCGCTTCTCGGCAATACCGTTGCCAATGTCGCGCAGCAGTCGCTGACCCAGCCCGCGGCTCATCGCACGTGCCGAAAACCCTTCACGTATCAGGAATCGTCCCCACACGGGATCGCGCCGCGCACGCATCACGGTATGGCGAACGGAGACGGCAATCACCTCGGCTGGATCGGAAAGCCCACCGGCGAGGCGATCCAGCATGTCCGCAAAATCTTCGAACACATTATCGACAAGGATCGCGTAGATCGCCTCCTTCGATTCGAAGTGGTTGTAGAACGAGCCAAAGCCGACATCGGCAGCCTCGGTGATTTCGTTGATCGCCACGCCCTCCATGCCCTTTTCGGCCATCAGCCGGAGGGCAGCGTCGAGCAGGCGGCCGCGCGTCTCGCGCTTGCGGCGCGCACCTCGCGGCTCACGTTCTTCGGGTACGGCAGCCGGGGCGACCGGCGCCGCACGGGCGGGGCGTTTTGCTGTCCGGGGATTCGCAGTTTTCGGCATGATCGGGTCCGCATTTGTTCGTACCCAAGTATAGATGCAACTGTCTGCATTGACAAAATCATCAGCAATGAGTTTAATGTCATTAAACGACGACCGAGGGCCGGTCTAACAACCGACAGATGGAGTGACTGTGGAGACAGCAGCTATAAACGGTGCCGCGCCGTCGAGCCGGTATGGCCAGGTTCGTCCCCGCGCGACAGCTGGGAAGACCTCGAAGGCGTATTCCTTCCCGGGCTGGTGCCCGTCGGTTGGGTCGCTGTAGTCCGGCCTGACAGGACGATCGTCCACGATGGTCCAGCCACCGACCTAAACCACATCGTGCGTGAGAGTCTGGCCTTGCTGTGTAACCCCGTCAGCGCGCCGACGCTGCAAGCCGAATACGCCATCCGAACCGCCTGATTTCTTTTCCGCCATGAAACTCACCACTACACAGCCTGTCCGTCACCCCGATCCCACGACGAAAGCGTCGGCATTGGCCTATCTGATGTTCGACCGACCAGACCTCGAGAAAGCCGTACAGTTTCTCAATGACTTCGGGCTTCGAACTGTATCGCGCGGTGAAGCGCTTCTGCTGCTTCGGGGAACGGCTGCTTCCCACTTCTGCTATGTCGTCCGGAAGGCATCAAAATCCCGTTTCGTCGGCTTCGGGTTACAGGTCGATAACAGGGCAGATCTCGATGCGCTTGCAAAACTGCCTGGCGCTTCGGACGTTGAACGCTCGCCATTGCCCGGCGGCGGCTATGTGGTAGAACTAACAGATCCTTCTGGCTTTCGCGTCGACGCGATATGGGGCCAGGCGCCAGCCGCCACGCTGTCCCATCGGCCGCCCTTGCCATTCAACACCGTGGATGCGGCCATTCGGATCAACGGGACGCAGCGGCCGCCCGAGCATGCGCCAGAAATTATCCGGCTTGGTCACATCGTGCTTGAACTCGCCGACTACCAGGAAACCTGCGCATGGTATGCGCAACATTTTGGCCTCATCCCCAGCGACGTCCAGGTGCTTCCCGATGGCTCACCCGTCGTCGCGTTCATGCGGCTTGATCTCGGCGACAAGCCGGCCGATCACCACACGCTCGCGCTCGCGCAAGGCTTCATTCCCACGTATAGCCACAGCGCCTACGAGGTCGTCGACGCCGATGCAGTCGGCATGGGGCAGCGCGTCCTGCGCGAAAAGGGCTGGACGCATGCGTGGGGAATTGGGCGACACATCCTGGGCAGCCAGATCTTCGACTACTGGCAGGACCCGTGGGGTGACAAGCACGAGCACTATTGCGACGGCGACCTTTTTACGGCTGAGGTGCCGACGGGTGTGCATGCCGTCAGCCGCGAGGCAATGGCGCAATGGGGACCGGCAATGCCACGCAGCTTCACGAAACCCCGATTCACGCCAGCGAGCGTCGTGGCGCTCCTCGGCAACCTGCGCCGCAGCCCCGACCTGACATTGAGCAAGCTGCGGGCGCTGGCAAAGATTTTCGCCTGAACCAAACCCTTTCATGGAATCCGGAGATCGATAAATGGCACTTCACATTCTGCATTACCTGCATCATGGCCGCGCCCAGTGGGGCGTGGTAGCAAATGGCGCTATCACGCCGATTCCGGGCGAGTTCAGGTCAACCGCCGAGTTTATCGAGACCAATCCCGTTGAACGGCTGGTGGTGCTAAGCGGTCCCACAATTCCCGAATCGGAAGTGCAATGGTTGTCGCCGGTGACCATCAATCAGCAGTTCATCTGTCAGGGCGCGAACTACCGGCAGCATATGATCGAGTCCGGCATGGACCCGGATGTGAAGAAGTTCAACATGATCTTCACGAAGGCGACCAGTTGCATCGTTCCGGCCGACTCGACCGTTGTGAAGCCGAAGGAGGTGCGGTTTCTTGACTATGAAATCGAACTCGGTCTTGTGCTCAAACGTGACATCACGTCGCGCGAAATGGTCACCGACGAGAACCTGCACGACTACATCGCCGGCGCCGTGATCGTGAACGACTATTCCGCGCGTGACATCCAGATTCCGCAGATGCAGTTCTACAAGGGCAAGAGTTATCGCACGTTTGGCCCCGTGGGTCCCTATCTTTGCCTGCTTGAGAAAGAGGACATTCCGAAGTTGAAGGAGCTCGTGCTGACGCTGACGGTAAACGGTACTGTCCGTCAGAACGACTCCACCGCGGGACTTGTCTATGGGCCGGCAGAGACCCTGACGGAGCTTTCCGGCGTACAGGACCTGCGCGTCGGGGACCTGCTCGCGACGGGGACGCCCTCCGGTTGTGCACTAAGCGTTCCGTCACCCGAAAGGCAACGCGCTGCGGCGCAGTTGCCTGAAGCGGAAAAATGGCGGCTGTTTCTCCAGATGCAGGCGGAAAGGCCCCAGTACCTGCAGGTCGGGGACGTCGTGGAGGCGCATATCGTCAGCTATGACCGCTCGATCAATCTTGGCGTCCAACGCAACGTTGTCATGGAAGGCGCAGCATGAAAGGCGTCACAAGCATGGACGATGTCCTTGCCATCGAAAGGCAGGGGCCACCGGCGGATCTGCCAACGAGCACTTACGAGATGATCTGCCGGGGCGCGGCGATTAATCCGTCCGCACCCGCGCTCTCATTTTTTGCAACGGCCGATGACTACCGGAACGCAGAGCGCTGGACATACAGTGAGCTCGTGCACGATGTTACGCGGACCGCGAACATGTTTGCGCAATTGGGCGTGCAACACGACTCGGTCATCGCATATGTACTGCCCAGCCTCCCCGAGACGCATTTCGTGATCTGGGGCGGCGAGGCGGCCGGAATTGTCTGCGCGATCAATCCGCTCCTTGAAGCGGAGGCCATCGGAGAACTGCTCAACGCCTCAGGGGCCAGCCTGCTCGTCACGCTGGCGCCGTTTGCGGGCATCGACCTTTGGCAAAAAGTGCGAGCAGTGTTGCATACGGTTCCCACCCTGAAGGATCTGGTGCTCGTCAATCTGGCTGACCGTATGCCGGGCGAAGAGCACTTTGCGGCCGGGATGCTTCAACGTTTGCGAAGCGCGGTTCCTTCCCAGATCCGTATCCACGACTTCAACACCGCAATCGCAGGTGAGTCTGGGGCGGCGCTCAGCAGCACGCGTCGGATAAGCATCGGTGATGTATCGTCCTACTTCTGCACGGGCGGCACCACGGGACTCCCAAAGATTGCGATGCGCCGGCATGGGAACGAGGTGGCCAATGCGTGGAACGCGGGGCAATTCTTCGGTGAAACCATTGGCCCGGGCAAAACAATTCTATGCGGATTGCCGCTTTTCCACGTCAACGCCGTGACGGTGACGGGTCTGCTGGCGTTCTCGCGTGGTGCCCACGTCGTGCTCGGCACGCCGCAAGGGTATCGGGGCGAGGGGGTTGTCAAGCGCTTCTGGGAAATTGTCGAGCACTACCGCGTCAACTTCTTCAGCGGTGTGCCAACGCTCTACGGGTCGCTACTGGATGTCCCGGTTGGAGAGCACGATATCGGCTCGCTCGAGTATGGCCTGTGCGGGGCTGCACCGATGCCCGCCGAATTACTTCGCACCTTCCAGCACCGTACAGGAATAAGAATCCTTGAGGGCTACGGTCTTACCGAAGGGACCTGCGTTAGCAGCGTTAACCCGTCGCTTGGCGAGCGCAGGGTCGGTTCGATTGGTCTTCGTTTGCCCGGTCAGGCAATGAAAGCAGTGGTGGTCGATGAAACCGGCAGATATGTACGGGATTGCGTTGCCGATGAGGTCGGCCAGCTGGTTATCTCCGGTCCAAACGTGTTCGCTGGCTATATCCGGCCGGAGCAGAACAGCGGCATCTGGATGGAGTCAGGTGATGGCGGCCGCTGGCTCAATACCGGCGATCTCGGGCGCTGTGACGCCGACGGTTATTTCTGGCTCACCGGCCGTAAGAAGGAGCTGATTATCCGTGGCGGACACAACATCGATCCGGCGGCAATCGAGGAACCACTTCACCGCCATCCCGCAGTTCAGATTGCCGCAGCCGTGGGTCGCCCCGATATCCATGCGGGTGAGTTGCCGGTCGCCTATGTCCAGCTAAAACCAGGCACCACCGCAACCGAAGCGGAACTGGTGGAGTTCCTGCGTCACGAGATCAACGAGCGTGCCGCGTGTCCGAAGGGAATACGGATCGTGGATGCGATGCCACTGACAGGCGTCGGCAAGATATTCAAGCCTGCGCTGAGACGGCGCGAAACGGAAGACGCGCTTAAGTCGGCACTCGTCGCGGCCGGTGTCGAGGATGCAACCGTCAGCATCATTGAAGACAGCTCGCGCGGGATTTCACTGCACGTCGAACTTCCCGACCCCGCGCTGGAAGCCTTGGCGACTTCCGCGCTCGGACGTTTTCCGTTCGCATTTTCCGTGTCGGCTGCCGCGAAACCGCAGAACAATCGTGATAGTCCGGAATTGACCGAGGTGCCTGGCAGGCCAAGGTAACAGGAGCAAAGGCATTGGCGGGAACGTCAGTCACGTGCAAGTGGCCGATACCGTACCCCAGACGCCGGTGGCATGAGTCAAGAGCTCGAAGCGATTTTGATGGGAAAGAGAATGAGTACTACCTCGGAAAGGTCCTTGCGTTCGCTTGTTGAAAAATGGCTCGGGCCAACTTCTGCGGCGCCGGTTCGGGTTACGCGATTCGGTCATGCGGGCTCGAATAGGAAACACTATGTGCGTATCGAACTAATGCTGCCGACAGGACCGGTTGGACTGTTTTTCTTCCGGCACCGCGACGGTGCGTGGTGTGTGTTCCCGCCCGAGGCTGAGCGCGTTGCGATGCGCGCTTACTAGCGTGCATGGCGGTGGAGGGGGAATCTGTATCAGTACCTATACGGAACGTACAGAGTACAGGTAACTGGACGGATTTAAATTCGGCTACCGGCAGGTACGGTGTAGACGGAACCGCAAAAGGTCACGCGTAAGTTTTTTACAAGACGAGTTTGAACGAAGTACCGGTGCTCGAAATATCGATACCGTCATTGATGTATTTAGTATGACTACGTAATAGAGCACACCGTTGACCTTCATAGCCGGACGAAGACTATGGAGAACGACACAACCCCACGGGCAGAGCGCGGATTGGTTCCACGGGATGCACTGGTGTTCATAAAAAATGTCCAGACAACGAGACAGGAGACGACACGTGAAAAATTGCAGGCGAATAATCAGCGCCGCCGGTATGGCGGCTTGTATCTGCTCAGCCGCGCTTACCGACGATGCTAATGCGCAATCGGCCGGAAGCATCACGCTGTCGACGGGATGGCTTCACATTGCGCCGCAGGGCGATGCATCGCCACTAACCGTGCAAAGCATTGGCGGTGTAACGGTGAACCAGCAACTGCCCGGCAGTGGGGCGCATCCGACTTCTTCGGATACTGTGGGAATTACCACCGAGTACTACGTCACGGACAACATCGGTGTCGCCATGCTTTTCGGTCTGCCACTCAAAGTAAATCTGGTTGGCGATGGGACGCTACAGAAGTACGGCAACCTCGGCTCGACAAAGCCGATGCCGCCCGCCATCGAACTTCGATACCATTTGTTTTCAGCCGCGTCGAAATTCCGTCCATTCGTCGGTCTGGGCGTGAACTATACGTGGTTCACCCAGGTCCGGATTTCCAATAGCCAGTTTGTTACTGACAGCCTCGGACCAGGCGGTTCGGCACACGCGGACCTCAGTTCGTCGTGGAATCCCGTATTCGAGATCGGGGCAAACTACGCGATTACAAAACACTGGTCGGTCGGAACCTCTGTCGGTTACGTGCCAGTGACGACGCACCTCACGTTGTACGGGCAGACCGCAACGGGAACGCAGGTCGTTTCAAAGTCGACGCTCCGACTTAATCCCCTTAACGTCTTCGTGAACGTCGCCTATACGTTCTAGCATGCGCAAGTTACGGGCGCGCCAACCGAGAGGTTTGAATGCTCATCAAAGACATGGGATACGACATATCGCGGCACATGCTGCTGCAATGGAGCCCGGCGTTCCCCGGGTCGCTAACCCACAGCCGGGCATGACCGTTCACCCGGGCTGTTCACAAGGCCCGGGAGACGGTCGGTTGTGCCCTCATGCCATCGCTTGTGTAGCAAAGCTTCCCATTGGATCGAATAATGAAACGACAGGTCCTCAAGACCATTCTTTTTGCGTTGCCCAAGCTCCTTGAACTGACGGCACGCCGGTTTCCCGCCTATCGTGAACGCCTGAAGGAGCGCGATCTCGTCGTTTCGATCGGGCTCATGGACGGAAGCATCAATCGGATCATCGAGTTCAAGAATGGTCACATTCGGTTGCGTGCCAGCAATCATCGGCGCTTCGACGTGCGCATGGCTTTCAAGGATGTCGCCACCGCGCTGAAGTTCTTTTCCCCCAAGCCGGACCAGGGTGAGATTATCCACGCCGCGAAGAACTTCAAGGTGGTGACCGAGGGCGAGGACGAACTACTCGTTTGGGTCATGCAAACCCTGAGCATGATGCAGACCATCGGTTTGCCGATGGGCACGCGGATGCGCGACGGTACACGCCGCTACACTACCTGCACAAACGGCGGTCCGCTGTTCGTCTATGTCAAGGATGGTCGCGTCGTCCGGGTGACGCCCATCGATCTGGACAGCACGGATGCTCCAAGCTATGTGATCGAGGCGCGTGGACGCCGCTTCAGTCCGCCACGGCGTGGCCTGGTCGCACCCCACGCGTTGACGCTCAAGTCGCTCGTCTATTCGGACAAGCGCATCCTTCATCCGATGAAGCGAGTCGACTTCGATCCTGACGGCGAGCGCAATCCGCAAAACCGCGGCAAGTCCGGCTATGTGCGTATCAGTTGGGAGGAGGCGCTCGACATTGTCGCGAAAGAAATCAACCGGCAGAAGCGCGTTCATGGACCAGGTTCGATTACGTTCCCGCTGTCGTCCCATCACCAATGGGGCAATGTGGGCTATTACCTCAGCGCGCTGACACGCTTTGCCAACCTGATCGGCTTCACTCGGGTCGCCGCGAATCCGGACAGCTGGGAAGGCTGGTACTGGGGCGCCATGCATCATTTCGGCAATTCAATGCGGATCGGCGTTCCATCCGGCTATGGCGGTGTCGAGGATTGCCTGAAGGAAGCGGACATGATTGTCTTCTGGTCCTGCGATCCCGAAAGCACCAATGGCGCTTATGCGGGATTCGAGGGGACGCCGCGACGCCTGTGGGCTAAGGAACTCGGCATTGAGTTCGTTCATATCGACCCGCACTGCAACCCCACCGCGCAATTGCTCGGCGGGCGATGGATTCCGGTCCGACCGCAAACCGACGCTGCGCTCGCCACCGCCATCATGCACGTGTGGGCCGTGGAAGACCTGTACGATAAGGATTACGTCGCTACCCGCACGACCGGCTTTGATGAGTGGAAAGCCTACCTTCTCGGCGAAACCGACGGAGTTGCCAAGACACCCGAGTGGCAGGAAGGCGAGACCGGCGTGCCCGCCAAGGACGTACGCGCGCTTGCGCGCCGCTGGGGGAACAGGAAGGTCCACCTTGCTGTCGGGATGACCGGTGCGGGATTCGGTGGCGCGGGCCGAGGCGCGACGGGAGCGCAATGGGCGCGCTGCATGATCATGATGGTGGCGATGCAGGGCTGGGGTAAGCCGGGCGTGAACTTCGGCTGCCTTGAAGTCGGTGTCCCTCACGACCTCCATTTCTATTTCCCCGGCTACGCGGACGGCGGCATTTCCGGCGACCTGGCGTGGACCGCCAATGCGGTCAACAATTACCAGCGCATGCCGCACATCCTGACCATGAATCCCGTCAAGCAGATGGTGCCGCGGCAGCAACTGCCCGATGCCATCATCAACGGTCACGCCACGGGCTACCTCTGGGACGGTATGTCGCAGGAAGCCCAGTTCGCGCCGTTCACCTATCCCATGCCCGGGTATTCGCCGATCCACATGATCTACCGTTACGGCGGATCCGCCTTCAGCACGGTGACGAATTCCGGACGCTGGGCCGACGCCTACCGGCATTCGAGCATCGAGTTTGTGGTCAACCAGTCCATCTGGATGGAGGGTGAGGCTCAGTTTGCCGACATCATCCTGCCTGCCTGCACTTCGCTGGAGCGCTGGGACATCGGGGAATGGTCGAATTCCGGCGGCTACGCCCATCATGGCTACAGCACGGTCAATCATCGCATCATGACGCTGCAGCACAAGTGCATCGAGCCTTTGGGCGAGTCCCGTTCCGACTACGACATTTTCACCGCGATCCTGACCCGGTTAGGCCTGGGCGCTGTGTTCACCGAGGGGTGCAGTGAGCTTGACTGGGTCAAGCGGGTCTTCGATTCGTCGGATTTGCCCGATCATATTTCGTGGCGCGAGTTCTGCCGCAAGGGCTATTTTGTCGTGCCACCCGAGAAGCCCGAATTGCGCCATCCGGTGGACATGCGCTGGTTTGCGGAGGGCCGGCGGAAGGACCTGCAGGAACCCCACCCGCTGCCGTCCCAGTTCGCCGAAAAATTCGGCACGGGCCTGCAGACGCCGAGCGGCAAACTGGAGTTCGTACCCGAGCTGCTAAAGCGGCACACGGCGGACAATCCCGAACGGCCGGCGCTCAATCGCTACATTCCATCCTGGGAGGGAATGCGTTCCGAGCTCGCCGAACGGTATCCACTCCAGTTGATTGCCACGCACAGTCGTTACAGCTTCCATACCCATTGCGACGGCAAGAACTCCTCGGTGAACAGCATCGAGGACCATCGCGCGTTGATCGGTGGGCACCGCTTCTGGCTGCTGAGGCTTAGTCGGGCAGACGCGATCATTCGAGGCATAGCCCATCGCGACCTCGTCAAGGTTTACAACGACCGGGGCGCAGTGATCTGCGCGGCCGACGTCTCGCCGCTGGTCAACGCGGGAGTAGTCAAGTCGTACGAGGCGAGCGCCGAATTCAAACTGATTGAAATCGAAGGCGAGCGCGTCGAAATCGGCGGTTGCATGAATATGCTGACCCCCGACCGGTCTCAAACTGCCGGCACGAGCAGCATGAGCCCCAACTCCTGCCTCGTGCAGGTCGAAAAGTGGAGAAGTGCCGAGGCGTTCAGGCTCGGTCGCGCAGCGTGAGGAACATGGAATGAGCAAGTGGAATCTGGTTATCACGGTGGGGCGTTGTGAGAACTGTCAGAACTGCGTCATTGCTGCGCGGGACGAGCACGTCGGCAACGACTTCCCCGGTTATGCCGCGCCCGCCGCGCGAGACGCCGAGAGCCCCGTTCGCGTCCTGCGCCGTGTTCAGGGAGACTCGCATATGGTCGAGACCACGTATCTGCCGGTCATGTGTAATCACTGCGACGAAGCACCGTGCATGCGTGTGGGTGGGAGCGCCATTCGCAAGCGCGCCGACGGCATCGTCATTATCGACCCGGACAAGGCGCGAGGCCGGAAGGACATCGTGAAGTCGTGCCCGTACAAGGCGATCGTCTGGAATGAAGAGCTGCAACTGCCGCAGATCTGGATCTTCGATGCCCATCTGCTCGACCAGGGTTGGCCCCAGCCGCGTTGCCAGCAGTCATGCCCCACCGATGTCTTCGAAACAGTCAAGCTCGATGACGCAGCGATGGCCGAGAAGGCCCGGCGCGAGGGGCTCAAGGGTCTGCGGCCCAACCTGGGCACGAAGCCTCGCGTCTGGTACAGCGGCCTCGAGCGCTGGGAAACGTGCTTTATCGGCGGAAGCGTCAGCGCGCAGATTGCAGACGTAGTCGAGTGCGTCACGGATGCGTCAGTCGCCCTGTACGTCGGCAGTCAGAAAGTTGCCGAAACCGTCTCGGACGGCTTCGGAGATTTCCGGTTCGGTGGTCTGGTCAAGGGCAGTGGCCTCTACCGGGTCGAAATCCGTCATGCCCTTGGCAACGCCTGGCGCGAATGCGAACTGGGTGAAAGCGTTTATCTGGGCGAGGTCAGCCTCGCCCAGTCGACCCATGCCGCGGAGGTGGTGTCACCGTGAGCGCCGCAACGAAGCTGCTTTGCCTGGGGACCGACAGACCCTCCAACTGTAGACACGAGGGACCGCGATACCCCGACCGGGGAGATGGCGAGTTTCTGGTCGGGATGGTCTTCAATCAATCTCCATTTTAGTTCTTTATTCGACAATATCATCAGATATGAATTTAATGTCGTTATACGGGGTCGACCGGAATCACAATGCAGGGCGATGTCATGGACGCAGCCGTGCAGCTGGCTCACAGTCGGAAATTTGCTGGTCCCTCATGCATGTACCGCAAAAGCATACACGCGGTCACTGAAGTAGTATTCACTCCATATCAAGTGTCACCCACAGCTACAGCGTTAAGCCGTTCGTGGCGCCACTCTTTCCTTGGACATTTGGCATGACACCGTCGAATTCTTGCGGTCCCTCCGTTCCGCGGCACGCGCCTTGCACCCGGCGCTCGGGCTTTGCTCGACTTACGCAGAACCGCAGGTTCCGATCCGACCGTTCCGTTATGCCATGAAGCGGGAACGCCTGACACGCATACAGCGCAAAGAGCAGACGCTTGAGAATCTGCTTGAGGCTGCGCGGATGATGTTCGTCAAAAAGGGATTGGCCGCAACGAGCGTTGAGGACATCGCCGAGGCAGCCGGCTACACGCGCGGCGCGTTCTACTCGAATTTCGATGGTAAGCCGGAACTGCTGCTTGAGTTGCTTCGCCGGGACCACGATAGCGCACAGGCCAAACAGCGGGCGATTGTGGAAAAGGTTGGCACCCGCGAGCAGATGAAGGCGCGTGCCATCGAATACTTCAGGCGGCAGTTTTCTGAACATGACGGTTTCCCGCTTTGGGTCGAAGCCAGGTTGTTCGGCTGCCGGGACGCAAAGTTTCAGGAACGCTTTAACGTCTTTCGGCATGAAAAGCTCGACCAGGTCAGAGCGTACATTCGCACCGTTTCGGAGTGCGAGGGCGGACGACTGCCCCTGCAGGTGGACGCGCTCGCTCTCGGCTTGGTGAGTCTGTGCGATGGTATGCAGTTCTTCAGAATGTGTGATCCGCAGATGGTGAACGACGAGGTGATGCAGACGGTCCTTGCCGGATTTCTTTCGTGCGTATTGCAGCGGTAGTCGGATCAAATACCGCGCATCGGTCACTGCCGACAGAGCGCGAACGGCAACTGGTTGACAGCTCCGTGGCACGAATTTGTTTCAGGATGGCAAACAGCAGTTCACTCAGGCGTCGGCGGCGATCCCGGGGCTGGGCACATATTTCGTGACGCGAAGCGGTAGCGGTCCTCTTGATTGGAGTCAACGACGTGAAAGGCGTTGCGCACATCGACCCGGCTTGTGCGCAACCATTGCGTTGTCGCGCGCGGCGTTTCAACTCGACTGCCGCAGCGAACCCGAATCGCACCAGTCGCCCATTGGCTACTGACCGGAAAAGTCGCCGCAGACTGACGACAGACTTCTCGAGGCTATCCATGCAAAGCGAGTATTTTCACATCAGCAACGAATCCGGCATCGCACATCTCGAGCTGAACCGTCCCGACCGGCTCAATACGATGGGTATGGCCTTTTTTAGCGGGTTGCGCGACTCCGTCCTGGCGCTCGATGACGCGGGCGACACCCGTGCCCTCGTCATCAGTTCCACTGGAAAGCATTTTTCGGCCGGCATGGCGCTCGACGTGTTTGCCGGCACAACGGATCTGTTTGACAGCAGCAGTCCACGCGCTCGATTGAGCTTCCAGCGCGCGTTGCGAAATCTGATGGATTGCCTCGATACTCTCGATCAAGTCCGGTTCCCCGTCATCTGCGCAATTCAGGGCGGCTGCATCGGCGGAGGCCTCGATCTCGCCGTTGCCTGCGACATTCGCATTTGCACGACCGATGCGTTCTTCGCACTTCAGGAAACCGAGCTCGGCATGACGGCTGATCTGGGTGTGCTCCAGCGCCTGCCGAAGATCATTCCGGCAGGCGTGGCCCGCCAGATGGCCTACACCAGTGAACGGTTGAGCGCCGAGCGTGCATTAGCAGTCGGCCTCGTGAATGCCGTGTTGCCCGATGCCGAGGCGCTGCTCGCAGATGCTATGGAGCTGGCCCGAATCATCGCGTCCAAGTCTCCGCTGGCCGTTGCCGGGTGCAAGACTGCGATCAACTTCGCGCGCGATCATAGTACGTCCGAATCTCTGCGACACATGGCGTTGCTGCAGAGCTCCATCTTCGACACCCAGGATCTTGCAGAGGCAATTTCGGCCTGGCACGGAAAGCGACAGGGACGCTTCGACGCGCTATCGCCGCTGACAACCCGCCAGACGGCGAATCCGCGCGACCGGGAATTGCTGTAGGTCAGTCGTGCGTGGGCTGATGCGCAGCCGTCCCGCTCCGACGATCGCAACCTGACGAGACTATCGATGCGCTAGTCGAATCGACCGTCCGCGACTTGCTCGCCAACGCGAGACCACATCGGTCATCGAACACCGTTTACCCCGTTTCGCGATGTGTGGCTCGACATATGTTATCGCGTGGTCCATCATGCGATGCGCTGGCCAATTACATCGACGCTTCGCGTAGCGGAGGAATGGCTGACAATCGTACCCAGGCGATGAACGTCGTCATCAGTCTCACCACAACAATTGCTGTAATCACCGCATTGCGATTGAACTGGGTATTGGGCATATTCGGCATTTGGGCCGTACTCGCGGGATTGCTTCAGCTCGCCACTGCCGTCCGCCGCTGGCAGCACCTCGGTGCGCAATGGGCAATGATCCTGAGCGGCGGGCAATCGGCGTTGGCGGGAGCGTTTTTCCTTTTGCAGGCCCGCACGCCATTGCAACTTGCGACTGTCAGAGTGGCAGGCTATGCGGCCGTCGGCGCCGTCTACTTTCTCGTGTCTGCGGTATGGCTTTCAGTCGGCCAGATGCGCAGCAAGAGTGTTCGAACGTCTTGACACATCCGCGCATCCGATTCCGGCGTCTCATGGGATTCGAACGTCCGCTCGCTGACGAGCGGACGCAAACAGCGCCCCGCGATGAACCCGGTCGACGGACATCAGGCCGCGAGGCGCAACGATTCAGCCGAGCCTTTCCTTGAGAAACGCAACCACATAAGGCGTAGCGGCGGCCGCGATCGTCGATGCAGTCGATGGATCGATGCCCATACGTGCCGCCAGCGATTCGGCCACGCGACCGGTCAGAACGCCTTCTCCGCCTTCTTCGAGCGATTTGAAAACGCCATCGCCCTTGACCAGCCCAGCGGCAAACGCCGCAAAGAAGCTCTTGCCCGGATGCTCGCCCAGCAGGCCGGCACCCTGCTCCTCCACGTGAGCATGCGCCGTCTCGGCCACCTGTCCCAGCATCTGCTGGGCGTCGTCGGCATTGATACCTTGATCGGCTAGTGCCTGGGTTGCCTGACTCCCATGTTCCGACGCGAGAAATTCAGAAATCAGTTGCTGCATGTCCATGACAAATGCTCCAGAAATCGAGGCGTTGGAAAGACCGACTTGGAAAAGGCGGCTGCAACACCTTGCTCGGCGTATGAGCAGCGATGCCTGCCCCATTGTCGCTGGACAACCTTTCGGACGGACTACACTGCGCGCCGACGCTGCGCGGTATAACGCCACAACAGTCAACCAGTCATATGTCGATGAAGCGAAAAAGCCAGCGCACAATTTCTTGTCCACTGGCTGAACACTACGACGACCGGAATCTCGTGCAGAGACCGTCTACGTGAGGACTCGACTACTTCGTCGCGAAGACCGAGATTCCGCCGTTCGGAAACGCGGCGGCGCCTGGCTGGAACGGCACATAGACCTGGCCGAGGCCGCTGTCGATTGCAACCGAGTGCGCGCCGGTGCCTACCGCGACGGTATAGAGCAGCTTGCGCGTCGCGCCGTCGATCACGCCCATCTGGGGTGTGAAGCCCGATGCCGCCGCCGTTCCGCTCGTCACCCAATGGCGCGCCGGCAGGAAATAGCGATTCGAGCCGGGATCGTATGCGACCTGGTCCGTTCCGCCAAAGGGTATCGACGCAAGTTGGGCCCCCGTGTTGCGGTCGAGAATCAACGTGATCAGCGGATTACCCGCGGACGGATCGCAGCCGATCAGCACATCGCTGTTAGGCCCGAGTGCAATGCCAGACGGCTCGCATTTGCCGAGTGAAAATGCCTTGCTGACAGCAGGCGTACCCGATGCGACGGAACTGGCTGTGATGACGTCGAGTTCGCCCGTCGGATTAGCCGTCGTTCCGTCGTTGTTGATGAGGAAACTCTTCGACGCCGCGTCATACGTGCAAGCTTCCAGTCCCGATGAGCCGGTGAAGGTCAGCTTCGATACGACTGCTTGCGTCGTCGTCGAGATGAACGTGACGTACGGCGGCGTCTCACCCGGGCTTGCGAACATGACGAGATGATCGTCGGGATCGTAACAGCCTTCGTCGACGCGCGAACCTGACGTACTGATCGGAATCGTCTTGACCGTTTTCATCGCGGCCGTATCGACGATTTTCACCGAATCGACGTCGCCCACATACAGCGTGTTCGTTCCCGTCACACCGACGATGCCGTCGGGCCCGGACGCATCCGTGCTCGCGCCTGCGCCCGTAAAACCTCCCGTAATTTGCGCGATCAGCGTGTTCGATTTCGTATCGACGACGTCGACGGATTTGTTGTTTCGGTCCGCCAGATAGTACCTGCCTGCTTCCGTGTAGCCGATATCGAAACTGAACGCCGGCGTCGTGGAATTTGGCACGGCGATGGTCGTCAACAGCTTGGACGGCGCGGGGGCGGGTGTCGATGAAGTCGGCGTCGAAGTGGAGTTGTCTCCTCCTCCGCACGCTGCAAGCACGGCCGTCGCCACGAGTAGAACGGCCAGTAACGGTTTTTTCATCAGTCGGCTCCTTTGAGCAGCAAAACAGGTGAGAGAAACGCTTGAGTGCTGTGTGCAGTGCTTCGTTCCGGTGGTAAGGATGAGGAAGGAGTGACAAGAATGCACAGAAAATAATTTGATGGTTTATATAGAGAGATACGAATGAATGTATGGATAACGAAATATTCATGCACTTGCCTGTCGATACTTTCGTAATGTTGGATTCCCGTTTAAGACGCTGAATAACAATGAGAAGCGATGCAAGCACGTCGACAACAGAACTTATGCGGCATTGCCGCATTCATTTATATCGTTGGTGGAATTGCGGAAAGTGGTGCTTGACTGGGAACAGCCTGCGGTCAAGTTACCGTGTAGACATTGACATGCTGTACTTCGCCTTGGTCTCGCGGCTCTGTAAGGCTAGGTTATGGAGTAGAAAGCGTGAATTTCAGTGAGCAGAGAAAAACGCGGCCGGAAGAACATCGAAGGTCAGGGAAAACGCCTGGCACCTGATCCGTTCATTGACTGGATAAGACATTGCAACAAGAAATAATGCCTTCTTTAATGATCTTATCGAATGATTCACGTAATGCTTACCGAAATATAAAAATATACATCAAATACCATGAAATGCGTCCACCTCTTAATCAAAACCTAAGATTGAGAGAATACAATTCATTGTTCTATTTCCCGAATTCAAGAAACGAAACATTCGCTTTCCCGAAAATGAGATGTCAGAAGTTTATGTTAGGCCCGCCCAGAACGGGTTACACGTATCGACGAGAAGTCGCGGAGGTTTCGGAGAGGGATGTCGATCGTCCGCTCCTGCCCGACCACAGCCCGATAGTGGCGGTGCATCGGTGATGGCGGCTACCGAATAGATGCCCGGTCACCAGGTGCGGTCCATTTCGACCACAGCCGTGCAACGAGCATCCGGCAAACGCGACGAAATCGCAGAACCGGGGACCGCGAATGCGTGAGTCGGCTACGCGGTGGCTCCCGAATGAGAAGAGCCTGCACCGGATCTTCGAATTGGGCCTGTGGCTCAAGGCAATCTTTGCGCTTGCGGAAATGGTGGCCGGCGTCGCCACCTGCCTGGTGCCGCAACGGTATTTCCTGGTGCTGGCGCTTTGGGTCACCCGGGATGAGTTCGCTGAAGATCCGCACGATCCGGTAGCAAACGTCCTTCTTCACATCGTGCAGCACCTGTCCGTTGACTCCCAGCGATTCGCCGGACTCTATCTGATGGGTCACGGGGTGATCAAGCTTTGGCTCGTGGCCGACCTGCTGCGCGAGAGGCTCTGGCACTTTCCCGTCTCGATCGTTGTCTTCGCGCTGTTAGGGCTATCGTTACACATACACCCATTCGATCTGGCTACTGCTGGTGACGGCACTGGACATGGTTGTCATCGCCCTTACGTGGGACGAGTACCGATATCTGCGAAGCGGCATTTGAGATAGAAAACGATGAGATCTGAGACTCGCTCCGATGCACGCATTCCTGTTCCTCGCGCTGTGCGAATGCTGGGACTCGTCAGCCTTTTCATGGATCTTTCGTCTGAACTCATTCACGCACTGCTACCCATATTTCTTGTTACCACGATGGGCATGAGCATGAGTGCGCGTGGCGTGCTCGAAGGGGCTGCCGAGGCGACGGCGATGATCGTGAGGATCTTCTCGGGCCCCGTGAGCGACTGGCTTGGCAGGCGCAAGCCGCTGCTGTTGCTCGGCTATGGACTGGCCGCGCTTTCCAAACCGCTTTTTCCCCTGGCAGCTACGTCTGCGGTCGTCGTGGCAGCGCGCCTCATCGACAGGTCTGGCAAAGGCATTCGCAGTGCGCCACGTGACGCGCTCGTCGCCGATGTCGCGCCGCCGGAGATTCGAGGCGCGTGCTTCGGCCTCAGACAATCGATGGATACGATCGGTGCGTTCGCCGGACCGCTTGTCGCAATCGGACTGATGCTCCTGTTCTCGGATCACATTCGTACGGTCCTCTGGTTTGCTGTCGTGCCCGCGGTGATCGCCTTCGGCGTGATCGTGTTCGGCATCGAGGAGCCCGCGCACGAACACGAGTCTCGCCGCTTCCAGTCGCCGCTGCGCTGGGCGGCGTTGCGGGAATTTTCGGGCCGCTAATGGTTCGTCGTAGCGATGGGCGCTGCCTTCACGCTCACGCGGTTCAGCGAGGCATTTCTAGTACTGCGCGCGCAGCAGACGGGCATCAATATCGCCTGGATTCCCGGCGTCATGGTCGTCATGAGTCTCGCCTACGCGCTCAGTGCGGATCCCGCCAGAGTCGTCTCCGATCGAAGCGACCGCCGCGTTCTGCTTGCGCTCGGAATCGTCATGCTGATCGCGGCGGACCTGGTATTGGGCGCGAGTGCATCGATCATCGCCGTTCATATCGGCATCGCGCTGTGGGGCCTGCATATGGGCTTCACGCAAGGCATACTCGCCGCGATGGTCGCGGAAACGGCCCCGCAATCGCTAAGAGGCACGGCGTTCGGCGTTTTCAATCTTGCGTGCGGAATCTGCATGCTGCTTGCGAGCGTCATCGCCGGCTGGTTGTGGGATCGGCATGGCGCCTCTGCCACATTCCTTGGCGGAGCCGTTCTGGCCGTTCTCCCGTTGGCAATGTGCCGCTTCGCGCCAAGCGTGGCAAGGCGCAAGCCCTGAAATTGCTTTCTGGTCAGAACAGCAAACTCATATCATCGCCGTTTCGATGGTCTCGAGCATCCAGAACTGGCGCATTGCCAACGCAATGACAGAACGCACCGGCCGCCCACCGACAGCGGTCATTGTGATGCTCCCGTTGAACGGCGGCTGTTGGCCGGTAGTACCAATTCGAGAACGCTCTGCGAAGCGGTCGTTGAGATCCTCAATGGCTGCTCACTGGCATCTGGTCTGAACGGGTACTACCGGCCAGGAAGCGTCATTCGCTTTACCGGACGCTTGGACGTTCAGACGTCGGCTCTGCCCAAGTCACCGGCCATTCGATTGTCGAAGACGAAGAGGCACTAACAATAGAGCGGTTACGCATGCAGGAAGTCGGTCGCGGACCGGACATGTGAGGAGTCGATACCGGCCAAGTCGCAATGTTCGTTGCGCCTACTTAATAAGTCCAATCGCACACGCCTGTCTGGATACTCGCCGTAACGAGGAGCGAAACCGCATGGACAAGTTGCGCTGCCGCGCCGATGATAACGTTGGACGGGTGCTCCAGAGATCCACAATGACCGACGATCTGACGATATGGTTAGCGCAGATTGGCCTCGGCGCGTACGCTGCAAAGTTCACCTCGCAAGGGATCGACTGGGATGTGCTCAGCGATCTTTCCGAGGGCGATCTGAAGGAACTCGGCCTTACGCTTGGCGATCGCAAGCGACTTGCAAAAGGACTTGCGGCGCTGAACGATGTCCACACACATTCGCTCCGGCGGGCGGCGCAAAGTGGAGACTTGCCTTCGTCGTCCGCATCAGAAGCCGTCGAGGCCGAGAGGCGGCAAATCACAGTGATGTTCATCGACCTCATCGATTCGACAGCGCTAGCGGAGCGATTCGATCCAGAGGACATGCGACGTCTGCTAGGGGTCTACCATCAAGCCTGCGCACGCGCGATCGAGGCTCATGAAGGCCATATCGCGCTTTATATCGGCGACGGCCTACTCGTGTATTTCGGCTATCCGAATGCGCACGAAGACGATGCAATACGTGCAGTACTTTCCGCCCTCGCTGCCATAGCGGCGCTTCGCGAGGCCAACGAACTCATCGAAACTCAGTACGGCGTGCGCCTGCAGGCGCGGATCGGGATCGAAGCGGGACTTGTCGTCGCCGGCGCGATTGGCGCTGGATCTTCGCTGGATCACCGGGCGATCGTCGGAGAAGCGCCAATCATCGCCGCAAGGCTGCAGTCGGTAGCTCCCCCCGACGCAATCGTTGTGGGACCGACCGTCCAACACCTGATCGAAGGATCGTTCGAGCTTGAAAATCTTGGCTGGCGCGAATTGAAAGGGGTCACGGGGCCGGTCCGGGTCCAACGTGTGCTGGCGCAAGCGGATACGATCGACCGCTTCGAAATCAGGACGATCCATGGGATGACGCCACTCATCGGCCGGGCTGCGGAACTCGACATGATCCGGCGGCGCTGGAAGCAGAGCGTCGACGGCGAAATGCGTTGCGTACTGTTGACCGGCGAGCCGGGGATCGGCAAATCTCGCTTGCTGCGGGCGCTCTGCGAGGGCATGAGTAAAGACGCACATACAATAGTTTCGCTTCACTGTTCCGCGCACTATCGAAACAGCCCTTTTTGGCCGGTACAACGCTGGCTACAGCGCACTTTTGGCGTCGCCCCCGACGCGTCCGATGCATCGAATCTGCAGCGGCTGGAGGCTGGAATCGCAAGACTCGGAGTCGATGTCGACGAGACGCTGCTGGTTCTTACGATCCTGCTTGGGATTCCGACAGGCGCGCGCCATCCGGCAATTGACACATCGTCCCCTTCCTTCAAGCGCCGGACGCTGGACCTGCTGGTGGCTTTGCTCGAAACGTCAACGCGCGTTCAGCCGGTACTTGTCGTTGTCGAGGATGCACACTGGATCGACCCGTCATCGCTCGAGTTTGTTCGGCTCGTGGTTGAACTACTGGTGTCCGCCCGGCTGCTGGTACTTATCACTGCGCGACCCGAATTCGAACCGGGATGGACTTACCCTCATCTCGTTCAACTCAATCTCGATCGGCTATCGCGCCGCGATTGCGCTGCGATGATCGAGCGGCTGACGGGTGGCAAGCAGCTTCCTGATCTCGTGCGCGATCAGATCGTCTCGAAGACGGACGGCGTGCCGCTCTTCGTCGAGGAACTGACAAAGGTCATTCTCCAAAGCGATCTGTTGGAGGATGCCGGCGTCGGCTACGAGTTGAAACGCGCGCCGCAGGCAATCGCGATTCCGGACACGCTGCAGGGCTCGCTGCTGTCGCGGCTCGACCGGCTGGAACCCGCCGTCAAGGAAACCGCGCAGGTCGCAGCCACAGTGGGACGTGAATTTGGCAGGAAGCTGCTTGGCCTGATTGCGTCCAGGTCAGAGGACGAACTGCAGGAATCGCTCGACCGTCTGATCGCAGCGGAAATCATTGTTCCTGCTTCAGGGAAACTCGCGGAAGGAGACACCTATTTGTTCCGGCATGCATTGATCCAGGAGATTGCATACCAATCCCTGCTGCTTGCACGCCGCCGCCATTACCACGCGCTAATCGCCGCTGCTCTTGAAGAACATTATCCGGACATCGTCGAGCGGCAACCCGAATTGATCGCTCAGAACTTCGCTGCGGCCGATCTGCCGGATCGCGCGATCGGCTATTGGCAGCGTGCCGGGGAACGGGCGCTTGCGGGCGCTGCCTACGACGAGACTATCGCCCATGTGCAGCGCGGACTTGAACTGATCAGCCGATGCTCCTGCAGTGAGGCGGATCGGGCCAGGCACCTGCTGAGTCTGCTGCTGACGAGGGGCAGGGCAGAGCTCAGACTGGCACAACGCGAGGCGATCGCGACCTTCCGCGAGGCGGCCCGAATTGCCCGCGAACAGAAGCTCACGTCGTATCTCGTGCAGGCTGCGTTAGAGTTCGACACCGCCGAGACGTTCCTCGAAGGTTCCGGCGACGAATCGCTTTCATTGCTGAAAGAGGCGCTCACCCTGATTGGAACCGAAGAGTCGGTCGAGCGTTGCCGCCTGTTGAGTCGCCTCGTACGCACCGTTCATATGACGGGTGCACGCGAACAAAGTATTGAATTTGCCGAGGAGGCCGTCGCCCTCGCCAGGCGCCTGAACGATCTGCCGAGCCTGTTCGATGCATTGGCGTGCGAGTTGATGCATGTCGGGGCGCTCCCGTTACCTGCGAACAGGTTTCAGGAGCGTGAAAGCGTGTTGCTGGAGTTGAGGCAGATGGCGGAAGATCTTGGCGATGCTCACACTATCGGGCACGCATGCGCGCGATGTCTCGCGGGCTACCTGGAGATCGGCGAGGTGGACCGTTTCGAGAGCGCGCTGGAACGGTATCGGCAGATCGCCACTAGCGGACAGCACTTTGTCGACAAGTGGTGCGTGACGGGGGCGCAGGCGATGCGGGCCATACTCGTCGGTGACTTCTCCGAGGCAGAGCACAAGACGCGTGACTCGTTGCATATGGCGCAGAATGCGGACGCAAATCTCGCTACAGGTGTCCACGGCATGCAGATGTTCGCGATACGTCGCGAACAGGGCCGGCTCGCCGAGGTCGCACCGATCTTCAAGCGGTTTGTCGACGAGCATTCCGAGGACGCTACGTGGCGGCCAGGATTCATGTTGATTTGCAGTGATCTCGGCTTCGAGGCGCAAGCCCGCGACAATCTCGTTCGGCTTGCGGAATCGGAATCCAGCATCCCCGTGGACAGCAAGCGGCTTGTCACGCTGACCTATCTGGCGGAGGTTGCTGCCCGGCTGCGGGACGTCGAGCATGCCGGACGCATCTATGCCCTTCTCCTGCCGTTCCAGGATCAGGTCGTCACGGTTCCGGTCTTTACGCTCTGCTGCGGATCTGCGGCACGGTTTCTTGGCATGCTGGCTCATGCTCTTGGCGACTGGTCAGCCGCCGAACGGCATTTCGAATACGCGCTGCGCATGGACGAGCGCTTGCGAGCGTGGCCCTGGCTCGCGCATGGCCGCCACGAATACGCGCTCATGCTGGCGGCACGCAATGGCATCGGAGATAGAGCACGCGCGCAAGACCTGCTCTCGATGGCGGCGGCCACAGCAAAAAAACTCAAGATGTTCGCGCTCGTCGAGCGCATCGCTGGCGCGCAGACAGGAACAGGGCTCAAAGGCTAGCACAGGCTTGCACAGTTGGACGTGCAATGTGCAGTCGCTATTCAAGGGGAATCACATGCCGCGTTTTATGATTGAACGTAATTTTGCAGAACAACTTGAGGTCACGGGCGAAAGTGCTGCAAGTGTGAAGAGAATCAACGACGAGGAAGGCGTCGAGTGGCTCTTTTCGTTTCTCAGCGCGGACAAGAAGAAAACTTATTGCCTGTATGAGGCGCCCAACGCCGACGCCATCCGTGCCGCCGCACGTAGGGCTAATCTGCCAGCCGATGTGATCATCGAGGTAAGCGACTTGCGGCCGGAAATGTTTAACTAGGAGACGGGGCACGGATACATCATCTTATGGCTGAGAGTCTGCAACGACAGGATTGCCGCTAACTTTATCGGGCAGCGGCGGCAACCACCGATCGACGCGCTCGAGTCTGCTTAAGCGGCAGCGCGTCTCCTAAACCATGACTGGCATTCGTTCAAGGCGGGGACGGGTCGAGCAGTTGAGGACGCAATGCCGAAAGGCAGACGACGCCCTGGGTCATATCACCAGTTACGAAGGCGCATATGACGATGACTGGTGCGCCTCGGAAGCGGCCTTTATCCCGGCGTCGGGCCGAACGGCCGCAACGGGTCGAGCTTGTGTGAAAACACTGATCACCTAAACTGGATTAACTCATTCAGCATGGGTGACCGGATGAAGCGATTCATAGAAGGTGAAGATCGCAAGCAGGTGACATGAGGCCGGCTGAAAAAAGTGGATGCCAACGTTTCGTAAAATAGAGGAACGGAGGCATTGATGAATCGGATCCCGAAAGCGGTCTACACGAAGGAATTTCGCGAAGAGGCAGTCAAGCTCGCGCTGACGGAAGGCGTCGGCGTGTCGGAAGCGGCACGCCGGTTGTCGATCCCGATGAAGTCGCTGGCGAACTGGGTGCGCGCCGCGAAAGCGGGCAAGCTGAAGACGGTTGGGCAAGGGCAAAAACCACTGACTGACCTGGAGATGGAACTGAACCGCGTCAAACGGGAGCTGGCGGAAGTGAAGATGGAGCGCGATCTGTTAAAAAAGTTTGCGGCCTACTTCGCGAAGGAGTCGCGGTGAAGTACGGCGTGATTGAGCAGATGCGACGGGACTACCCGGTGCCGCCGATGTGTCGGCTGCTGGGTGTGTCGACCAGCGGCTACTATGCATGGCTCAAACGGCCACCCTCGTCCCGTACGCAACAGGAACCCCGTCTGGAAGCAGAAATCCTCGCCGCGCACCAGCGCACGCGGGAGACATTCGGCGCTGAACGACTGCAGAAAGATTTGACAGAACATGGTGTGCAGGTTGGCGTGCATCGCATCAAGCGATTGCGCAAGAAGCTTGGATTGCGTTGCAAGCAGAAGCGCAAGTTCAAAGCGACAACCAATTCGAAGCACGACCTGCCAGTCGCGCCGAACCAACTGAATCAGAATTTCTCGGTGAGCGCGCCGAACCAGGCGTGGTGTGGAGACATTACGTACATCGCAACCGACGAGGGCTGGCTGTACCTGGCCGGGCTCAAGGACCTGTTCAGCGGAGAGCTGGTCGGCTATGCGATGAACGAGCGTATGACCAAGCATTTGGTGATGCAGGCGCTGTTTCGGGCGGTCGCGTCGCACCGACCATCGCCTGGCCTGATTCACCACACCGACCGCGGCAGTCAATATTGTGCGCACGCGTACCAGAACCTTGTTAGCCAGTTCGGCATGCAAGCATCGATGAGCAGACGAGGAAACTGTTTTGATAATGCACCGATCGAATCATTTTGGGGGACGCTGAAGAGCGAGCTGGTCTATCATCGACGGTTCGCCACTCGGCAGCAGGCGCAGCAAGAGATCACGGAATACATCGAGATCTTTTATAACCGGCAGCGGACACAAGCGCGGCTTGACTACCTGTCTCCCGCCGCGTTCACGCAGCGTTTCTACTTGAACAAGATCGCTGCTTAACCGTTGGCGTCCACGAGTTCCGACCGACTTCACCTGAAACAAAGCCCTTAAACTCGTACCAAAGGCATCTCAGAGGCTCACTTCCTCGTCGTCGCCGTGATGACCGCAAAGGCAGTCAAACGCGCCGGTCCGGTCAGCGGTCACGCATCGCAGTGGAATTCCATCAGGTTTCCACACAGCCTATATGGACACCGCCCGGTTTGCCAGGTTGATCTTGTGTGATAGGTGAACGCGGTATCGGCTGCGGTCTTATATGCGGCCTTTTGCAAGCCGAAGCTGCGGGCCCTGATGGAATTCGCCAGGAACGTCCTCATCTGGGCCACGTGCTTGAAGCACAAGGCTGTGTTCAGGTTTGCGTTCCTGCGGTCCGACCTGTCTCGCCATCACATTGAAATCAACCCAAGCAACCTACCAGTCCTCAACGCTTCAAAGTGCTCAACCTGCTATGCGGGTCTGTTGCTAACATGGTGCGCTTCGTACGCGGTCCCGTGAGCGAGGATCGCCCAGGCGATCCTCGCCATTTTGTTCGCCAGGGCCACTGTTACTACATTTGCTGGACGTCGGACCTGCATTGCCTTTTGCCATGCGGTTGGTACCTTGGTGTGACACAGAACAGGGCGCGCTCCATGTATCAGCAACGTACGCAAGTATGGGTCGCCACGTCTGGAGATCGAGCCCAGCCGTATCTTTCCACCTGTTCCATTCTGACGAGGAACAAGCCCCAGAAACGCTGCGAACTCGCGCCCCGACCTGAATGTCTTCGCATCTCCAATTGTTGCCACTAAGGCCGTTGCAGTCAGCCGGCCGATCCCCGGTACTTCGGAGATCGCTCGACATGCCGCTTCTTGTTTCTGCCAGGCGCCAATCCGCTTCTCAAGTTGATTGATGTCCTCCTCAAACAGATTGATGCGACGCAACTGTTCGAGAAGGTTAAGAACTATTGATCGTGGCAGTGCGTCTTCGAGTTCTGCCATGCGCTCCCTGATCTCGTCGAGTCCTGCTACGCGTCCTGCACGAAACGTAACGCCGAACTCATACAGCAACCCACGCAGCTGATTTATCTGCATCGTTCGAAACTTGACGAGCAACGAGCGCATACGATGAAGGCTTAGCATCACTTGCTGATCCTCTGTCTTGGCGGCAACCGTGCGCATGCCGGGTTGCTGCACTGCAGTCCAGATTGCCCGCGCGTCCGCCGCGTCGGTCTTGTTCGTTTGTACGAAAGGTCGAATGAATTGAGCGTGTAACAGCACCACCTCGTGTCCGAGCGCGCGGATCTTACGCGCCCACCAGTGCGCACTTCCGCAAGCTTCGATCGCGACGCGACCGGCAGGGCGCTGCGCCAGAAATGCAATCAAATCTTCACGTCCGAACTTGCGATTCGCAATCTCGCCAGTTTGGGCGTCGACCCAATACATCTGGAACGCCCGTTTTGCAATGTCGAGTCCGTATGTCGTAGCATTCATCTGGGGCCTCCGTTCCTCAAGTGGTTGTGTCGCAACTCCACTTTGGCACATTGATGCGGTTCGGTCCTGGAGGCCCTCAATCGTGCCCAATTCCCCGGAGGGAGGGCGGTGTCCATTCCATCTGGGTCGAATATGGCAGTTCATGCGTGAGGAGTCGTACCCGATCATCTTTCTAACGCGAATTCGAGTGCGCCGGCCAACTCCGTTAATTCGCCGGTAATCGACCATTGACGTTCGAGTGGCCGCTCGAGATTCTGCAATCTCGGGCGCGCGTTCGAGATTCGGCTGACGCTGACCATCTCGGGTAATCGGCTCTTCCCGACCACTACGGTATCGACCGCTGCTGCGAGCACGGGCGCAGCGAGCAAAACCGGTATTCAGGCGCTGGCCGACTTAAGTGAAAAGCTCGCCCGCGTCGATCGCGGCAGTGGTGCTGCACGCAGTCTCGACTGCGGTTGGCCCGTATCAAATTGGCGTCACGGCCGTCAACGATGTGAAGCGCATCATCGGCGCCGTATCGACGCTCGCTGGCAATTTCGTGCGTCTGTTCGGCGGCGGCAATAGCGGCACACGGGCAGCAACACGCAGGTGCAATCGACCACGAAGGCTTCTGAACTGTTGTCAGCATCGTCAGCGGCGCGTGCATCGGTCATGATGGCGGGTGTCGCACTGCAAGCGGCTGCTGCAAACCCATCCGATTTGGCGACGCTCATCGAATTGGTGCTCTCGGCCACAACCCGCCGTTCACACGCGTCGTCGGCCGGACGTTCAGGCGTCGGCTCCGGTCCGGAACAGGCCATTCACTTCATACTTGTGAAGTGTTGGTCGTCGGCTATTACGTGGGCCCGATTTGGTGTCGCGGGAACATGGTCTGCAGAGGCCCCTAAAGACAAAGGCGGCGGGAACGCCGGTGATGAAGATAAAAGTCGTAGCCGGATGGGCGCTCAACCTCGCCTTCGCCGCCGGGAAGCCCGCCAGATAAGGCTGATAGCCACCCAATCCCGTCCCCCGCGGTGCGTTCCCGTTTTCAAATGCGGCACTTACGATGTCTCGGTGAGCGCTAGGCGTTATAAGAAATATACTGTAACATTATGTTACGTTTAGAGGCATCTCGCAATCCGGCGAAGCAAGTCATCCCGCCGTGAGAATGTTCCCATGAGCTGCCCGAAGGACTGGTCCATGGCATCCCGTGCGTGAATGCGCTTGTTGCACGATAGCGATCAGGCTATGCCATTAGATTAGGACTACGGTGTATTTTATTGAGCAGTTCCATTTGCCAATGCGGAGTCGACATTCGGGTGCACTCGAGCTGCGAATCGAAACACCGTCACATCGTGGTCAATGATGTCAATCTCTGAAATTTGCCGCCTGCTATCCAGGTGTATTCCCGGGAGAACTCCTCGTGACCTCTTCCGGCAGGCCCGCGTACTGATGTACGCACTGCTCAATCCGTTTGCGGCTCGCATCTGGTTGAAGGCACTGACGACAAACGCTTTGCTTGCGGATATTGCTGCCCGCAACCGGCGCTTTCTCGAACGTCCCTTCCATTGCTTCGCCCAGGTCGATATGCATGCATACGCGCGTGCCGAGTTGCTGTGCGGTCATTTTCGAGTCGTTGGGGAACTGTTTGGTGAAGATCTGGTGCGCAGGCTCTACCTGAACTCGGAATATGTGACGTTAGCATCGAGCGGAAGGTATGCACTCGTTGTGAGCGAGCCGGTACGCTGCTGGCGCGAAGGGTTGCTCACTGTCGCCTGGCGCGACGCGCTTGAGCACGTCGATCTTGCGTGGGCGACCGTCAGCTTCGAAAAGCATCCCGAATCAGGAAAACGGGGTGCTCTGATCGGGGGCCTGCAAGGGCCAGCGGGCGGAGACCGAGAGCGGGTGCGCGACGCTACGCGCGCATGCCATGGCTTGCGACCGAAGGCCGCTGTGATGGAAGCCGTCGGCGAATTCTGCAGGATAGCGAGAGTAGAGGTGCTCACTGGAGTGACCAGGCAAACGCACGTTTCCGCCGCAACGGCGGTTCAGTTTAGCGCGGACTATGACAGTTTCTGGCGTGAATCGGGTGGCGTTGAGGTCGATGGCCGGTTCGTGCTGCCGCTTCGCCCATATCACCGCGACATCAGCGAGGTTCCGTCAAACCGGCGCGCGGCATTTCGCAGACGACGGACGCTGATTGCGGACTTGCTGGCGCAGATCGATCGGGCAGTCGAGGATGGTTTGACTGAAGACGTGAAGCCGCCTCATCCGAGTCACGCGGAGGCCGACGACCATCTGCCGGAGCTTACTGTTGCCCTCGCAACTAACTATTGTGACGCGGAGCCTGCGTGACTTCGAGCTGAAGGTCGACTCCATCGCCGTGAAGTGCAGCGCCATCAGCCGCCCGGTCGCGTCATCGATGAACACCAGCAGCGTGCAGGCGGGCGCCCGGTCCTCAAACCAGCGGTGATCGCTGCCGTCGATCTGGATCAGCTCGCCCAGACACGCGCGGCGGTTACGCGGCTGGTACACCTTTGGCGCACGTTCCCTGCGCGGAATCCACAGCCCGGCAGCCCGCATCAGCGTGCGTACCGTCTCGACGGCCAGTTCGATGCCATGACACTCCCGCAGCTTCTCGCACGCCAGCGTCGGCCCAAAATCCGGGTAGCGCTCGCGGATCAGCGCCAGCGCCCGCTGTGCCTTGCCGGCAGGAAGCTGATGGTTGCCCGGACGGCCTCGCTTGCCCGACACCAGTCCGGCCACGCCGGCCGCCTCATAACGCCGCACCAGCCGCTCCACCTGGCGCACGCCCAGTCCCAGCCGTTCAGCCGCGTGGCCCGGCTTGAGCCGGGCCTCGGTCACGGCCTGAATGACCTTGAACCGGTCCACCTCGCGCATCGTCATCGTGATCGTCCCAGTCGCATTCATCGCCGGCGCTCCCTGAGGGATGTCCGGCGCTCAAACTACCTAAAACACGACATTTCTATTTAGCGGAAAGGGGGTGCGGCGGAATTCTTGGACCATCAGGAGGTAGTCCATGTATTCCTACGAAGATCGCATCCGAGCGGTCAAGCTCTACGTGAAGTTTGGAAAGCGCCTTTCCGCGACCGTTCGTCAATTGGGCTATCCCACAACGAAATCCCTCGAACGTTGGTATCACACATACGAGCGATGCCTGCATTTGCCGAGGGAACGTATTTGCGTGAGGCCGCGCTATTCGGCAGAACAAAAAAAGGCGGCCACAGACCACTACATGAACCACGGCCAGTGTCTGGCAGCAACGACAAAGGCCTTGGGATATCCGGGACGTGGGACGCTCGTCGCATGGCTCGACGAGTTGCATCCTGAACGAAAGAAACGCGCTCTCGGGAAGACTTCGGGTATTCGATACGCACCAGAGCTCAGGCAATCCGCGGTCATCGATCTGTGCACGCGAGGGGAAAGCGCTGAGGAAGTTGCCAAAAAGATTGGCGTGAGCCGCCCAACGTTGTACAACTGGAGAAATCGGTTACTGGGTCAGGAGGCTGTTTCGACCATGACACGCCGCAACGATCCGCCGCAGACCTCCGAGCAGACGACGCTGGAGCAGCAGGTCGAATCACTCCGACGAGACATCCGGAAGCTCCAGATCGAACACGACATCCTGAAGAAGGCCAATGAAATATTAAAAAAAGGCCTGGGCGTCGACCCGCAACTCCTGACGAATCGGGAGAAGACGGAGCTGGTTGATGCCCTCAAACAGACTTACACGCTGCCGGAGCTTCTTGCTGAATTGAGGCTTGCCCGTAGCTCCTACTTCTATCACCGGGCGCGGTTACAGAGTGCCGACAAGTATGCTAGTGCACGCCTTGCCATTGCAGATATCTTTGAACTGAATCACCGCTGCTACGGATATCGCCGGGTGCGTGCGGCACTCGGCAGACAGAAAGTCTTCATCTCGGAGAAGGTCGTTCGGCGCCTGATGAAGCAGGAAAATCTAAGCGCGGCCACGACGAGGCGACGTCGATACGGCTCCTACGCTGGAGAAATAGGTCCGGCTCCAGATAACCTTATCAATCGGGACTTCCGGGCCGCAGCACCGAATGAAAAATGGCTCACAGACATCACAGAGTTCCAGATTCCTGCCGGCAAAGTCTATCTGTCGCCAATCATTGACTGCTTCGATGGGCTTGTGATCAGCTGGTCGATCGGTACGCGACCAGACGCCGAGCTTGTGAACACGATGCTCGATGCTGCCGTCGAAGCAATGGGCAGCAGCAACAGCCGACCTGTGGTCCATTCGGATCGCGGTGCGCATTATCGCTGGCCAGGCTGGCTAACCCGAATACGTGAGGCCAATCTGATCCGTTCAATGTCGCGCAAAGGCTGCTCGCCTGACAACGCGGCGTGTGAAGGCTTCTTTGGACGGCTGAAAACGGAACTGTTTTACTCTCGAGACTGGCAGGCCATCAGCACCGACCAATTCATCGAGGTCGTTGATTCGTACATTCGCTGGTACAACGAGAAACGGATCAAGATCTCACTTGGCGCACTCAGTCCGATTGAATACCGGGAGAGTCTCGGGCTGACGACTTAAACCAGTCCAAGAATTCCGCCGCACCCCCAAACCGACATTTCTATTTGGGACCTACAGATAACCAGTTGATAATTGTTATTATGTAATATATAGGTAGGATAACTATCTATTATATCGGGAACGAAACACCTGCAAGGATTCGTCATTGATACGTTATGCATAACGAACTGGTCGCAATCGCGTCCACTGGGTCACTGGCTGTTGTTGCCGACTCTGTTTTATTCGGTTGCCGAGATTGGCGTGAAGCGCGTTAATGTCGACCTCCTCGTGGAATGGGTGGCATTGGTGAACTCGTGACCCGATCACGGCGTGTCGGCAACCGGTTCACTTTTGCATCGGCAGCAACAATCCTTCTGACCTGCTAGACTGAAAGTTCCCCTGCAAGCTATGGAGGGAGACATGACGACCGTCTACGTCGTGAAGACTGGCGAGAAGTTCCTCTGCACCGCAGAGGACGGCGATATCGGCATGGCGCCGGAGATTAAGGAAGCCACGTCCTTTCTCTCGTATGAGGAAGCGAACAAAGTCGCGAACGAGCACGCCGACCCCGGATACGAAATCGTGGCCGTCAACCGTACGAGACCCTGATGAGGAGTGCGCTACCAGGCGCTCAGTGAAGGAGGGCTAGCAATTCAGGAGGCGTCGTGCGATATGGTGCTACGGCCGGCTGCGTCCAAAACCATCTGAGAATGGGCAGCACTGTGCATCGCGATTCGCACGACGCGGTCGATGTGCATATTGAACGATTGCGTGCGACGCCTTTTGCAGCGGGAAGTACGGGTCGCCCACGTTCATCTGGCACACGCAACGGCATTGAGAACGTTGCGTCGCCGGCCATGAAGCCGGCCTTCGGCGTCGGTCTCGAATGCTGCTCGCGCCACTGCCCGATGACATACGTCGGGCGCGCTCCGCGCACAATGGTCACTACCAGACCCCTATCGATACGCGAGCAGCCGGCCGAACCTCCCCGCCACCGGACATAGGAGCAGCGACAGCAGCGCCTGCAAGCGACCGGACAGTGGCAGACTCCGGTCCCACTTGGCGAACCGGTGCGACCAGATCCGCCGAAACGCCAGCGCATTCGCGATTGCGAGACCAGGTGCGCGGGTACTTCGCCGCAATGCACGTCATGCTTTGCACATGGCACGTGGCTCCGTTCGGATCCAGTTCCGGTCGAGGGGAGCGGGCTGGAGACGGCCTATTCGGGTCGCTCCAAGAGGAGCGCCGCAGCACCGCGCGCATCAGCTGTCTTCAAGAGATCAAGCAGTTGCTCACAGTCGCTCGGAAACAGGCAGGCAAGCGCGAATTCGCTAATAGCTACGTCCTGACCTCGCGGCAGCAAATCCAGAACACCTGGGAATTTCTCGCAAATGATAAATCCAAGGCAGGACAACGCGGACAACACGACGGCAGAAAACGCCACCTTCTCGATAACTCGAAAATTCAATTCCATGACTGCACCCCTCGTATCAGTTGCGTCAAACCCGCGAAGACACGTTTGGTCGGCCTTTCCTATATCGGCATCATGAAATGGGGTACCCACATTTTGCCCGATCTGCCACGCCGTATGTCCAGCAGTATGGATGGGGCATTTAATCCAAAAACGTAACAATCGCGCTGAGGACAGTCGATGACATTACAATATACTTTCAGTAAATCCTTGGGCGCAAATGGTTCTATATCACCGCGGCGCCGCGATCTGGGCATCAAGCACCAGACGCGGCAATACCTTCGTCGCGCACGCATGCATTCTGAAGGATGACGGCGAACCCGTCTCACTGGCTGACTTGGGGCAGTTCGCGAGCCGAAGCTGCGCCTTCGCATTTGCCGTGCGTTGCGCGACTGCCTTCGTGGACGGCAAACCGCTACCTCGTCGGCCATTCCATGTCAGCTCCGGCAGGCACGAGTTAGTGGCCGTTTCTTAGTGCGAAAGCAACGATCCGATCAAGGCGGGTCATTTGTGAATCGGTCGATGGAGGAGTGTTGATGCTTACGCCTGCGGTAAGTCGTTTCCAGTACACCCGCGCATTTGGTGATCGTCGCACGTACGATGTAACGCTTAACGTGATGCGCAAGGACTGTGGTGTCTATGCATACGCAGCCTGGGTGCAATTCCGCGCGGAATATAAGGGTTCGGGGCTTATGCTGCCGCTGGTTGCCGATACCCATGAGAGCGCGATAAATGAGGCGCGAACCAGAATAGAGAACGATATTGATAATCTTATTGGCGTGGTCGAATAATGCGCCGCATTTTCGACGATGCGCGTGCGGTCGGTAGTGAGCGTCAGAAACGTTCGGGTCTCTTCGTCGGCGAGGATTTCCAAGGCCAATTAGCAGGAGTAGTTGACGTTCGCGCAGCGCACCAAGTCGTCATTTCAAGGTCTGGTTCGCCTCTGGGCGCTGCCGGTCCGCTGTGGGAGCGACTCGGCCAGTGCGGTCATTGGGCCGATCGTCGGCGAAGGCAACTGTTGGTCGCTCTGCGGTCGTTGGACCAACTGTTACGTCGAACGACAGCTGTCCTCCTGCCGGAGGACAGCACCCGATCGAGGCCGAGTGAAAACGCGCTCTGCCTGAAGCCTTCTTAAAAGTCGACCCTTCAGATCGCCGCGTAACGGGCTGATGGCGACTCGGGAAGGGCAAAGCGACACCCGAAAACCGAGTACTTTTGTGTTTTCACACGGCCTTATATGGACACCGTCCGGTTGAGCCGTTGTAGTTCCACGGGCTGGTATCAGAGCGGAACGGTCATCCCGTACCGTCGATCGAGGAGACGTCATAGGCCGCAGCTGACGTTGGCCAGTGATTCGTCAGCGGCCGTTATGCATCGCCTAGCCGCCAACTGACGGTTAGTTCAGGCGAATGACAGTGATGACTGTTCGGCAAGGGCAGGGAACGACCCTATGCAACATTCGGCTCGTCGATTTTGTTGTCCGGAGTAGGTTTCAAAGGAGACGCACGCGACTCGTGGCCTTGCGCGCGTGTCACCGTATCAGCGAAAATGCTCAGCCTTGCTGAAGCAGCTTCGCCGCGTGTCAGCGGAACGGGCGGCCACGCGGCTTGCGTTACGCGTTCAGCGGCCCAGTTGCTCCACTGCGCGGCTGCGCTGCGCCTGCGCTTCCTTGAGGAGGCGATAGGACGCGTAGTACTTGTAGATGTTTCGCACGTACGTGGTGGTCTCGATACCGATCTTCTCGGCCACCACAATCTCGACGTTGTTGAACCAGACGTCGGGGTTTAGTCCGCGGGCCGCAGCCTCCTTGCGCATCTTCGCGATGTTCCCCGGCCCGGCGTTATAGCTGGCGAAGGCGAACAGCGGCCGGTCCACCTCGGAAAAATGGGCATCCTGGAAGTAACGGGTCATCAGTTGATCTAGGTACTTCGTGCCGGCATGAATGTTCGACTGCGCCATCCTGATGTCCCCGACGTTGAGTTCCTTCCCTGTGGTCGGCATCAGTTGCATGATGCCGACCGCTCCCACTTGACTCTTCGCGTCCTGATTGAGCTGCGATTCCTGGAACCCTTGGGCCGCGAGCATCAGTGGATCGAAATCGTACTGCTGGCCATATTTCTCAAAGAACGCCACCGTCTGTCTGAAGCGCTTGAGTTCGGCACTCTCCGTATTGTTGTGAATCTGCTTGACGCCCTGCACATACTGCTTGAGGCGGATCTCCCCGACACTTTGCTTCCTGATGAATTTCTCATAGAAGTTGCTGATCACCGCCTGCAACTGGGGGCTGTTCTTGCGAATGGCCCAGCCAATGACCCCTCCCTCGCGCACCGCCATGTTTTCGTGCACCTTGATCTGCGGCAGCATCTGCGCCCACATGCGCGCCTTCCAGTCGTCAACGACCAGAATCTGAAGCAGGCCGATGTTCAGCATCTCCATCGCATCTTCATCCTCGAGCGCGTCTGGCAGCAGCACGATCCGGATCGGCGGCTTGCCGGCTTGCCGGAAGCGGCCGTTCAGTGCGGTCAGGCTCTCGTAATAGCTACTGTGGCGGCGGACGTCTACTGTCTTACCACTCAAGTCGTCGACCGTGGACAGCGCGGGTGACTTCGGACCGGTCAGAACGAGTTCGCGCGTTGGCTTGAGCGCGTGCGCAGTAACGAAGTCGGCCTGCGTCAGGCGGTCCTCAGTCACCGTCAGGTTGCCGGCTGCGATATCGCCAATGCCTTCCGCGAGGCCGGGCAGTAGCCGGTCGCGTGTGGTCGGGATCATGACGACCGTGATCGGGCGCTTGCCGAGGCGGTCGGCGTAGGTCTTGTTGACGAATCGTTCAAAGTCGCGCACGGTGTCCGCAGTCACCCCGCGCTCGTGCCCACGGTCATTGAAGTACAGCGTCCGGCTAAACGGGGCGAGCACTCGAATCATGCGGCGATGGAGCATCGCGTCAAAATCGCCGCGCCAAGGCTTGTTGGTCAGATCGATCCGACGCGGCGCACTCGCAGGAAGCGGTGACGCCGATGATGACGCAGACGCCGGCTGAACCGCAGGGCAAAGTGCACTCCATACGCAGAGTAAAGCTCCGAACAGGCCCGACACCAGCCACGCACGAGTGAAACGCATCATACACACCGTATTTCTTCGCTTTGTCTCGGCGGGCCGGCCCGTTTTGACAGTCGTCACGCGGAAGTAATGATCTGAGCTTTCGAGGCGTTTCGTTTCGCGTGCTCGGCCTCGACTCTTACAGCATAGTTGCGCGTGAAGACGGTTCAAGGCTTGCGGTGGTGTGACGGGCCGCAACAGCCGTTGCGTGTGGCCTGGAATCAAAATTATCCTGCGATCTCCAATCAGCGCCCGCGATATCGAGGCGATGAACGGAGGTGCGGCGACAAGAATGATCGCGCTCATGGGTGCACCCGCCCCTTGGTAAGAAGCCGGTTGAGGCAGAAGAGTTGCCCGTCACTGTCGCCCGTCGAACGGCGGGCCTACCCTCATGAACGGCCTTTGGCGAATCGATCGTGAACGACCACTCCTGGCCCAGGCGTACGCGTTCAGCCAGGTTGATCGTAAGCTGCCAGTCGAAATGGTTCGCCCTGCGGCAGCTTTGTGACGCCTCAACTCAGCGGGCACGGTCGGCCATCTACGGAGGATGGTCCGCGCCTTCGCGGGGCTATTCAAATGCCGGCTTCGTAACAGACAGCGGTGCTTCGTGTGCAGAAGATGTCCGTCGCGTCTCCTATCAACCCTCATGGCACGGCCATTCTCGCCGCGGCTGGCCCATGACCCATGGACCCGAGAAGGCATTTATGTAGAAGAGCTTCGCACACCTTCACCGCGCCCGTGCGGCAAGGCGCGCAATAATCCGATCAGCCATCGCGCGGTCGATGACTTCGAACGAGCGGCTCGTGCGCTCATAGGCATACATGTCGCCAGTCGCGATGTCGAACCACCAGCCGCTCAGTACCAGCGCCCCCGCAGTGACCTGCTGATGGACGATCGGGTAGGTCATCAGATGCTCGAGTTGCACAAGGACATTGAGTTGCGACAATTGGTCGTGCGGCTTCAGTCTGTCGTCGAGCGGGCCTTCGTGTTCGAGACGAAACGCCGCGTTGTTGGCGTGGTACAGCCATTTGTCGAGGTTCGGCGCTTTCAGCTTGGCGTTGCGTGTAGACACGGCTTTCATCGCACCGCACTCGGAATGCCCGCACACAACAATATTCGCGACTTTCAACACCAGCACTGCGTACTCGATCGCGCTTGCCTCGGAAAGGTCACCGGTAGAAACCCCTTCAGCAGTCGCCGGTGGTATCAGGTTGCCGACGTTGCGCATCGTGAACAGCGCGCCCGGATGGGTCGAGGCAAGCAGGTCAGGCACAACCCGGCTGTCCGAGCACGTGATGAAGAGCGCATCAGGTGTCTGCGCGAGCGCCAGTTCGCTGAACCGCTTCGCGTACTGCGGCAGCATTTTCTCGCGGAATTCAACGATACCCATGATGAGTTTGCGCATGGCTTGCCTCCGAGAGGGCTAGTTGTTCGCCGTCGAGTCTGCCGAACCTCCAAGCCCTTGCGAGTCGGGGATACGGGCCAACGCCAGATCCTCAGGAAACGGATGCTTCAAGGCGATCGCGCGATCGAGCAGTGTCAACTCGACGCGCAATGCGTCATGACGATGCTCCGGCAGGGTCTGGATGAGGTTCTCTATCGCCGCGCGCAGACGCCGCGCGATTTGAATGCTGCCCGCGCCACACTGTCGAATCTCGCGGAAACTAATGTGCACGAAGTCTTCCCAATTGGGCGTCCGCAAGATCACGCGCACCCGTCCCGACCCATCCGCTATCTCTTCGATGTGCAAAGACCGTTTGCCCACCATGCGCAATAGCCGGTGCAACTGGTCGATCGCAAGCACCGCTGTGGTGGGATCGTTGATCGCCGCCGACAGCGCTTTCAGCGCAATATCGACCAGGATGCGAAACGCGAACATGGGGTCCTGCTCCATCGTGCGTTCCGTCCCGAAAGCGACCAGTGTGCGCAGCCTGTTCTCATCGATTGCGCCCGCGTTCCCGTACAAATAAAACAGGGGATCATCCACCGCGACGAAATCACCGACTTGCGGCACGAACTCGATAACCGAGTTAGTGCGCCGCGCCTTGGTAACCAGTCTTTCCAGACTCACAGCCAGAACGATGCCGGACTTGCCGCGGTGACGAACAATGCGATCAGGTACGCCTCGCTCATTGTTACGATCCGGCGGCGCAATTACACCCGAAGTCGGGGCGGGATAAACGCTGTCGATGACCGCGATCCCTTGCCCCCCAACGCGAGCCACGAGGCTTACGGGACGCAGAAATTTCGCGGCGTAGTCAATGAGGAAAAGGAAAGCAACAACGGAAGCGAATCCGAATAGCGCTGTGATGAACACCTGAAGCTGGTGTACCTCACTCTCACCCATCCAGCCCAGCGTTCTATCGGCGAACAACAGTGTGAAAACGAATAATCCCGAGATGCCACGGATGATGTTATCGCGCAGAAGTGTCGTTGCGATGATCCGCGGGGTGTACTGCCCGCCAGCGACCTGGATTGCGACGAGCAATGAGCCGAACGTAAATACCAGAAACGCCAGGTCTGCGGAAACGATGTCGCCGACCAACGACCGCGCCCCGGTCATGGACAGCCCAAGAAAGCCGGTTTTCGGATCAAGGGTCCCTTGCCTGATCATCCACCTGCCCACCATTTCAGTCACAGGTTTCACCACGGCATAAATCGCGACTGCGATAAGTGGCACAGTCCACAGCGAAGATCTCAGGTAGCTCTTTAAGCTGTACCAGCGGTTCCAGTCCATGCCTGCTCTCTCCCTACGATTTCAAATTGCAGCGGAGACCAAGGTGTTCGAGTCCAAAACCGCCTGCTTTTGCCGCGATGCACGTGATCTGCACCGGCGCAAGGTCGTCAGCGTTGCTTCTGTCGATACCCGCGGCATCGGAGGATCCAGCACTGCCAGCAGGTGAACTGATCTGCCACTCCAGTACTGTCTGATCACACGGGTTAGGACGGGATTGTTACCGCCCTCAACCCGCTCAATAGACCGAGTCCGCCGGTCATGGGACGAGTTCCGCGCGGACCAGACTACGGACACGTGAACGTTCCCAGTACAATATGATCTCTGAATTTCAGGCCGGTCAATTAGACCTTAGGCCAACAGGTCAGCGACGCCGAGTTTCCCGGATGGCGCCTCGATGGCAGGGGGCCACGCTGATCGCAACGCCGCGCTACGGCCTCGGTCGCACTCAAAATTTGGGTTGGCTAGATTCAATCGGCTTTCCCGAAACCGTCTGCTCGCGATCGATCAACGAACACATTCCGCGAATAACAGTTATGGGCAACGATTTGCCAGCCGACCCGGATGTGTGGATGGCGGTTAACACCTCAACGCAGCCGTAGAGGTGACGCCGGGTTCAAGGTTCGGAGTGGGTCGCGTTTAGCCGATCGCGTCGGACAGCAGCCGGCCATGAACGGGCCCGTCACGTCCCGGTCGGGAATGCCCGCTAAGGAAGGTCTGAGCGGACACTCGACGCGGAGACAACAACCGGCGCGCGTTCTGATGTTGGGATGCCTCGATTAGTTTGTTGATCCACGCTCGTGCTGGGGAGTTCCGTGCCGCATGTCAGTTGTTCCACCTGGCGATCGTTTCAGTCGACCGGTGTGTCAGGTCCGCGCAAAGCGACGCCAATCTCACTGCGCCCGCTCTACGCCCGTAACGCATCGCTCACGGCGCATTGTTGGCAGGCGTGCGCCTGCTGCGGGATGACTCAATTAACGCATCAAGTTGTTCGAGATTGGCTGGCTTGACCAGATGACAATCGAAACCGGCCTGCTGGCACCGCTCGGCATGCTGTTCCCCTCCATACCCACTCAGCGCGATCAGGACAGCATCGGCCAGAGTTGGCATCGTACGCAACCGTTCTGCGACCTCATAGCCGTCCATTCCGGGCAGGCCAATGTCGAGCAGTACCACGTCGGGGCGAAAATCCTCTGCGCTCTGCAACGCGGCTGGCCCGTCGCAGGCCACCTGCACCACGTGTCCGTCGAGCCGCAAGAGCGCGGCGCTGCTTTCCGCCGCGTCGACATTGTCGTCGACAACCAGAATCCGGTGGGTAGTGGACGTCCCTTCTACGGATCGACCGGAGTTCGGTGCATGCTCCGGTGCGGTGCCTGGCGGCAGTGCCGGAAGCCGGACGACAAACCTGCTGCCGCGATCAAGACCTTCACTGGAAGCATGCACCGATCCCTGATGCAGTTCGACAAGTCGCCGCACCAGCGTCAGGCCGAGCCCGAGACCCGCGCCCCTGCGATCGGACGTTCGCTCCGCCTGAACAAAGATCCTGAAAATCGTCGGGATGAACTCAGCAGTCATGCCGATACCGTTGTCGGTGACGTCCAGTACGGCATCGTGCCTGTCGCGTTCGAGCGAAAGCCGGATGCGACCGCCGGGAGGCGTATACTTGATCGCGTTGCCGAGCAGGTTCGTCACGATCTGCTCAAGCCGCATCGTATCGCCCTCGACCGTCAGGCTTTCCTCTGGCAACTCGAGTACTAATTCGTGCTGTCGCATTCCGATTTCCGTCCGCATCGTTTCAACCGCGTGGCGAACCGAATCAACCAGATCGATGCGCCGAACATTGAGGGTGATGATGCCGCGCGTAATCCGGGATACGTCCAGCAGATCGTCAACCAGACCGATCTCATTTGCGAGCTGACGCTGGGCCGCAGCCTGAGCGGCCTTGATGGACGCATCGTCGGCATCACCGCGTTGCCATAACTGTAGCCCGTTGCGAATCGCAGCAAGGGGATTGCGCAGTTCATGTGCGAGCATGGCGAGGAATTCGTCCTTTTGATGATCCGCCGCCTCAAGTCGCGTCACCGCATCGCGCTGTTGGGTCATGTCCTGAATAGTTAGCAGGACAAGCGCCTGCCCAGGCCATGCGACACGCATTGCGTTCAGGCACATGGTGCGCGTGCCGATACGCGGAAACTCGTGCGTTATCTCGTAGTCCCGAACGCTGGTCTTCTCTGGAAGAATCTCTTCGAGCATCGTGCGCAGCGCAGGAATATCCCACTGGCCGTTGCCGAGAAGATACAGCTTCGTGCCAATCGTCGCCTCGGCCGCCGTCGCGAATGCCTGATAGAAAGCCAGATTGGCTCGCACGATGCGCAGATCGGCCTCAAGTACAAGGACCGGCTCGGCGATCGTTTCAATGATCGCCTCGGCGTAGTCGCGCGCACGGGTGACTTCATCGTGGACGGTCTTGAGTTCACGGACCCGGTAGCGCAACTCGTCGTTGGTCGTGGAAAGCTCCTCGTTGATTGACTGAAGCTCCTCCTTGGCTGTCTCCAGTTCCTCGTTGGTGCTCTGGAATTCCTCATTGCTGGAGAGCAGTTCCTCTTCACTCGATTTAAGCTCCTCCCGGGCGCTCTCATGCTCTTCGAGCGTTGCCCGAAGCTGTTCACGGGTGGCGTCCAGCTCGGCTCTGAGACGCGCGTTCTCCGCGTCCTGGACGCCGCGATCCTGCTCGCCCGTTCGGGCGAGGCCACGCTTCAAGGTCCGAAGCACCGCAGACGCGATCGAACTATCCCCTAACGCAGCTTGACCGCTTTCCGCTGTCCGTTGTGACGCGCTCTCAAAGAAGACGATAAACCACCGTCCATCGGCACCGGCGATCTGTATCTGATGCACCTCGATGCCTGCTTCGCCCGCGCTCCCCGCAGCTCCGACGCGCAGTCCTGTCCTGCGCAACGGGGCGCCACTCTGGCGGGCCTGCCGGACGGCTTCGCTGATGGCCAGAAACACTTCCGGTCGGGCGAGCCGTTGCAGGTTGCTGCTCGGTGGCCCTTCGGGATTGACCAGATACGGTCCGGTGTCGCCGTGAAACTCAATGATGTTCAGTTCGTCATCGCACAGGACATAGGGCGGTGCATACCGCGCGAGCGCCTTGCGCGCGGCCTCGCGCCCGAGCCGTTCGACTAGCGGCGGCTCGCGTCGATCCTGCGTCGAACTTGTGAGCTGAACCGCCGATTCGGGCGAAGACATCAGGCTGAGCGAACGGGCACCCGGGCGTCCGGGACGAGGCTTCTTGCTATAGAGCTTCGTGCGCTTGCTTTCGATGACGCCGAACAGGTCAGAGAAGGCGCCCACCGTTTCTGATGGCCCCAGCATCAGCACGCCGTCGGAACGCAACGCGTAGTGAAATAGCGGCATGACGCTTCGCTGCAGAACCGGATTCAGGTAAATGAGGAGATTGCGGCAGCTGACGAGATCCATCCGCGAGAAGGGCGGGTCGGTGGCAACGTTGTGACGCGCGAACGTACAGAGATCCCGGACCCCCTTGTCGACACGGTAATAATCGCCATCCCGTACAAAGAAGCGTTGCAGGCGCTGGGACGATACGTTTCGCGCGATGTTTTCAATATAGCGTCCTGCGCGGGCAATCTCCAGTGCATCGACGCTCACGTCGGTGCCAAAAATCTGGATCGGCGTATCCGCTGCGCGTTCTCCCAGGTATTCGATCAGGCAGATCGCGATCGAATAGACTTCCTCACCGGTCGCACAACCGGGAACCCACAACCGGATTGGCATATCCGGTTCGCGGTCTCCGAGCAACCTCGGAAATACGATCTGGACCAGCGCTTCGAACGTTTCGGGGTCGCGGAAAAATTCGGTCACCCGGATCAGCAGATCCCGTCCGAGTGCGAACACTTCCGTCGCATCGGATTCGAGCACGACTATGTAGTCGTCGACGGACGAGGTCTGACGCAGCGCCATGCGCCGGGACAGCCTGCGTTCAATGGTGCCGCGTTTGTAGTGCGTGAAGTCGACGTTGCAGGCCTTGTGCAGCAACCGGAACACGTGCCGCAGACTTTTCTCAGCCTGGGTTGCCGGCATCGGCTGATCGGCACCGGTATGTGGCTGCCGTCCGATACGCACGATCTCCTCTGCGATCTGCCGCGGGGGAAGCACCATATCGACGCATCCCGTGCCGATGGCTGCCTGAGGCATGCTGGCAAAACGGGCGGACGCCTCGTCCTGGGCGAAGGTAATGCCGCCTTCGTTCTGGATCGCCTTAAGGCCGAGCGCACCGTCGGATCCGCTGCCCGATAGAATCACCCCGATGGCGTTGGCGCCCTGGTCACTGGCGAGCGACTCGAGCAGGTCGTCGATTGGCATCGGTGGCCCGAGAACGTCGATGCGTGGATGCAGATTGATGCGCCGCTGCGCAACCCGCATGCGGGCGTTGGGCGGAATGACATAGACGTGATCAGCCTCAATGGCCATTCCCTCGATCGCCTCGACAACTGGCATCGCAGTATGTTTGGTCAGAATGTCTGGCAGCAGGCTTCGACGGGACGGATCGAGATGCTGTACGACAAGAAATGACAGCCCGCTCGAACGCGGGATCGTGGAGATGAGCTCGGAGATCGCCTCCAGTCCGCCCGCGGAGGCGCCGATTCCTACAATCGGAAAGGCTTGAGGCACCGGCTCTTCCTCTGCCGTTGGTATCTTGATCACAGGCTGGATCCCGTCCGGAGCAATCGCAGATTTTTACATGGCTGCAGCTAATTTTATGCCTGGGTACGTGCAGACAAAGCAATGAAGGAGGCTGGTCCGCCTGGGATTTTGATTGCGTGGCGTAAATATTACTGCGCCGACGGAGCGACAGACGGGGCACCTTACCATCTTCGCCGTACCCGCTGTGCGGCCCTCGTGGCTTGTCGCCGCCGCTCAGCAAGCCTCGGTGCTGCCACTTGCGCAATCGCTCGCTTGCTGGGCACCGTTGCGCATAGTTCTGTGAGCCGACGGCCGACTTCACTACCGCGATCGTGGCCTCAGACGACGCCGGTGCGCTCTTCAGCAATTTCTCGTCTGTGTGCGCGTTAATTGACAACTTACTGCGTCGCTTTCACCCGCATAAATCGTCTATTTCAGTTCGGAAAGTGGACGACCTGCTGATCGGATCACGGTCCCAGAAGGCGCGCGTGGTGTCGATCGACAACAGGCAATGACCGCCTGTTTGAGCCGCCTGAACAATCTGGCATCCATCCGCAAAGGCATCGGCATGAGACAGCGGGCCGCCACACGTTGACGGCAGCGAAGGGCAACGCGCCCTTTCGGGTGCTGGCGTGATGGAAGAACTGCAGCGCCTACCCGGAATCGGGCTTATCCGGTGGCGTTCGGGAGCGTATCGGGCGCCAGACTTTGAAGCAAAGGGGAGAGGCCGACCGGTTTGATCAGGTGATCGTCAAACCCGGCCGAAAGGGACCGCTGTCGATCTTCCGGCTGGCCGAATCCCGTCACCGCGATCATGCGTGGAGGTTTATCGCACGGCAGCATGCGAAGTTCGCTCGCAAGTGCGTGGCCATCCATGCCTGGCAACCCTATGTCGATTAAAAACACATCAGGCATGGCGCGCCTGGCGGCGAGGAGAGCCTCTTCAGCGTTCCTGGCCAGCGTTATCTCGTGCCCATGAAATTCCAGCAGCATTTTCATTGCTTCGCCAGCATCAAGATTGTCGTCCACAATCATGATCCTCTGCGGTTGGACACTGTCTGCGACCGGCACCACCAAATGAAGCTGCGCGCCTGTTGTCACGATGGGCAAGCGCAGGCAGAACTCGCTGCCACACCCTTCGCCGTCGCTGGCCGCCGAGATAGATCCCCCGTGCATCTCAGCCATTACTTTCACCACGGATAAGCCGATTCCGAGTCCGCCACTTTGTCGAGTGAAGCCGTTCCGTACTTGCGTGAAAAGATCGAACACCTGGCCGAGCATCGATTTTTTAATCCCGATACCTGTATCCCGTACGGTCACGATGAGGTCTTTGCCGTCCACCGTCACGCACAGGAAGATTGCTCCTTTCTCTCGGTTGTACTTCGCTGCGTTGTTGAGCAGATTGCCCAGCATCTGGGCGAGGCGCGTGCGATCACAATGCAACGAGACGGCGTGCGTCGGCTGCTCGACGGTGAGACGCAATCCACGCATGGCAACTTCGGGTGCAACGATGTCGATCGCGTCGGCCAGCACCTCGGCGAGCTCAACGTTCGTTTTGTTCAAAGTAACGCGTCGATGCTTGATGCGGGCAACATCAAGCAGATCGTCGACGATGCTGGTCAGATGCGTCGTCTGGCGATCGATCACCTTCACAGCCTGCGATATCTGTATGTCCGACGGTCGTCCAGATTTCAGCACTTCGACGGCGGAGCGAACTGGCGCGAGTGGGTTACGCAGTTCATGAGCGAGCATCGCCAGAAATTCGTCCTTGCGCCGATCAGCATCTTTGAGCTGTTCTTCAAGGCGTTTGCGTTCGGTAATGTCGATGACGATATTGATTGCGCCGAGCACTTCTCCGTTGGAACCGGCCAGCAGGCGGGGATGAGCCAGCACGTTGCGGCGCGAACCGTCAGGTCGCTCGACAATGGCCTCGGAGATACCGATCTCCTGCTGTTCGAGAAGGGTGAGTGCCATGGGGCAGCGATCAAGCGGAAGCGGACGGCCTTCGACCGTGAACATCCTATGTGATCCGCACCACGAATCCATGCCAATTTCAGGCGATCGCCCCCAAAGCTGGACGGCGGCGTCGTTAAAGAGCGTGAGCTTGCCGTTGGCGTCACAGCAGTAGATTGCCACCGGAAAATCATCCAGAAGGATTCTGAAACGCATCTCACTTTGCAACAGCGCTGCCCGAACGTCGTCAATACCGCAAGCGGGTGATGCAGGCGCTAGCGTTTCCGAGCGGTGGGACATATTCGTTGTTTTCATGGACTGGCCTCAACAGTGCTAACGCTGGCCGTGCGTCCGGGGATGGACGCTTTCTCATGATCACAGGTTCGGATCGCAGCACTACAAGTATGCGCTGATGTCGATACATAAGGTCCGTCAGAGGGTATACGCCATGCTCCAAATGTCCGTCTGGGCTCCGGTTTAAGTGGCGCACTAATGACCCCTGCTAACCGATCTTCGTTAGCTGATCAGCGATGAAGACAACCAGCCACAAGGTGCGAAGGGTATAAACCAGCTCCGCTGAGGTGGCACGTTGTTGAGCGGGTGCCGTTTGAGCCATTTTTTCGGGTGTTCATGGGCGCCATACGATCCGCAGCAGATGTGTAGCCTCGCGTTCTCTCGCGCATGCGACATACGCTGCGGCTTGATCCATAAGAGCGTTACTTGTGAATACGGGTCTGCAAGCCGGGGCCTTGGGCAGGCACGCAAAGAACGGAATCGATGAATGTGTGCGCCCGATTCTCGCCGTACCTGAACGCCTCTTGCTCTGTCAGGAAATCAAACTGCTCTGGAAAGTTTGCAAGCTTCTGCTGCGTATCCCCGGGTAATGAGACCCTCCATGACACCCGGAACCGCCGACATGCGCCACCGAGCGCATGCGACGTCGCCACCGTAACGTGGACCGTGATCCCGCATCCGCGGTAGGGCGCATAGGCTTGGCTTGACATGATCTCCTCCAGGGGCGAAATGACGAGGCTAATCAGAGCGAGCATTGCGCGTGCCGCGCGTCGGTGATCTTTTCCAGCGGGGCAGCCGGAGTGCAGCGCGCGCGGCGTCGCGCCCGCTCTGCAGTAAAAGCTGTAGCCAATCCGTTTCTGCTGCCAACCTCATATTCTCCGATCGGGCCGTACCGTCAGGCGACTTTAACGGCTAGCGTTGTCCGTTGTTGTCAAAAGGGAAAACCTGGAAAAGTGAAAAGTGAGCGCATCGTTCGTGCAGCCGGATGTTGGGAGACACGGTCCGATCTGGACGTCCCTGAGTTTTGTTGTCCCGAAACACAGTTTTTGGGTAGAAATTGAAAGAAGCGCATTGAGGGGCAGGGGGTGAGCCCGCGACGGGCGCGGCGGCTGGGCTATCTAACCGTATGGATATCGCCATGGACGGCGAAAAGCGTGTCACCTGGCGCTGACTGCGGGACTGCCTGGCACACGTCGTGGCGCGTCAGACGCGATTGCGCGAATGGCGAGTTGCGGCGACAGGCAAGAGTCCCAATGAAGAGTCCCAATGGCTGGCGCAGACGGCGACTCGACCAGGCGGGGTCAGGTGGCGCGCAGCCTAGAACCCGACACCTACACCGATACCCAGACCACCGCCGAGGCTGCCGCCTCCCACACCCACGCCGATGCTGGGCCCCGGCGCGTAGTAGTTTGGTCCGTACGCAGGATCGCTGTAACCGTATGGCGGGGCTGCAGCACATCCCGAGACGGCAGCCGCCAGCGCCAGGATGCCGAAAAGTCTGACCATGATCTTCTCCCGTGCAAAGCTGCGCAGCAAGACTTGATCCCGTTTCTGGCCGGATCGGCTCGCCTGGGCGATACGGACGTACACGCCGACAGCGTGGTATCCCGCTGGGATCGCACGGCGCCGCGCGGTCGGGTCCGCATTAACGGAACGCCCCGGACGTCGACAGGCAGCTGGGGCGTGCAGCGCACGGCCGCGGCCAACGGTTGCCAGTGATTCGACAGTCAGTCCCGTGCCGCGCCAGTGTGCAGGTACATTGTATTCGCGGCGCGAGCCCTGCGTTCGTATCATGAAGCTGCTTGCCATTGAACTGCCGCTTCGCACCGAACAGCGGATCTTCACATCGGATGACATCAGGGTAGCCAACGGCCGTCCGCCCGTCAGCGTCGACGTGGTCCGCAGTAGACGCGATTGCTGAAACAATCTCGTTCAGCCGCTTCAGCGAATATGTATCGAGTGCTTTTCGATTGATCTTGGTCCCTCGGGCTGCTGCGGAGTGCCAAGCCGCGTGAAATAAGAAGTCCCAACGACCACCCGGCGGCATTGCCGCTTTGAGGGGGAAATACTGCTCATGATGGTATGTGGACGTGCGCTTTCGCGAAAAAATGGGCGAGTACGGAGACTCGCCCTCAGAGCAGACCATGTATCACGTTATAGTGCGGGTCGACCCGCTGCAGGTCATTAGGGCAACGCCGGGATTACTGCGATTTCGCGGCATCGACCTTAGCATCGGCGGCCTTTTTGTTTGCGTCGCCTTGCGCCTCGACCTTCTCCTTGTCGGCCTTCGCTTGAGCCACGTTTGCATCCTGGGCGGCTTCGTGTTTCTTCTTGTCCGCCTTGGCCTGCGCGGCGTGCTTCTTCTTGTCGGCCCGGGCCTGCGCCTTCATAGCGTCCCCGCGTGCGTCAGATGCTTCCTTCGGCGTTGTTGCCTTTTCCATCTTCGCGGCCTTTTTGTCAGCGTCGGCCTGAGCAGAAGCCTTGTCCTCATTCGCCGACGCCTGAGCCTTGTCGGCGTCGCTCTGAGCTTCAGCCTTCTTTTTGTTGGCCGTAGCCTGTGCTTCACTCTTCTCGCTGTTTGCCTTCATCTGTGCCTTGCCAGCGTCCGAGGGCGCGGCAGTCTGTGCGAATGCCGTGGTAACGAGCAGTACGGATGCGAGTGCTGCGACGATCTTCTTCATGGTTTGCTCCCTTGGAAGTGCACTGCACTGGACAGTGCTGGTTGTATAAACGTTCATCGACTCGCCAACGTTGACCCCTATCTCGTGACAAACAGTAAGCAGGCAAGACGAAATGCAACGCCAACGAAGTCAACCAAAGTCAGCCAGGCATCGCAGATGACCGTAAAGCATGATGAGCTGGTTGAGGCAGTCGACACTCGAATGGATCGCCCCAGCCAGAGCTGCCCTCGAATTTGTCAGCGGTCGAGCGGCAATTGACGGATAGGGATTCGGGTGCAGGCGGTCTGCGTATCCGGAGTCAAGAATCTTCGGGTCGGAATCTCTCTTCGCTTCAGACCCGAACTCAGTGGGCTCCGCGAAGACGAGCACGCTACGATCAGCGGTTCCTAACCCGGTTCCTTGCCCACGAATCCCGGTAAACCTGCAGCCGCTTTGCTCTTTGCGAGCTTAACCGCCTGTCGCTGTATGGCTACGAATCCGTCGTCAGTTCCGGGATATGGCAGGTACGTACGGAAGAAGTCCGCCCACCTGAACTCTTCGAGCGGGACGGTGGTTTTTTCATAGCCGCCCGCGACGCGCACCGATGCCGCCAGGCTACGATATTCGTCGTCTTCCAGCTCCCACACATGCCCGGGCATATCCGCAAAGCTCTTCCGTTGCCCCTTGGCGTCATATGGGCAAGTCCAGCGGTGGTCGTCCATCGACAACCAGAAGTCCTGGTACGACAGCCACGACAAATCGGCTACCAGCACAGCGGGCATCGTCTTTATTCCTGCGCGCCACAAGGCGCTTGCGACGTGGTGGTGGTCAATCGCGAACGGTGCCCCAGCCGGTCCAAGTACGACGGGTACCGGCTTTTCAGCGATTGCCATTTCCAGGTCGTGACCGGACAGCGACTCATAGAACTGCGTCTTTCGGCGTATCTCGCGTAGACCGTGCGTCAGCTGGGTTGGGCGAATGTTCTTGATGGTTACCGTTTTCAATTTGCCTCCTTGCAAGCAACCGTTACCCCGGCAACGGCAAAACTGTGAATCCACCTCGTCGTGATAGACCAGTTGCAGCAACGGTCCGAGGTGCCGTCGCTTCGTGAGGCAACGCGACGGTGAATGTTCATGCAGGGCGGCAATCGAAAATCTGGCGGTTGGCCCGCTCGTTGTCGCGGCGATAAATAGTCAACCTGGTGGTCCGGCCGCATATTACCCATGGCCAGCGAGCCTCGTCGGCGGGGATGCGCAGGCCGCGTGACAGTCTCCGTAAGTTTGGCTGCCGCCCTGGCAGTTGTGGACGGTACGCGGGGGTTTGCCCGTATGCATGAGCATTACGTGTGCCGCTACATGTCTGACGTGTCAGGCTGCGTTCGAACAGGCGAACTGCGCCAAAGAGAGCCTTGGGGAGTTTTCGGGCAGCGGTATTCGGGGAAACTGCGGGTCAAGTCCGATTCTTGCTGCTGTCCAGGAACATCTCGCGCCTGGCCTGTTCAAGGCAAAGAGGGGCGTGGCGCCCGAAGCGATCAGCGAGCGTTGGAGATGAGATAGCCGACGTTATCTGAGTCAGCCCCTGACGGCGCCCGAATGTGACACGGAGAGGACGATGATGGCGATGACCCGTAACGAGTTTGAAGAAAAGATCGGGAAGGTTCTGCACGACCATGGCGCCGGCGTGACAGCCGACCTGACTGACGACCTGGTCGCTTACTGGAATGGTCATGCCGTCTCCTACGTTCTTGTTAGTGAAACGCCGTCTGGCTCAAGCTATGAGGAGTTTGTCATGGACGACGACCAATGGACGACCTGGCGATCGTGGCTCGAGGCATGGACGTATGCACCAACTTTCAGCGTACGTCCGGAAGTGCGCAACTGGCTGTCGGAGGGGCCTCCTGCTGACGAGGACAACTGATGTGACACCAGGGTTCCGAACCTCCCGCAGTGCCCGGCTTCCGCATCTCGCCGAACCTGGCACACGCGCGTCCATCGCGGCCGACTGCAGCGTCTTCAAAGCACATCAGGCCGGTGCTTCCGCTATTGTGAATGGAAGGACGCATGCGTGTTCGTGCCTCAGACGTTGTCTTCCACCAGCACCGCGACCGTCCCCGAGTTGATCGTCAAGCGCGTCCGCTTGGCGAGTGGCGACTGCGGAGCGGTGCCATCTGCATTGAGGAACTTAACCTTGTTGAAGACAGTGACGAACTGAGTCGGCGTGACGGTCGCCGATGCATAGCCGATGCCATCGTGATCCGCATAGAGCATGTCAGGGTTGTTCTGCCTGACGAATGCATCGAGCGCCGCCGACGAGCTGATGAGCGATGCCAGCGGCATGCCTGCCGCGTACACCTTCACGTCTTCGAAGAACGGCTGGCTGCTGATGCCCGCCGACATCAGATCGATCATCACGGGCGTGCCCGTCGCAGGGTCGGGCACGTCGCGCACGATGCCCGCCTGGAACGCGTGCAGGTCGCCCGTGATCGCGACGAGGTTCGTGATGAGTTGAGTCTTCACGAACGACATGAGATCGGCCTTGTGCGACGGATAGCCGTCCCACGCATCGCAATCGAGCACGAATACGACATTGTTCGGCGCCGGTGCGATCGCGCTCAGATCGAGCCACAAGCGGTTCATCATCACTTCGTTGCCCCACACTTTCCACGTCGATGCGGATGCCTGCAACGTGTCTTTCCACCATTGCGTCTGTGTGGTTCCGAAGATCGACGGCACACGTCCGAGACGCTGCGTATCGAGCGTTTCGAACAGCGCAAGGCCTTGCTGCGGCACAAAGTAGCGCGAGCCAACGCGATCGTTGCCGTTCACAGGATCGTGTCCGAGTGCCTGCGCGACAGCGACTTCGCTGACGACGTGATCGTCGCGATAGAGCCGCTCACCGGTCATGACGAGATGCATGAGCGAGCCGAAATGAAACTCGCGATAGATGCGGATGTTGTCATAGGCCGCGTTGTTTTGATCGAACGACACGTCGCCCCAGTCGACGGGCAGATATTCGGCCCAGGCCTGATTGGCCGCGCGACGGCGCGCAGTCTGCTGGAGGTTCGCGTTCGTATAGGTCTGGTGATCTTGCCAGCAGTCATCGGAGAACTCGTGGTCGTCCCAGATCGCAATGACGGGAAAGCGCGCATGCACGGTCTGCAGGCGCGCATCGCCGCGATAGGTGCGGTAGAGCGTGCGGTAATCTTCGAGCGTGTTCGCATAGGAGCCGCCGCTCGGCAGTGTAATGGTTGGATGCGCAGGCTCGACGGTTCCCGGCTGCGCGGCAAATCCGGCTTCGTAGATGTAGTCGCCCAGATGTACGATGAAGTCGAGGTCTGTTTCAGCAGCCATCAGCGACATCGCCTGCCAGTGGTTCGCGCTCCAGTTCTGGCACACGAACCACGCGAAACGCAGTTGCGGCAGCGCTTCGGCCGCGGATGCCGCCGTACGCGTCGTGCCTGTCGCGCTGATGTCGCTGCCCGCGACGAAGCGGTAATAGTAGGTCGTCTTCGCCTGCAGCCCCGTGACCGACAGCGAGAGAAAACGTCGACGGTCCATCAGCGCCTCCCTACTTTCTTGCGCTAAGACCCTGATCAAGCTATAGAGCGTCACTAACGCTGTCAAGCCACGTTTTTACCCCGTACTCCTACCTATGAGCCAGCAAATTCCGATGTCCAGGCTGCCTTCGCCATCACTTCGCGTCGACAAAAGGCGCCATCCAGAACTTCACGGGCGGTCTCGCGCAATTGCTCGCCGAACAAGGTATTCGCGTCAACTGTGTTGCACCCGGCCCGATCTGGACTCCGTTGATTCCCTCCACGATGCCTGGGGAGAAGGTGACTAACTTCGGTCAGCAGGTACCGATGAGGCGGCCGGGACAACCTGCCGAGCTTGCGGCGCCTTATGTGATGCTCGCGTCCGACGAAGCGAGCTATGTCTCTGGGGCAACGATTGCGGAGACTGGTGGAGCGCCGATCCTTTAGTCGACACGGCCCGCAATCGAGGGGCTCGCAAAAACCTGCCCGGGCCTGTCTCGGGAACGGCGGTTGCTCCCGGTTGCTCTTCACTGGCTGCAGCGGCCATCGAGCCGTTGGACGCGGCATTCCGGAGTTCCCGCATCGATGAACTGGTGCTTGGCTTTGTTCGCCAGCACGGGCGGCAAAGCTTCACGCGCGTGGAAATAACGAGGGCGCATTCGCTGACCGGAAGTATGCCGACGCACGGCCTGACACCATGAGCAGTGATCGCAGTTGCTCGCGCGAATCCATCTCAGGGGCAGACGTGCCTGTCTCCACGCTGTATCCCGCCATCACCATAGCAGGTGCCAAGATGAGTATGGCCGCGATTCCTTTGATAGCGGCACGGGGAATACAAGCTCTGGATGAGATTGCGACGAATGCCCGCGCGGCCAGTGAGCCGCGTTCGCAAGAATGAGAACGGCGAAGGCGACCGAAGAAAACAGGCGAAGGGTTTGGCAGCCGGGAACGCCCAATGCGCTGTTACCGCTGAACACAATCCATCTTTGTGTTCGCTATTTCGGTTTTCCCAACTACCTAGGCACATCTATGAAACTGCTCATCACCCAAACCGGACTTCCTCGCGTGTCGTGGGGATCCGTGATCACAGGTGTCATTCTCTCGCTGATCGTGTATCTCGTTCTGACCGTGCTGGGCACGGCAATCGGCATGTCAGCGCTGGCGCCGCTTTCGCGTTACAACCCGCTGGAGGGATATGGTTTCAGTTCTGGGGCGTATCTGATCGTAATGACTGCCATCGCGGTGTTTGCCGGCTCGTATTTCGCGGGACGTTGCGCGCCCGTCCTTGGCTGGCTCCATGGTCTGCTCGCGTGGGCCGTGATGATTCTGCTCGTCATCTATGGAGCAACGTCTCTGTTCGGCACCGCCGTCAGCGCGGCCGGGAACGTAGCGTCTACGGGCGCAACGGTCGGTGCAACAATGGATCGATCGGGAACAGGTAATACGATGGCGGGCGCATTGACCCAGCGGGTCCAGGGCGCAATCGCCTCCGCTACCGCCGAGGCGTCGAGTCCGCAAGCACAAGCCGACGCGCGTCAGACAGCCGATGCGGCCGCACGCAACGTAGCGCGCGCTTCGTGGTTCTCATTTGCGGCATTGATCGTCGGCGCGATCATAGCGATCGTTTCGGGCCACGCGGGCTTCAGGCATCAGCCGCCGTTCGAGGAAGCCGCCGGCGTTTCGACTGCCGACGTTCCGCCGCGCCGCGATCCGACTCGCGCGACGCTCTCGGGCCGCGCCGTTCGCTGATCGCAAGAGCGCGGCTAGAGGCTGCGCGGATGCAGTGGAGAGCATCATGGCATTGCGCGCAATTACTCACGTCACCTGTCCGTGCGGACACTGCGGCTCGATAGTCGAAAGCCGGTACGACGATTCACGTTCGCATTGGTATCTCGCGACACTGCGGGATCTGTCACACAACGGGCTCTACGACGGCCTCGATTCTCTCTTTTCGGAAAACACGCCGTCGTGCCCGGCTTGTGGGCAATCGTTGGGACCGGAATACGTTACGCGGCGCGCACATCGTGTCTTCAAGGACACGCGTGAAGGGCAGGACATCGCGCGTCGGATTTGAACTTGCCTATGTTGCCGGCAGTCCCCGGATGAAAGGAAATTGTCGCTCTGCCGGTACAGCGATTGCGCTTACATGGGAGCCACAAACTGACGAGGAGCGAATCATGACGCACACACCTGTTGAGCAACGCACGCCGGACGAAAAGCCCGACGACGCTATTGACCAGACAATCGAAGACACCTTTCCTGCAAGCGATGCACCGGCGACGGGCGGAGCGACGCGGCTCGAAGATGAGGAAGATAGTGACCTGCCCGGCATCGATCCGGATGAGGACGTCCCCGAAGAAGACACTCCCGGTGAGCCGTCGCCTGGCGATGTTCCACCCGACGAGGCTGCACCTCAAGGGAAGATGTAAAGCAGTGCGCGGCCACACGAGACGCGGTCGCGCCAATCTCATCAAGCCTCATCAAGCGCCGATTTTCTGGAATGCTGATCTTTCTTACCTGTAGCATCTACACGAGACGTCATGCCCACTTCTTTCAGGAAAGCCGGTTTATCTCGGGGTACGGCCGGAGCGGTCGCAGCCACGGCGGTCGTCGGTGCAGCCGCTGCGCTGTGGGTTTTGCATCGGGCACGGAAAGCCGAGCGCGATAATCCGCCGATAGGCCGTTTTATCGAAGTGGACGGTATTCGACTCCACCTCATCGACAAAGGGAAAGGGCCAGCTGTCGTGTTGCTGCACGGGAACACCGTCCAGTTACAGGATTTTATCGGCTGCGGCTTGATTGACCGGCTAGCCGAACATCACCGGGTGATTGCATTCGACCGCCCGGGATTCGGACACAGCGAGCGTCCGCGAGATCGCCTCTGGACCGCGCAAGCCCAAGCCGCGGTCATACGACGGGCACTCGTACAGATCGATGTGAAGCAGCCTGTCGTGGTCGGGCATTCGTGGGGCACTTTGGTCGCACTCGGCCTGGCAACAGAATTTCCGACGGATGTGAGGGGCCTCGTGCTGATTTCAGGCTATTACTATCCTTCAGCCCGCATGGATGTCGCGCTGGCGACACCGGCGGCGCTTCCGCTGTTAGGCGACGCGTTGCGCTACACGGTTTCGCCGCTAACCGGTCGCGTCATGCTAAGGCGCAGCGTGGAGGCGATGTTCGCGCCTGCGCCGATGCCCGACAGGTTTTTCGATGTCGTGCCCCGTGAAATGTTGCTACGTCCCGTGCAGATCCGGGCAGCGGCAGAGGACGCCGCGTTCATGATCCCGTCCGCAGCACATTTTTGCGCTCACTACGCCACGCTGAAAATACCAGTGAGTATCTTCGCCGGCGACGGCGACAAGGTCGTCGCCCCCGAAGCGCAATCCGTCCGGCTGCATCGGGATCTGCCACACAGCGACCTGACCGTGATGCCCGGAACGGGGCATATGGTCCACTACGCGCTGGGTAATGAAATCAGCAACACGATTGATCGTATGAGCGTCGACCCGGATACGAAAAAGATCGAATCTGACATGTCCGTGGACGACGTTCCCCTGACGATTGCCGATTAGCGGTTTTGCCTCGCTGCCGGATTCATGCTCGATCGGCCTTTGTTGCGACCGGTAATGCGGTCTACTCGTCCGCAATTTAATGCAGATGTTGCTCCGACAATGCGCCTGAGGCAGGCATGGCTGTTGCGGTATAGGTGATTCCACCGCGGCCGTTTTGATCACGACCGGGTTAGCGCGCAGACACCAGAGGAGATCAACATGGAAGCGACGAAGCACGACACCACGGAGACACAACAGGGCCCGCTGGACGCAATAGATTTTCTACAGACACAACATCGCGCCGTCGAAAAACTTTTCATTGCATTCAAGAAATCCGCGGACGACGATCTGGAAGCGAAGGCTGCCCTCGCCCAGCGCGCGTGCGAAGAATTATCCATTCACACAATGCTTGAAGAAGAACTGCTTTATCCCGCCGCGCAAGAAGCATTGCCGGACAGTGAGACGATCGACGTCGAAGAAGCGTACATCGAGCACTTCCTGGTCAAGACGCTGATTGCGAAGTTTGAAACGTTGAAGGCGGGTGATAAGGGCTTTGATGCGACCTTCAAGGTGATGAGCGAAATGGTGGGCCATCATGTGGAGGAGGAAGAGGAGGAACTCTTTCCGGAACTGCGAAAGTCGAACTGTAATTTGCGCGGGCTCGGCGAAAAGATGGTGAAGCGCAAAGCGGAACTACAGAGCAAGCTCAACGCGGTTGGCAGCAAGTCGGTAGGTGACGGGACAGCGACTTTGTGAGCATTGCGTTGCGATTCGAGATCGCGATCGCATACGCAAACGCAGATGAGGATGCATGACGGGCATCGGACGCTTCGGCGCCATTTCAGGGGCGTATGTCGGGGCGATCCTGTTGAGTCTGAACTGGAAATTCGGCCAGCTCTTCAGGACATCGATATCGCCATCAACGCATCGCCGTCGGACTGAACGCCAGCGACGCCCTGCCATTTTCCGTCGACGCACTGCCGTCCCATGCAGTCGTCGCCGATGTGATCATGGAACCGCACACGACCGCGCTGCTTGAAGCTGCACACGCGCGCGGACTCAGGGTTCATCATGGAAGGAACATGATGTATCACGCCAGGCCGATCGCGGCGTCGTTTTTTGGCTTTCCGGCTTCTTTCGCCTGGAACGGAAACGTCCTTTAAAGACATTCGTCCCGCTCGGACTCGAGCGCGTCAGGGTTTGCCTGCTCAGCAAGAATCCGATTTTCGGGGGCGAGCTCGCCGGACGATTACCCGTGTACATCGCGGTGGCGAGATGGCGGACACCGGGAGGGTGGTTATCCCGCTGATCTGCTCAGCTACAATAAGTGGACGCATTGATAACCCAAACGCTTGCGACGTTTCTCCGTCCATTTTCAGCACGCGCATGGATCGCCGCCAACCTCTTCCCCCGCTGAACCCGACCCGCGCGTTTGAGGCGACCGGTAGGCTCCTCAGTATTTCGAAGGCCGCAGACGAGCTCGCGGTCACTCCGGCCGCGGTCAGCCGGCAGGTCAGGACGCTGGAGACCTATCTTGGCGTCGCGCTTTTCGAGCGTGTCAAAGGGCGTCTCGAGCTGACCCCAGCCGGCGCGCGTTATCTCGCCGAGCTGATTCCGATCTTCGCATCGCTGCGCCACGCAGCAAATCGTGCTCGCGGAGGGGAAGGCGGCTCGCGCGTGCTGAAGATTCGTTCCCCCGCCACCTTCGCCGTGCGCTGGCTGATTCCGCGACTTGCGAGCTTCCACAGACTGCACAAGGAGATCGACGTTCAGTTGACGACGTCATCCGTGCCGCTGGATTTCGCGCGTGAAGATATAGATGGCGGGATTCAGCTGGGTGCGGGTAGCTGGCCCGGCCTGCGCGTGCAGCGCCTGATTCCGAACGAACTGGTGCCGGTTGCGGCGCCGTCGCTCAAGCTGAAAGCGCAGGGGAAATTGCGGGGTGAAACGATGTTGCACTCGCTCGCACGGCCGGATGACTGGTCGTTATGGCTGGAGGCGGCGGGCTTCCCCTTGCACGTCAAGCGGCCGGCGATGCGGTATGAGACGTCGCTGCTTGCTTATCAAGCCGCAATCGAAGGGCACGGCGTCGCTATCGCGCAAAAGGCTCTAATCCGCGCCGATCTCGACAGCGGTCAACTGGTTCAGCCGTTTCGCCTTGAACTCGACCGCGGTGGCTACACGTATTACTTCGCGTGGCCAACGGGGCGGCGTCCCTCTGAAGAGCTGAAGATCTTCCGCGACTGGTTGGCTACGCAAGTCCAGGTGTGAGCGCCACCCTTTAACAAAAAGTCAAAGGCTGATTCGAAAAAGTCGATTGTCTGCTCAACGGCGGCTGCCTATGCTCGTCGTCATGGCTTGCCGCAATGGCACGCCGCGAAACAGGACAATCAAAAATGTTACGAGACAGCTTGAAGGGGGTGCGAGTCGTCGATTTTTCGCACGTTCTGGCGGGCCCGGTCTGTTCTATGACGCTGGCGGACCTTGGCGCCCACGTCGTCAAGATCGAGCCCCCGCAGGGCGAAATCGGCCGCAAGATCGGTCCACCGTGGATCAACGGCGAGAGCCCGACGTTCATGAGCGTCAACCGAAACAAGCAGAGCGTGTCGATTGATCTGAAGACTGACGCTGGCAGACGCGTGATCCGGAAAATGCTTCGTAAAGCCGATGTGCTGGTCGAGAATTTCCGACCCGGCGTCATGGCATCGTTGGGGCTGGACTACGAATCCCTGCGCAAAGACCATCCGAAACTTGTTTACTGCTCGATCTCAGCATTCGGACAGACCGGCAGCAATATGCGGCGCCCAGGCGTCGACGGCGTAATTCAGGCTGTTAGCGGGCTCATGAGTACGTTGGGTGCAATTCAGGAAGATCCATTGAAAGTGCCGATCCCGGTTGCAGATATGATCGGCGGATACCTCGCCGCAATTGCAGTACTTGGCGCGCTGTATCGGGTCCACCGGGACCAGGCCGGCCAGCATCTGGACGTCAGCCTCTACAACGCGACGCTGATGCTTCAGCAAATCGGCTTTGCGGCATTTTTCGCCTCCGGCAGAAATCCTGAGAAATCGGGTAGCGCCGCGCCCTATGCATGTCCTAATGAGGCGTTTCCGACACGCGATGGTTGGGTCATGGTAGTCGCCTACGACGCCACCCGCTGGAGTGCTCTATGTGAAGTCGCGGAAGCGCCCGAACTCGAATGCGACTCGCGTTTTGCGACCAACGACGATCGCGTGCGTAATCGTCGGGTTCTTCATGAACTACTAGCGATGCGTTTTATTGAGCGAACCACAGCAGAGTGGATTGAACGACTCGCGCCACGCGACATCATCTGTGCCCCAGTTGCGACTTATAGCGATGTGACCGAGACGACTGAATACCGTGAGAGCGGTATGGCACGCACGGTGGAACATCCGACCGCTGGGACATTGCGTACGCATGGATTTGTCCTCGGCCCATCGGATAAGCCGGTAAAAGACGACGTTCCTGCGCCTCTGACCGGCCAGCATACGGTTGAAATGCTCCAGCTGTACGGTATTCAGGACGATGAGATCGCAGATCTCCTGAACGCTGGTGTGATACGCACTGGCGTGGCTCATGCCGTTGCGACCTAAGGAGACTGTAGATGTCAAACGGGATCGTCCGACGTGAGACACACGGCAAGGTGGCATTGCTCCGTCTTGCGTCGGACAACAAACTGAATCCGCTGACCGACGAGTTGATCGATGCACTGGTCGCGGCGCTACAACACGTCGAATCCGAACCGGATATGCACGTCACGGTGCTGACCGGATCGGAAAAAGCCTTTGCTGCGGGCGCGGATATCGTCGCGATGTCGAAGCTCGACTATCGGACGGCGTTCTGTGAAGAGTATATCGGCCGCAATTGGGATCGTATCCGCGGCTTGCGTAAACCGATCATTGCCGCCGTGGGTGGGTATGCATTGGGAGGAGGATGCGAACTCGCCATGATGTGTGACATCGTGATCGCGGCAAGCGACGCGGTATTCGGGCAACCCGAGGTCAAGCTGGGCATCGTGCCTGGTGCTGGCGGCACCCAACGTTTACCACGAGCGGCTGGGAAATCCACAGCAATGCTTGCATGCCTGACTGGCGAGTCGATGTCTGCACAGGAGGCGCTGCTGTGCGGGTTGGTCTCGAGGGTCGTACCGCGGGACGGGTTGATAGATGAAGCCATGCGAATAGGCGAGCAGGTTGCGCGGCATTCGCTGCCAGTACTGCTTGCGATCAAGGAATCGGTTAACCGGTCGTTCGAGTCGTCGTTATCCGAAGGATTGCTGTTTGAGAGGCGGCTCTTTCATGCAGGATTTTCCCTCGTCGACCAGAAGGAAGGGATGGCGGCTTTCCTCGAGCGGCGCCGCCCCGACTTCGTGAACCGGTAGTCGCCAAAGTTCTCATTTTTATTATGCAGAGGTCAATCGTGTCGTTGCAGCTGTCAGAAACGGAGTTGGTCACGAGGTCGGTCGAATCGGGCGTGCTCACCCTCACAATGAATAGCGCCGCGAACGGAAATGCGCTAACGGTGGCCATGACCGAAGCGCTATCCGATGCGCTCGAATCAGTGAATCTCAGAGACGACGTCAATTGCCTTCTATTGCGGTCTTCTTCGAAACATTTCTGCACCGGCGGCAATGTCAAGGACATGCAAAGCGGCAAGGATCTGATGGACGGAAGTGTAGAAGAGGTGCGCGACCGCTTGCAAAAAAGCCTGCATCGGATTACGCGGGCCATGAACAACCTGGAGATTCCATCGATCTGCGCTGTGAATGGTGCAGCAGTGGGGGCGGGATGCGATCTTGCCCTGATGTGTGACATCCGTCTTGCAGGTGAAAGTGCGCAATTTGCGGAAAGTTTCCTGCGGCTCGGTTTGGTATCGGGGATAGGCGGCGCATGGTTCCTGTCACGCATCGTAGGCCCTGCCAAGGCACTCGAGATGACACTCACCAGCGAGTTCCTCGACGCCGCAGCGGCAGAACGCTTCGGCATCGTGGCAAAGGTCTTTGCAGATGACCAGCTGGATGGAAAAGCACTCGTGCTTGCCAGACGCCTTGCGACAAATCCGCCACGAGCCATGCGAATGGCAAAGCGGCTCGTACGCGAGTCCGCGAGTGGCTCGCTGCCTGCGGCACTCGAGATGGCGGCCAGCATGCAGGCCATCCTGCTGTGTGGCGAGGAGCATAAGCACGCCGTCTCCAGCTTTCTGGAGCGGCAGGCTCAGAAGAAGAACCGGATGTAATCAGCAGCACCGGCGCGACGGTAAAAACTGCGCGTCGCTGATCCATACACAAAGAGGAGACTGACATGTCCAACAAGACGCATGCTCATGATAATCAGCCAGGGATGCTGCGGATCATCGCAACTTCGAGCCTCGGAACGATGCTTGAGTATTACGATTTTTTTGTCTACGTTGCGTTGACCGTTACACTGACGCATCTGTTTCTTCCCGGCACGGACAAGGTCGTGGCCGCTTTTGCGGGCGTTGCGACTTTCGGCATAGCCTACGTCGCGCGCCCGTTAGGCACGATCATCTTCAACCCGATGTCGGATCGGATCGGCCGCAAGAGGACGTTCGTGATGACACTGGCGTTGATGGGCATTGCCACCGTGGGTATCGGATGTCTGCCGACCTATGCCGTGATTGGTGCGGCGGCGCCTGTCGCTCTGATCACGCTGCGAATCATTCAGGGCGTCGCACTCGGTGGCGAGTATGGCTCTGCAGTCGTGTACGTCATGGAGCACGCACCCGAAGGCCGGAAAGGCATGTCGACGAGTGTACTGCAGGGCACCGCGAGCATAGGTCTGCTGCTTGCGCTTGCCATTGTCTCCATTCTGAAACTGTCTCTCGATCCATCCAGTTTCGAGGCGTGGGGATGGCGCGTGCCGTTCATTATATCCGCGCCTATCGTTGCAGTGGCGACATGGATCCGGCTCGGCATGACGGAGACCCCCATTTTTACCCAGATGAAAGAGGCGGGGCGTCTGTCAAAAAGTCCGCTGCAGGACACGCTGTCGAGTAAATCTTCGTGGAAAGCGATTCTGGTTGCCATGTTCGGAGCACAAGGCGGCACCTCGGTGTCGTTGTACACGTCGATCGTGTACATGCTGTATTTTCTCCAGAACGTGCTCAAGGTCGAACCGACAACGGCCAATCTGTGTCTGGGTGTGGCCATATTGATCGCTGCGCCGTTCTATCCAGTGTTCGGGAAGCTTTCGGATACGATTGGGCGCGCTCGTGTGATGCTGATCGGCATCGTGCTATGGATCATTGCCGCATATCCGGCCTTTGCGGGCATCAAGGCGAGCGCATCGTCGGCCCAATGGGTGCAGGTTTCTCTATTGATTGCGGTGTTGGCGATCCTGACGGCGATGATCATGGCACCGCTGCCCGCATTCATCGCCGAATGCTTTCCCCCACAAAGCCGCGCCACGGGTTTCGGACTGGCCCAGCAACTGGGTAATGTCCTGTTCGGAGGATTTCTGCCGCTGATCAGTCTGACGCTCGTGAATTGGACCGGTAACCCGCTTGCAGGTGTCGGCTATTCCATTGCATCGCTGCTTCCTTGTCTTGCGGTAACCTGGGTCTGGGGGCTGAAGCAGGACGCCCGTGTCAGGAGCCTTGAGCGCCACGCGGGGAAGCCTGTTTCTGGAACCGAACGATGGACCGCACGCTGATCAAGCGACAGCAACAGGCGCGATTTTTTCGTGGGGATCCGCGAACGCGAGATCGTCTGCATTGCTTGCCTGATGCTATGAGGCGATCGTCATAACGCAATGCAATGTGGCACACAAGCGTGAGGCGAAAATCCGCGGATCTGACGAGCCCCGACGCGCTTCGGCCAGGGCTAATCTTTCCAGCACGGGTGGACCAGCTGCGTGCAGCTCATTCCGACCGCCGCATCGATCTCGAATTGAAGGGCAACGTGAAGGGTGTGTGGGACGGTTTGCGCCTGCAGCAGTTGCTTTCCAATCTGGTGCTCAATGCGATAAGGTACGGCGCGCCCGACGAGCCGGTCCGCGTGGGTGTGACCGGTCATGACGCGGATGTTTGTTTCGAAGTCAGGAATAGCGGTCCCGCCATTGACCGGCTAACGCTGGAGCGAATTTTCGACCCGCTGAGCAGAGGCCCGCATCAGGAGAGCAAAAATGCGGGGGGCCTCGGACTCGGGCTGTATATCGCGAGCGAAATTGTCAAAGCCCATCACGGCGCAATTGAAGGGCGGTCTGGCCACACACAGACGGCGTTTGCCGTGCGCTTGCCGCGAAGCGCGTGACTGGCGATCGGCCATTCCGAACCCCGAATTTCTGCGACGCGGCCGCCGGGCGCCCTGCGTCCCAATGGCCGTTAAGGTTCTGAGAGCGACCATTACCGACTCGACGACTCAGATGGCGGCAAGGGGTCGGGTTCTGTCGATCGCGTCGGACAGCAGCCGGCCATGAACGGCCCGTCACGTCCGGTTCTGTCGCAACAAGGTGGTTTGATATGCTGATGTCATGAAAGCAGAGGCGACAGGAACGATGGTCAATGGGATGAATGCAGCGCTCAGGCGGATGCTCAAGCGCCTGCACTATCCGCTGGATGTGATGTTGTTGTGCGTGCGCTGGTACGTCGCCTACCCATTGAGCCTGCGCAATCTCGAAGAAATGATGTCGGAACGGGGACTGTCAGTGGACCATTCGACAGTGCACCGTTTGGGCGCTGAAACTGCTGCCGGTGCTGGAAAAGTTCTTCCGGCGGCGCAAGCGTCCGGTGGGTGAGAGCTGGCGCATGGATAAAACGTACATAAAGATCAACGGCCAGTGGCGATACCTATACCGGGCAGTGGACAAGGACGGCGACACCGTCGATTTCATGCTGCGCGCCCATCGGGACAAGGTTGCGGCACGCCGGTACTTCGAGAAGGCGATCAGGCAAAACGGCGAGCCCGGGACAGTAACCATCGACAAAAGCGGCGCCAATCTGGCCGCGCTCGAGGACATTAGCGCCGACCGGGAGCAACCCATCAAGGTTCATCAGGCGAAGTAGCTGAACAATATCGTGGAGCAGGATCATCGTGCGATCAAACGCCGGACGCGGCCGATGATAGGCTTCAAGGATTTCCGATGTGCTCGCATTCTGCTCGGCGGCATTGAGTTGATGCATATGATCGCCAAAGGGCAAATGTAGGCCGACGGTTTGAATCAGACACCTGCTGACCAATTCTAATCGCTTGACAAATAAGGAATCCTCTTTGTTTGGGAGCGGATCTATTGGCGACGCCTTATCGCGACAGAACCTTTGAGCGTACCTGATATCTGCTGAGGCGACCATTTCCAGTCCAGCAGCGTGAGGACGATGCGCCACGTAACACCTTGCGTGTCAAGCTTGGCGGGACGCCGGCCAGCGATACGTCGCGCCACGCTTAGCGCCTGGGCCGGCACCGAAGCATAGCGGTCAGGCCCGCAGTTGCGAGCCAGTTCGCGACTCACCGTTGCAGGTGAGCGCCGAAGCATACGGGCCATGGCCCGTATGCTTGAACCCTGCAGATGCTGGCTGGCGATCGTCAGACGCTCTTCAGGCTGGAGTTGTTGGTATCGTTTTTCCATGGCAACACCTTATACGAGCCGGGGTGTTGCGCTTCAAACTTGAGAACTCGCTGTTAAAGACAAGGAGGTCTGCACCGAGCAAAGTGTTCTTCAATTTCTCAACAGTTGAAATGTCATAGGCCGGACCGTCCTTGCGGTTGCCGAGGCCGACACCGACGTGCGCGATTATCGGTCTGTCTCCGGCACTCACCTTGCCCGATTTCGTAAGGTCCTCAGCAAAGTCCGGCTGAACGATAACAACGTCGGCCGCTTCTCCGTTTTCAATCTTTATCTTCACAACGGGCGATGGGTCGAACACGAGGCTGACCTGGTTGTGTGTCTGCTGGCGATAAAGAGCGACGACCTTGGTCAACGCAGGCTCGAGGGTGCTATCGCTCATGACCTTAATGTCGCCTGCTTGTACTGTCGCAGCGAACATAGAGAATGAGCCCGCCAGCAACGTGCTGAGGCCGACGTGTTTGAATTTCGCATTCATGGAATCTGTCGCCCCTGTTGATGGACACCCGGCGTGGGCCAGCGCAGTCTAGTGTGGCACATCGGCGAAGTTCTACCGGTTTGATGAACCGACGACATGGTCGCACGTTCGAACGGCGGGCGAGCAGTCCAGGACACTCGTCGCGGAAACGCACGGAGAGTGCAATCAGCGTGATATCTCAAACAAAACCCCGCAGGCGACGCGATCCAGCAACTGCGCGTGACGTTCGCCAGTCCACCAACGGGCGAACGGTCCGGCGCGATGATGTCCAATGACAATCAGATCAACCCTTAGATTCCCGGCAATCGTGGCAATCCTGTCGACGGGATCCCCGACGCAATATTGTCCTTGCACCGTGAGTCCGCAATTCGACAGTCGGTCGATACCTTCCTCGAGAATCGATCTTGCCGCGTCCTCGTCCATCTCGAACGCCATCGATGACAGCACGTCGTATCCGCTCGTCCACCACGAGCTATCAACAACCGCTAACAGATGCGTCTCTGCTTGCAGTTCGCGTGCAAGTGCTGCACCGCAACGGAGTGCTTGACGTCCTTCCGGTGTCCCGTCATAGCAAAGCAGTATGCGGTCGAACGGCATCATTCTTCGGGTCCACGAGGTACGGTTGTCCACCGGCTCATTGCGCTCAAGTAAAGAGCGGGACGACCTCGATGACGGCGACACCGAGCAGCGCACCGAGCACCGCGCCTATCAGTTTGGGATGACACCGTTCCAGGTGCGCGGCGCTCAGAAGGCCTCCAATCAGAATTACGCCTAGCAGTGCAAAAACTACAACGAGATATCCGACCTCGAAGTCACTGTCAATAACCATGATGTCCTCCCTCGGCGCAAACGCTTGACGAGCAGTCATTGGATTTCTACAGTAACAATATATATCACGACGTGATACATGTACACATGATAGGTATCCGGAAATTTTCACCCGATTGCCGCGCAGATTGTTCCTGCCGCAGTGGCTGGTGCACTGGCTATGAGTTTCGCGCGGTCTCGTCGGTGGCAGCCGGGCGCGCGTCGGACCGTTCTTACCGTTGATTTTCGTGTGTACCGCAGCACACGATGTAGATTTCAAGAGATCTTGTTCTGCTTGTTCCCGTCCACGTAGCCGAGTATGTTGTCAGAAGAGAAATGCTGGTGGGACGAAATGAGGAGGGAAGGCGGGCGGGGAGATGAAAATGAAGATGACTCACAAACTTCATCCGGGCAAGGCTGGTCCGGTTTGGGGACTAATCTTCGGCCTGTTCATGTGCGCTGTCGGTGTGGGGATCTGGTGTCTTGCACCGATGATGTCCAGGCCGGATGGGGTCGACGACTCGCTGGCGGTGGCCGCCGTGCTTGTTGGCGCGATTTCGGCCGTCTATGGCGCGCGCGAGCTCTACCACAGGCGTCGATAGGAAGCCCCGCAAAGTCTTTGGTAACCCGTGTCCACGGAGCGCGAACCGGTCCGGTTTGGCAGGCAGGGTTACCCCTGGTCTATGTATGGCGACGACGGCGCAACGCTTCCCCAAAGGGCTGCGCCTCATTCACGTCGACTCGTCGGAAACGGCCCGCAGGCGTTTTCCCACATCGCACTGGTGAACACCCGTCCGACGCTCACACGTGGTCACGCCTGAGTGGGCGCGAGCGGCGATGACCGGGCCAGAGTACAACGACGCGACTATGCCCCAGCGACGATTCAGACCGGCGCAGGGACTTCCGGATCACCAGTCTGGGCCGCGCCAGGGGCGGCCATCTCCTTTTCGACGAGCACGCGGGCCATGTGCCAGTACTCATCTGCGCATCCTTCGAGGCTACCGTCCTGTTGCCACAGTGCGAAAGCGCGCACGCGGATTTTTTCTTCCAAAGTGATTTCGCTCATTTCAGTAACTCCAGGCAGTTGCGATGCGCGGAACCGGCGCGCATGGTCGTCGGGGGACGGGTGAAAGAATCGGACAACAAGCCGGCGATGGTGGGACAAGCGACGAGCGTCTGTCCGTCGCGGCTGCACTGAGCGGGAACAACGGTGCCGTAGAGTGGACTCAATCCTCGTTTGTTTATATCACGTCATGATATAAAATAGCGATGGGCGAGTCGAGGCGGAGCTATGGATTGCGGATTACTTCATAAGATAATGCGCGAAAGAGTCCGATCGGCGAGGCGGTTGTCGTATGTCTTTCCAAAGGAGCCATCATGCTAATTACATTTCAATCGAGGGCGTCTCCGGATGTGGTCATGCTTCGGGATCTCGCTCAATACCTACTGGGTTTGATTGGAAAGCGACTCGACACCCGTGGCGTCATCATGCACGATGAACTGCCCGGTGCAATCGGGCGGCTGGAAGCGGCGATCTTGGCCGACGCGAAAGCAGAGGAGACGCTAGAACCGTTGCACTGTTCTGCCGACAATCACCGCGAGTCGCGTAACCGACTTTCGCAACGTGCGTGGCCCTTTCTGGACATGATGCGCGAAGCGCGCAAGAGCGATGCGGACATTATCTGGGGCCTTTAGCTCTTCTGCCGCCTTCCACCAAACTATAGCCGCTCAGTTAGCACGCACGGAGCCCCGTCAGCACGGTAATAAGCGGACACAATTCCCACTCGAACTTCTGCCTTTCGCCACCGCTCTCATCATTGAGGGAGGTACAGAAACATGGTTAAGCTGATCGCGGTCTTCGGACTGGTGGGCGTCTTATCAGGTTGTGTCGCGTACCCGGGCTACGGCTACGCCGATTCAGGGTATGGTGCTTATGGACCAGAGTACGTGCCGGCGTTTGGCTATGGCACCGTCAATATATGGGGTGGCGGTGGATGGGACCACCGACATGGTCACGGCGATTTCCATCACGGTTGGCGTGGCCATGGCGGAGGAAACTGGGGAGGCGGAGGACGCGGGGGCGGCGGACATGGCGGGCACGGAGGTGGTCACGGCCGCTGAATTTCACGCAAGGTGCGCATGAACACCGCCTTCATCCTCATGGCCCAGTATGGAGCCAAAGCCATCATCCCAATCGACGAGGTGTGCCGGGACTACTTCCCTCATATCGAGGTCGACACGCTGATACGAAAGATTGATCATGTGGACGGATATGGCTGCTCTGGGCTGCGCTGAAAATCGCGCTTTCGTGCTCCGTTTTCGGCTTTGGACCCCGGGTGTGAGTATCGGGAGGTCTGAAATCCAGGCCGAAGTCATTCCGCCCAAGGAGGGACTAACATCCCATTCCAACTTCTTCCCAGAGAAGTTGCATTGGACATATGATTTGTACTACTGCATTCCAAACGGAACTGCCAGGTTGACAGGTAAAGACTATATAAGACAAATCGCATGGGCGATCGCGAGCCGCGATGCTGTATTCAAGCATCCAGCGCAGTCCAACTGGCTTGATCGATAGACGACCGTTTTGGCCTTGGTGATATGCGTGCGCGGATTTCTGAATCGACGACGTTCGCTACGCAGTGCATGTCCAGCGGGGCAGCGATATTCATTGCTTTGCTCGAACCATTGGAAATCGCTGTTCGAGAACGTCTCGTCGCTACGCGCCCTTTTCTTCCAGACCGGAACATGCGGCTCGATCGCCTTGTCATTGATGATCCAGGCAAGCATCGACGCGGTGCCATAAGCAGTATCACCCACCAGCTGTTGAGGTTTGAGGCGGAAGCGCTGCTCGACCCGGTCAATCATGGTCCTGGTCGAGTCGACCTCCTGTGTGCGGTATGCGGGTGTGGCCTCGACATCCATGATGATTCCCGCATGAAGATCAATCAGGTAGTTGATCGAGTAGGCGTAGAACGCCGGGGCACCGGGTGCTGCGGTCCAGCGTGCAGCCGGATCGGTCAGCGAAATGTTCTTTGGCTGTGTAGCGGGTTCCTGCGATGCTTCTACCACCTGCGCATCAGTGTCGTTCTCATCGAGCGTCGCCAGATACTCGCGCACCGCACGGCTCGGTCCTTCGCCGCGACTCCAGTCGATTGTTTCAGTCCCCGCGATGCCACGGGTGCGATTGGCGTCGGCTGTGATGACGCTGGCGTCGATCGCGAACCCTTCACCGCCTACGAGGCCCTCGTTCATGCAGCGACGCAAAACTGATTCGAATACATGGCGCAGCATATCGCTGTCGCGAAATCGCCCATGGCGATACTTTGAGAATGTTGAGTGATCCGGAACGGCATCCTCAAGACCGAGACGGCAAAACCAGCGATACGCGAGATTCAGATGGACTTCTTCACACAGCCGCCGCTCGGAGCGGATGCCGAAGCAGTATCCGACGATCAGCATGCGAATCATCAACTCGGGATCGACCGAGGGGCATCCCGTATGATTGTAAAACGACGCCATGTGCTTACGGAGGTCGCCGGCATCGAAGAAGTGATCTATGCCGCGTAACAGATGGTCTTTCGGAACGTGATCATCCAGGTTAAACACGTAAAACAGCTGCTCCTGATCGCCGCTTCGCTGGCCCATCATGACGATGCACTCCCGTCGATTGATGGATTCCAGGACAGCCAAGAACTCGACTCCTGGGGGAGTTTTTCAACGGAATAGGTCGGCACCGCTCAGTTAAGCTTGGTCGGGCGCATCGCCGCCCGACGACGAGAACTCCGATCGAACCCTTCACCATTGCGCCCGAGACGCGACTTACGAACCCATTTCGTTGATTCCGTTGCGGGCGATCACTCCGGCGAGCGGTCGTTTGACGGACTCATTTTGCCGCTCACAGGCGAACTGCGACGCCGTTTCATCCTTCACGTATGCTGGGGAAACCAGACCTCGGTCGACCGGTGCGGCGCGACCTGTCCCCCGTCGACCCTATGCGTGGAAAAGGCGGCGAAGTCAGGATATCGGCGATTGATATTCGACCTTGAGACTGAACGAGGCGAATCCAAAATATCGAGTATGCGACATGGAGTGCCCAGTTCGATACACGTCATTACCAACCCGCGTCTTCGGCTTACTGTGGATAGGGCTAGGTGTCCCGCTTGGGACCCTCGATCACGAAGGAATGAGGACACTTGCGGAAACTGAGTTCACCAACTCATACAACGTTGGTCGGTCGAACCTGTGTCTCGCATCACTTGCTCACGAGTGGTAGCAACATGCTTGTGAACTGCCGGCGCGACGGATCGAACACGATATTAAAGTATTGCGTGAAGTCGTGGTCGATGCAAAGGACTGGAGCGAGATCAACGCAGCGACGCGAACCCTCATACGCGACTATGTCGCCGCGAGATCGAGCCTCTGGCCGGACGGCATAGACGTTGCGATGCGCAATCAAAGTGCGCTCGGCGAGCTGATTGCGGACTCGCTGAAGAATGTGCAATCGTGGACAGGCGAGTTCAAAAGACGGCCGGGGCAAAGCCGCTATGCCGCACTGGTTCAACGCGTTCGCGCAGGCCTTGCGGACGCCGGATTCAGCGGCGAACGCACCACACGGCTCGCGCGCGGGCTGCGAAAGGTGACCAGCCATGCCGTCTAGGTGCGTCGCATTTGTGCCTGGCAGAGTAGGGGGCGTGGCGCGGCGATCTGCTCGCCGTCAATCGTCACCATGTACGACATGCCTATCGTCTACGCGAGCACGACTCACTGCCGTCAGCGGCGAGCGCATTGTGCTCCGGCCGCGTGACTTCCTGATCAACGCACTGCACGTGCCAATGACCCGGCGCGGGCGCCAGACCGTCGTCCCTACACCACTGGGCGCGGCCCACTTCGCCCTCGAACGGGCCCTCAGTGCCGCTACGAAGATCGAGTCCTTCGAGCGCGCACAGCGGTTCGAGCGCAGGAGGATCCGTCGCCAGGATCGCATTGATCCGTGCGCGCCAGTAGTCGGGTGAGTTCACCTGGTTCGTCCAACGTATATCGTCTTCACGAACCAGGAGTTCGAGTTGCGCGATCATGACGCGGATATGCGCCAGTTCCTGCGCCAGATGGTGGTCAACGTTCATAGGCTTTCCCGGCAGGATTCGTGTTGTTGTTCTGCGGGTCGTCCGGATCGCACATAGACCGGCGGTTGCGAGGGCGGTGCCCGTGATACGTGCGGTCCATCTGCCTCAACAGCTGTGCCCGCCGATGCTCCAGCCGATAATGGCCGACCATGAAAACGACTGCAAACAGCAGCACCGCGAAACCCACCAACATGCTTACCCAGCTTTCGTGCATCTTCACCTCCTTCCCACACCCGGCGACGACCTGTCAGGTCGTTCGCTCGGGTGTCAGCTGCATCGTTAGACGCTCTGGCGATCTTGCGTGTCATTCATTCACCCCCTCCTGCTGGTCAATACATGCAGGGTTCAGCACCATGTCTGTGGTGCCGGTATCGTGGTCATCGCTTCGTCGCCTCGTTCGCTGGCCCGATCGTGCGACGGGCGGTTCCCGGAACGGCCATCGCCGCTGCATCGAAGCTGCTTCGGGTGACCTCGACCGCCCGCCGACCGGTTTCCTGCAGGGTTTCATACAGCTTGCGGGTGGCGGTGATCGTGGAATTGAGCGCGGCCACAGCGGAGCCGGAGCCCACGGGCGCGCTTTTCGCGACGTCCTCCGCCAGTGTCCTGACCCGGTGGCCATACGCTTCCCACTGCGCCTGCGCGAACCGCATAATGTCGACTTGAATCGACGCTGCGATCTCGAAAAGCTGGTGGTTCCGGGCCTGGATCCTCTCTGCCGTCGGCGCAGCAAGGCGGTCATGCAGCCGCAGCCATTCCTGTGGTTCCCTGACGGCAAGCGCCTTCTGCGTCCCGTCGAGCTGACCGGCCAGCGTCGACCGGGTCGCCTCCATGTTCAGCCGGGCCAGCTTGTCGGCGCCCTCGACGATTCCGTTGGTCAGGTTGAAAAGGTTGTCGAGGTAGGCTTTTTGGGTTGCAGCAATCTGTTCATGGGACAGCATCATGTCTCTCCTTCAGGGGTGATCTCGCGTGGCTTAGGGCCGTGCGATGGATCGGGTGACGGGGCCGACGAGGTGCGCAGCATGCGCAGTCACATCCATCGATTTGCAGAGGGGCGATCCGACTGGATCCCCCGCGCGCATGTAGTCGCCATCGACAGCCAGATCGTGGCAGTGCCGGTGCTGGTGAAGCGTTCGGTAGCGTGATTCCGGGTAACCGGGCGTCGGCGGATCCTGCTCAACGCGTTCGCACCATGGCTCGAAGCACGGAGTTGCCCGCGCTGGTAAGGCGGGGACGCTGGCGTCCGGACGCGAGCTGTTCGAATGCAACAAGTTGACGCTTCAGCAACGTGCCAAGCTCTTCGCGGGTCGGGTCGATCTGGTCGGCCGCTGCGTTGACTAACATCAAGGTGGCGAATTCATGGGGGCTCAACATGTCGGTCTCTCCGATTATCTGGATCTTTGTGGGAAAAAGTATCGCGTTCGCACCATACATATGGACCCTCCGTCAGTCTCGAGGTGCGATATCTGAATCTGACTCACCAGGCTACGCCCTGCGCCGGCTCTCCGGCTGCAACAGGATTTCTCTGATGACATATTGGATCGGTACGCCGCGTGGCGGCCGGCATACCACGGTCTGGCCGCAACGCGCACCGAGTAACGCGATGCCGGCAGGTGACAGCACAGACAGTCGCCCTCGCAGGTAGTCCGCCTCGTCCGGATAGACCAACGTCCACGTATGTGCGTGAGCGCCGTCGACCGTTGTGCATTGGACGGTCGTGTTCATCGTGACGACGTTCGGTGGAATCTCGGTGTGGTCGACAACAACGGCTGTAGATTCGAGTGCTTCCACCAACGCGCGCTGCTGGGCCGACACCGTTGGCAGGAGCACACATGCCCTGAGGCGATCCATGTCGGGTTCCGAAAGGATCGGCGGGACTTCGGCGTGTGCATTCACAGTCATAGATGAAGAGGTTCGGGCAAGTGACATGTGTGCCTCCGGCAGGAATGCAGATTACAGATGTCCACGCAACGACTGTCATTCCATACGTCCAGCCACGAATCATCGAAAAAGACGAGGCGGTCAACTACGCCAGACCGGACAACTTCGCGCACGACCTTCCGGTTGACAAACGCGCCGGGACGCTCATCCGCGAAAACAACCTGCATCAGGCAGCTGAAACGCTGGGTGACCTCCCTGAAACTCGCATCCTGTGACGGTTCTGGCATTCCCAGCCAGTACAGGAGCGCTGCCGTTGGGACGGAAGGGTTCCTAACCACGAAGCGCAATGTTCCGTCACTCCTGCATCTTGATATAGTATGCATAACGAATCATCTTCCTATGTTGTCGAGTGAAGCATCAAGACTGCTGCGCGCGATTGTCCAGGCGACTGACGTTGCCGGTGTTTTTCGTCAGTTGATGGTCGACCCAGATTCTTCCCCATCTGGTCGCATAATGCAGGGCTTGCCGCACGTCGTAGAAGTGGTCCAGGGCGCGGAAGTGACGTGATGGAAATCCAGGGCGCCCAATCACCAGATCGGCCGCATACAGCTCGCTAGACGTAGGCCTGGCATAGGCATTCAGGCGGTAGCCTTTGTATTCAGCGCAACAGTTCAGCGGGTCACTGCGTCCCGTCTGCAACAGGATGGCCTGTATATCAGCAGCCCGACGCGTGATCGAAATGGCGGGTGTCGCACCAGGCTCCTGCGCTTCGTTTGAACGTTTGGTTTGCGTTTCCATGGTTTTCCCGGTTGCTCGCATAGGCCCTCGTCGCGTCTCGGACGTGCGACGAACGGCCGCACGTTCGCAGCGCAACGAGGATTCGGTGGAATGCGTCATTCGCCCACGCATGTGCATGCAGCACGTCAGGTCGCGGCGTCCTGAAGGAAAGTCGCAACCGTGAACGGTCGTAGGCGGCCAGCTGAGGTAGGGGGCCCGGGCCTTCGCGGTAGTGTGTTACGCGAAGAGCCGGGCAAAAGGAAGTGCTGACTTGTCCGCGGGACCTCCGCGGCTCCAGCGGGGTCTCACAATCCCAGTCTTCCGACGCCAACCGATGCCCGTTCCGGCTTGGGCCGGAACGGGACACGACGTGAGAAGAGGATTCGGGATGAAAGACATGGCAATGGTTTCAACAGGGATTGGGTGGCTGAACAATCAGGAATGCGTACAGCCTCATTAAAGCCCATTTGGCAGGAATATGCAAGGTAAGTGAAAGATTCGGTGCGTCTGCGCTGAATGGCCTATCTGTTACCTGAACAGGCGATGAAACGACTGGCGCCGCATGCCCGCGCGGAGGAAACGCGAGGACGTGTTCATCCCGCATACAACGAACTTGCTGCACTTGTTATCATGTTGTAAGGTATGGGCAGCGAGCACACCACCACTGAACAACGCTCGCTGACTTGCCAGACGTAATCACCAGGGGCGGGTGGATGCGACTCCGCCCGAGCGGGGCAAGATGGTCAGCAGGTTCTCGTCGATGTGATGCCGCTGTCTCAAAGGCAGCGATCGCCCGTTCCACATTACCGTGTTCGACAGCGGGATCGCGGCTACCCTCAGGTTAAGGCTGCCGGCGCGATAGCGCTGATTCTGTTACGGGGCGGATGTGCGAGTTGAAGATCTCCCCCGTATTCAGCCTGGGGGATACGCGGTATCACCGATGTTGGATCCTGCAGCCCTTTGAGCGTGAAGAGCGTTCGTCCGCCGCCGCCCAGTTTGTGCAATCCGATGGCCGGCCTGTCCTACCACGGATAGGCGCTGAGCTAGCGCAGGACGAGCGAGTCGGTAACCGTGTCCTGCTGAATTGAGGCCAGACCACGTCAGCGAATTCGTGCGCCATCAGCCTCGATTGATCGTCTCACCGATCACAGCTTGCCTGACATCAGGATAGCGTATAGCTCAACTGAGCATCCTGAATACCAATAATGCGATGTTTGTTAGAGGCCGCGCCGGCCCATACCGGACAACGATTTGCAGGACACGTTCCACCGAGGACCGACCAGAGAACCGAATGGACCATAACATTTCTGTGATCACGACCATTGCCTCCGGCTTCAGTGTCGCGTTGATCCTCGGATTTATTGCCGAGCGAATCAAAATACCGGCGTTGGTGGGCTATCTGGTTGCCGGCATCATTATCGGTCCGGCCACGCCTGGTTTCGTGGCTGACACACATATCGCCTCACAGCTGTCGGAAATCGGCGTCATGCTGCTGATGTTTGGCGTTGGTTTGCATTTCTCGATCAATGACCTTTTGGCGGTCAAGCGCATTGCTGTGCCCGGCGCAGTGGTGCAGATGGCCATGGCGACAGTGCTGGGCATGCTGGTGTCAATGTGGTGGGGATGGAGCTGGGGCAGCGGACTGATCTTCGGCTTGTCGCTCTCTTGCGCCAGTACCGTGGTGCTACTCAAGGCGATGGAAACCCGAGGCGTACTCGACACCATGAACGGGCGAATCGCTGTCGGCTGGCTCGTAGTCGAGGACCTGGCCACCGTGCTGGTTCTGGTGTTGCTGCCACCGCTCGCTGACGTGCTGGGCGGCTCTGTTGCAACGCAGGCGGCGGCTCAACCCTTGTGGGTGACGATCGGGAAAACACTGCTGCAAGTGGGGGCCTTCATTGCCTTGATGCTGATCGCAGGTCGCCGTGTATTGCCGTGGCTGTTGTGGCAAGTATCGCGCACCGGCTCGCGTGAACTGTTCACCCTGTCGGTCATCGCGTCCGCTATCGGCATTGCCTACGGCGCCTCTGAGCTGTTCGGGGTGTCGTTTGCCCTGGGCGCATTCTTCGCCGGCATGGTAATGCGCGGGTCGGAGTTCAGCCACCGCGCTGCCCAGGAATCTTTACCGTTGCGCGATGCCTTCTCGGTGCTGTTCTTTGTGTCGGTGGGCATGTTATTCGTGCCCGGCATTCTGCTGGAACAGCCGCTGCGGGTTCTTGGCGTGGTCTCCATCATCGTCTTTGGCAAGTCCGTCGCGGCATTCGCTCTCGTCCTGGCTTTTCGTTACCCACTCAACACGGCATTGACGGTCTCGGCCAGCCTGGCTCAGATCGGGGAGTTCTCGTTCATCCTCGCTGGTCTTGGACTTGCACTCGGACTGCTGTCTCCTGAGGGGATGAGTCTGGTGCTTGCCGGCGCGCTGATCTCCATTGCCTTGAATCCGCTGCTGTTTGGGACGATCGAGCCAATAAGGCGCTGGACGCTTCAATATTCCGACCTGGCTCGCCGTTTGGAACGACGGGGCGACCCCTATGCCGAACTGCCGATGAGCATCGAGCGCAGGTATCTTGAAGGGCAGGTTGTGCTGGTGGGACACGGACGTGTGGGTCGTCGCATCGCTACTGCGCTCGATGCGAACGGGATCCCCTATGTGGTGGCCGAGCAGAACCGCGAGCTGGTCGAGATCCTGCGCAATAAGGGTGTTGCTGCCGTGTCTGGGGATGCGACGGAACCCGCCGTGCTGATTCAGGCGCATATCGCCGATGCAGCCATGCTGGTGGTCGCAATGCCCGATTCGCGCAATGTCCCCCAAATGGTCGAGACGGCTCGCTCGCTCAATCCCGACATCGAGATTGTCTTGCGTACGCACAGCGAGGACGAGTCGCAGATGCTCCGCAAGGAGGGTATCGGGACAGTGTTCTTTGGAGAGGAAGAACTGGCCAGGGGCATGACGGCGCATGTCGTTAAACGCTTTGCGCCGCGGTCATACGGCACAACGCCTCTCACGCCTGAAGACATCGCGAGCGAACATTGAGGTGGGCGACACCAATCCCGGCTGACGCTTGCCTTATTCCGGCAACCGGGTTTAAATGGACCTGTAAGTTTTCCTGGCTTTTCCAGAAGTCTTTCTTCGTTCGGAGGCCATAGCTGTGTTTTTAGTTTTGTTTTGTTCCTTCAGCGCAATCCTCCAACCCGGCGGAGCCGGGACGTGGGCGACTGCGCGCAGGAATCCAGAAATCGCAAAACGCATCCGGAGCCGCGTCTGTCCTGCGGACAAGTCCGCACTTCTTTCTGCCCGGTGCTCTGCCTGACTACCAAACGATAGTCAGGCGGAAGCCGGGCCAAGCCTCCCAGGCACCCCACGACCAATATGCGACAGTAGCGAATCCGTCAGGAAATCGCTATGTGATCACGCTTGTGCGTGATCATCCGGTCGGGGGGCGATCTCGACTCGAGCCCGGTTGCGTTGCTCTGCGGCGCGGCGTGTTGTCGCCTTTGCAGTTCGCGTGGCGGGCCACGTACGGTTGGTTCAACTACGTCATGAAAACGCAAACTCAATACCTGTCGATGGTCTTCGATGAAGATATGGCTCGCTTTCCTGGTCATCTGCTTGCCGAGACGGAGGCAGCATTTTGTCCAGTAGTCCGTTCTACGAGTCAGATAGTCCGCCCGGAATACCTTGCAGGTTGTCGCCCGACAGCGAGCACGGGGAGAACGGCAGCCGGCCTTTATCCGGCCAACATTCTTGTCGAGCGGCCCGGCAACCGCATAGATGCTTTCCACACGCTGGAATATTTCCACGACGCAGGTCAGGCCGTGTTGTACGCGGCAGAGTGGGGAAGACGTTGTGTACAGCAATGAATGACTCGCGCGAGGCGCGTTGCCGGGAATCGTGTGACGCAGTTCCTGGCCACCTCGGCGGAACGGGCAAACGGGGGGCCGCGGATATGAAGAACACTGCAGACGTTTCAAGCCGCACGAGTATTGCGCTTCGTCGCGCGGAACGTTGAGATCCCGTGCGCGGCGCAACTCTTCTGGCTGGGAGTCGCGGACCCGTCGCGAGCCTGGAGTTTTTTTGAGGCGGCGCAACGCTTCGGTTCGTTGATGCGAGTTGTGCTGCCAGCTGAGCGTCCTGGCGTGTTCGTGAACCGGTTAGCAATCCGCTTCGTTATTCCGAATGGTTTGGCGGGTGTCCTCGCAAGTAGCGCCATTGGAGTGTTCAGGCCAACGGGGGGTGACATGGACGACGGCTATTACTGGGTGTTGTTGATCTTTCTGACGTTGGTACTTCTATTCGGGCTGGTCTCTGCGCTCTCCGATCTCGTTAATGACGAGCGAGCAATTGTCCGGCCTCCGGAGCGACCGTCGCAGAAGGCCACCCTTCGCACGCCTTCCATGACGGCATGTGTTCAGCGAATGCGCGGAGCGTCGGAACGGCATGGTCGGGGCCACGCCAAGTTGGATGTCGGCCCCAGAATTGGCCAGCGAAGAAGACTGAAATGTCCAATGGGCGTGTCACGTTGACGCGGAGAGTGAACCAAACCGTGGGAGGCAATTCCCGTCGACATTGACCAACGTCATGGACGGCATGACGGCATCGCACCCGATCACGAAGTCCCGGCGAAAAGAGCCCAGCGAGCCCGACCGGCACGCTGAGCCGTTTCCGCTATGCTGGCGACGTTGCCAACCGATCGGAGGTGCTATGCGACTGATCATCGAGGCCCGCGTAGAGGGCGAGGAAGCGCGTGCGACTGATGCAACGGTTCTTGCTGTGGTTGAACGAAATGACCTCAGCCTCGCCGATCTGGGACTGACACTTGCCGAAGGTCGTGCCTTGCTCGCCGAGGTTCAATCGTTTCTTGTGCCCGAGCAGACTGCCCGGTGGATGAAGAGCCAAATGGCTTGCCACCGCTGTGGCTCGATGCTGGCGCACAAGGACGCCCGATCGATCGTGCTGCGAACCGTGTTTGGCAAGGTCGACGTGCCGAGTCCGAGGCTCTGGGCATGCAGCTGTGCGGCAGAGCAAGGGCGACCGCGCCGTTCTTCGAGCCCACTGTGCAAGGCCCTTCACCGGCGTGTGACGCCGGAATTGGAGTACCTGCAGGCCAAGTGGGCCGCCCATCTCCCGTACCGTCAGGCCACCGAGCTGCTTCGAGAGGTCCTTCCACTGGACAAAGGGATTTCCTTCGGTAGTACTCGTCGTCGAATCCTCGCCGTGGGCAGCGCGCTGGACGCGCAGATCAACCGCGATATCGCGTCTGGACCAAAACCGGTCGGCGGGGAGCCGGTTCGCGAATCGACCGCCGTCGGCTGCGTGAGCGTCGACTCAGCGTGGCTGAGCTTCAGCAGCAGCCCCAAGAGCCGCAGGGCGGCGCGCGACCTTGCGGAGCTGAAATCGCCTTGGGCGCAGAAGTTGGCGCAGGATCGCCATGTCAACATCGTTGCGGGCCGCGCAACTCTCGCTGATCGCACCCCGCGTCTCTACGCTTACGTGCATAAGCTTGTGCCATCGGCGCCCGCGCGGCTGGACCAATTTCTCTTTGCAAGCGGCGTGGCTCCAGACGAGCGGGTCACCGTGATCAGCGATAACGCTGGCGAATTCGGCAAGGCTGTGGACGGCAGCCAGCTCGCTAGAGGAAGGATCCTGGACTGGTTTCACATCGCGATGAAATTCAAGGCTGCGAAGAACTCGGTGTTTGGGAGCCAGACGATGGAGCCTCACGAGCGAAGCGCTGTGGAGACAGAGATCGATCACGCCAAGTGGCTGGTTTGGCATGGAAAGGGCCGGCAATCCGTGTCCCGTATCAAGGCCATGGATCCCACGCTGTTGGCGAAGGAAGGCTACGAGTACTCGACGCTGTACTGGAACCTGCGCCGCCTGTACTTCTACATCGAGAACAACGCCGGTACGCTCGTGAACTATTGCATGCGTTATCACAAGGGGCTACCGATCAGTAGCAGCATTGCCGAGTCCGCGGTCAACCTGGTTGTCAGCCATCGCATGGCGAAGAAGCAACAAATGCGATGGACGGACGAGGGAGCGCATTGCCTGGCACAGGTCAGAGTGGCTGTCCTCAACGAAGAATTTTCGGTTGAGAGACTCGCCGTGTTGACCACGACTTCTGCAGTTGCAAACTCGCCAAGTGCGCGCCGAGTGGCGTGAACTGACCTCCCACGATTTGGTTCACTCTCGCGCCGCAAATCGCGACCCGGCAAAATTCGTGGAGCCAGACAGGCTGATCATTTAACGGGAGGATCGCGTCTCGGCCATACACACGTCGAATGATGGCGAGGCATATAACACCCCGAATGCTGCGACTTCAGTCGTCAAACTCGCCTGCTTGCAGAGCGTCGGCGAAATCCGTGAGCCATGTGGCGAAGTGATCGGTGTCGTAGATCGCCGTCTTGCCGTTGGTGACCCGTGTTACGGAGATCTGCCGGACCGCGCCCTTCCGGCCGCCCGCCGGATAGTCGTCATTGTCCGTGATCTTGAACTCACGCAGGTCGAGTCCGCGGCTTGCAAGCACGGCCTTGACGTCTTCCTGTTCGTCCCAGGAGAACTCGGTGAAGTCATGGGCTGCCATGGCTAATTCCTCGGCGCGGTGAGCGAAAAGCATCCTAGCACGATGACATCGCGAAATCAGACCGAACGCGGGTTTTTCAAATGGCGGCGACAGGAGCGTGGCCTGAGGGATACGAGCGAAGTACAACGAGGCAATCCGAGGTCGAGGAACCACCGCTAGCTTTTTTCAGGACGAGCTGCGGGCCGAAAACACACAAAAGCATGTACCCGATCGTCGGCCTTGTGGAAGGCTGGAAGGCTTTGCATAACGCCGACAAGCTGTCTGTTTGATTGGCTGCTTCGCGGGGCAGAGGAGGAAGGCGGGGCAGCGGACGTCGACGCTTGACATAAATACCCGACGACGACCTTTGACAGACATGCAACGGCAAAGCCGGAGGTGGCAGAGGAAACTGTTTGGCTGAACTGCCACGAAAAAAGGCGAGTCCTCGACTCGCCCTGTACGGCATTCCGATACCAACGAGCCGGTGTGCGACCGATGGTCCTTATTGCGTTTTCACGGTTGCGTCGGTCTTCGCGGCAGCGGCGTTCGCTTCGTTGCCAGCATCGGTCTTGGCCTTCCCGGCTCCTGCCTTGACGGCCTGTGTCTTCTTGCTCACCTTGTGTGCCTTGGCCTTCGCGTGTGCGGCCGGAATCTTCTTGACGCCAGCTTCGCCAGACGCCTTGCCGGCTGTCGTCTTCGTTGCGCCGGGTTGTGCTTCGGTGCCGGCCTTCAGGTCAGCCTTGCCAGCATGAGCCGCCATCGTCGCAGAGGTCGACGGTGCCGGTGCCGGTGCCGCAGTTTGTGCGAAAGCCGTCGAAACGAGCAGAGCGGAAGCCAGAGCAGCGAACATCGTCTTCATGCGATTCTCCATTTTTGTCGTGGCTGAAAAAGTTCAGCGCTGCCCCTATAACGCGACCTTGACGACATGGGTTGAAGCTGCAATCGGAAAAAATGCGCGGCGTGGAACGGTGTCGGGATGTCCTTTGTGCCGCAGGCCGCGCGGACGCCGGGAGGCGAAAATCAGATCAGCCACGACGACTTGCCTTGCGGCGTATATGAGCAGCCTGACAGTTCGGGCACCGTTACGCTCCGGCTCGACTCGTACTGATTCGATCCGATCCGATCCGATCCGATGCGTGGCGACGTGACGGAACAGCCGACACGGTTCGCCAGGATGCGAACGGCATCTCCACGCGCTGTGCCTGGCTGGCGATGGCTGGATGATGGTGATGCGAATGCAGAGACGTAATACATGCGAGGCACGGCGCCGGGCGGCTGATCGCCGTTCGCCCAGTTGCGGATCGCGGCCAGATCGGCGGCACGGGCACCGGACGTCCTGCCATTCAAGGCGAGTCTTCCGACTCGCCTCTTTTATGACCGTTTCGCTTTGGGTCGTAACGATAAGCCACAAAACACAAGACCCGCCCGTTCACGCGCGTTGACCTGAAGTGTCATGTTCAGAGCGACGACAGGTACCCCGGCGCGCTTTGCATCTTTTGATGCCATCCTTGAGGCCGTGACGTAGGGCGCCTATCCCTTCATGTCTTCAAACGACTCCCCAGCTCGAAACCTGTCTAGCCGGTCGCTGGCGTCGGCAACCGCGGAAAGGGCGCACGCTGCAGCTGTCGGTCGTAGGTGGTCACAACGGCTGCGAACTGCCTAAAGCCGTCGTCATCGAGTGATCAAATTCCCGAATCGCAACCGCTGGCGAATGCCGTCGAGATGACCGTTTCCGCGTCCCATATCGCGCTCGATGCGATGCGATGCGTCGCGGACAAGGCAACATGAACACCGCGCAGACGCTATGTCTGGCCATGATCCTTACCGGATTGCTGGCGGAGGCTGGCTACGGGATTGCGACGACAAGGTTCCGGGACACAATGCAATAATCGACATGGGCAACGTTGCCCGAGAGGGAGAATTAGAATGAACCGTAGAAGAATGCTGCTGGCGGCGCTAGCGTGTGCGGCGCTGACTGCATGTGGGTGGCTGCACGAAGGGCCGGGCGCATCAGACATCGACGGCGCCGTCCGTCGGGCGCTGGACGCGGCGAACAAGGGAGGCCTGAATGCCCTTGCGGGCAATCCGCTGCCGACCTCCGACTCGGTGGCATCAGTGAAATCCGATGGTGACTGCGCGAAAGCATCGAACGCGAGCGGTAGCCTTGTATTCACTTGCAACGTTAGCATCGTCCTACGGCCGGATCAGTCAAATGATCCAGGCGCGATCCTTCACGCAGAATTGCAGTTCGCAAGAGATAGCAATGGTCGTTGGCAGACCTCCGACATCGACCGCGCGCTTGTTGTTGGCACCGCGAAATCGATCATCGATCAGGCGAGTCACGCGCTGTCTGGACAGGCTGCATCGAGCCCACAATAACCCTGAATATAGTTCCGAGTCCCAGACCGTCAGCGGGGTCATGCTGGTCCGGTCCGATCGCCTCACTGAATCGCATTACCAGCAAGGCCGCTCGGAAGGCGCTCACGAAGGCACAGCTGTTGCCACTGCCGCTGACCAAAGTCCCTGCCATGTCGCTTGAGTGCGACATGGCGCTCGTCACAATGCGAAGTGGTCACAGTGGCGTCAAACAGATGAGCTGTCTGCTCTCGGCGGAGTACGCCCACCCACACTTTCTCGGAAAAGCGCGACGCACCCATTGCGGGGTGCGTCGCGCGCTCCAACGCCTGCAGTTCGAAGTCATGCATCGGCAGTTCCAGCGCCGCAGCTGTCGACATATCGCCTGTCACGAGTGGCGAACGCATGACCTTGCTGCAATTGAGCCGGCTCCAGTCGTCGCGTGACGCCGTCCAGCCTAAAATGGATGCACGCGTGCGCCGCGAACCGCAACGCTTCAGCGAATCGACGACGCGAGGAGGGGCTATGCTTCGCGCAAAGGTCATACGCCGGCCAATTGCTGTGGTGGGTGCATTGACGCTATGGGGGTGCGTCTACTATGGCTCATACAGCTACTATCCGGGCGCCGGTGGCTACTACGCCTGTACCAGCGCCGCGGCAGCATCTGCTGAGGGTCAGCAACCGGCTTTGGCGAGCAGCCGCGTCGGCGCGGCGACAACTCCAAATGTCCTGCCGTCATCCGGCCAGAACTGCACGTTCGTGTCCGTGCCCCCGCCCGCGTACTATCCCAACCCCATTTATTACGGCTACCCGGCGTACTACTACGGCTATCCGTGGCCTGCATATTACGGATGGTAGGGGTCGTGCGTGGCGATCCTGGACTATGGAGTCGTAGAACGTATCAATTCTGTCAACTTCGAACTGGGCGTGGCGCACACTGTCGCCGCCTCTCGGAGAGGAACGTCACCGGCAGATCGCTTCGAGCGATGGTATCCCGCTTTGGCGCGTGTAGACCGCGCAGGCCGACGGCATCACGATCGTCATCGAGCCGATCAATACGCGCGACACATTCCGGGCTTCTTTCTGGCCGCCAGGACGACGCGCAGGCGATCTGCGGGGAGGTCGGCGCGCCGAAGCAGGTGCAGTTCGATTGCTACCACAATCGTCGAAGGCGATCTCGCGGTGAAGCTGAAGCGCGACATGCCGCGCATCGGCCACATCCAGATCGCGGGCGTGCCCGAGCGGCACGAGTCGGACATTGGCGAACTAAACTATCCGTATCTGTTCGATCTGATCGACGCGCTCGGCTACGAAGGCTGGATTGGCTGCGGATACCGGCCGCGCGCGGGAACGTCGGCGGGGCTCGGCTGCGTGAAGCCGTACCTGCGCCGCAATGTCTGACTGATTCTGTCTGAACGGAACGAAGGACATCATGAAAGTACTGGTTACCGGTGGCGCCGGATTTCTCGGCCAGCGTCTCGCGCGTGCACTGCTCGCACGCGGCGCACTGAAGAGCGCGGACGGCAAGCGTCAGCCGATCACCGAGCTCGTGCTGCTCGACGTCGAGCGTCCCGCTGATTTCGGCGACAGCCGTGTGCGCACGGAAGTGGGCGACATCGCGGAGCGCGGCGTGCTCGAGCGCCTGATCGACGACAAGACCGACGCGATCTTCCATCTTGCTGCGATCGTCAGCGGCCAGGCGGAAGCGGATTTCGATCTGGGCATGCGCATCAATCTCGATGCGTCGCGGCTGTTGCTCGAAACGTGCCGGCAACGTGGGCACCGGCCGCGCGTCGTATTCACGAGCTCGGTCGCCGTGTACGGCGGCGATCTGCCCGACGTCGTGCAGAACGACACCGCGCTGAATCCGCAATCGTCGTATGGCACGCAAAAGGCCATTGCGGAGCTGCTGCTGAACGACTATACGCGGCGCGGGTTCGTCGGCGGCCGCGTGCTGCGGCTGCCGACGATCAGCGTGCGGCCCGGCAAGCCGAACGCCGCGGCGTCGTCGTTTGCGAGCGGCATCATCCGCGAGCCGTTGAACGGCGAAGAGGCGATCTGTCCGGTGACGGGCAGCACGCGCCTGTGGCTGCTGTCGCCGCGCAAAGCGATCGAGTGCCTGATCGCCGGCTGCGAGCTCGATGCGGCCGCACTTGGCAACCAGCGCGTGGTGAATCTGCCCGGTATCTCGGTCAGCGTGGACGAGATGATTGCCGCGTTGCGCGAGGTGGCGGGCGAGCGCGTCGTGGAGCGCATCGAATGGAAGCCGGATCCGCGCGTCGAGACGATCGTCGGCAGTTGGCCTGCGCGGTGGGACACGTCGCGCGCGGAGCACCTCGGGCTCTCCGGCGATCATACGTTTACAGCCGTGATCTGCAATTACATCGAAGACGAGAACGTGCACGTCGTCTGACAACCCGGCGCCGAACCACACCGCATGCCAGCCCGCGCAATCCGCGTGCGCCTCATTCTTGCGCCCGAATGGTGATGCCCGATGCTCTCGGCTCCAGCAATCAACGTCGCCCCGCACAGCCCCATTTCGCGGGCGAGATGGACAAGCCAGTCGCCAACGGGCTTGCCCCGTGGCGGAAAGATGAGGAGAAGCGACGGGCGGCGGGACTGCGACGCACCACAATAACGCCCGAGCAGTTGCGTCGGGCACGGGCGCAGGCGGCAGAGCAGCAATTCAGGGAACGACGGTGCCTGAATGAACGAGGCACTGCGCGATAGCAGCCATCCATGAAGGGTCCGTTGTCGAATCACCAGGATTCGGCTTGCGACCGTCAGTTCCCGATCTTATATCGGCCCACGACATCCGATGACGCTTGACGGTCTCGCTGTGCCGCTCATCATCTTCGGAATAAAGGTAGAGACTCCTGGTGGTCGAGGAGGCGTGGCCGAGATTGTCGCGGACAGGTGCTGCGCGTCGCGATGGCGATACGCGCGGGGCGAGCATCGCGCGCATCGGAAATTCGCTTCGGTATCCTATGCGCTTCGACATAAACCAGGATTAGCAACTTTTGTATTGGGATACGTAACTTGTAGCGTGCGGCGAAATCGGCGTTCCACCTTCTGCCGGTATGGGATGGGAAACATCCGCGGTCTGGATCTTGCGAATTTTGATGGTGTGGGACGAGCCCCGACGTATCGCAGCGATTCGCCGCGATGCGGAGGGTCCGGGCGAAAGCCCTTGCATGGGTGAAGCGACATCTGGATAAGCAACAGGAGTTTCCACCATGAAATCGACGATTTTCGCGCTCGCCGCTGCGACGCTTCTCGCTGTTCCGGTCGCAGCCTATTCACAAACTCAGCAGGGTCCGACGCGCGCACAGGTGCGTGCAGAACTCCAGCAGCTCGAGCAGGCGGGCTATAACTCGGCCAAGGGTGAAGATCCCCGATATCCAGCGGATGTTCAGGCTGCCGAGGGGCGTATTGCCAGGCAGCGAGGCATGACCGAGTACAGCGATGGATACGGCGGTACGACGGCTGGCTCCCGGTCGGCCGGGTCTCGCGCCGCCGCGCAGCCCGCATCGGATGAGCGGATGCATCAGCTCTACGGCAACGGCGGCCACTAGCGGCGATGCACCGGGTGCAGGGATTTCACTGCGCCCGTTCGCGTGTTGCCCGGGTCGCCTAGACAGCGTGAGGCCTTAGCTGTCCGGCACGGCCTATACTGGAGGCATATTCCGGACGGGTGCCGAACAGGAGGCAACCATGGAAGCGTGCCTTGCTTGTCAAACGTTGGTCGGGATGCCTTCAGGGCTCCTTCCGCACAGGGATCTCTTACGTGTCGGGACCGGTGTTTTTGGTACGCCCCAAAAGCCAATAGCGCGTTACGTCCAGTATCGCTGCAGGGCTTGCGGTACATGGCTAAATCAGAACACCGCCGAGGGATCGCCGGCTGGTATCTGGTCCGCGTGTGGCTTGGCGGCCGCACAGATTTACGAATCCAAAAGTCTCGCGCTTGACGCACGGAGGGCGGCAGCTACTGCAGTCGCCGCGGTAATCGGCCGGCCGCGCTAGCGCCGCTCGTATCGGGCGGCGCAAATCCGATCGACGCGATTGCCTTCGACATCGGGATAGAACGGTTTGTGGGATGCAGTCCGGTGCCGGTACGCCGCCAAGGCCATCGGGGATCGCGCCGCCGACTGAGTCAGGCAATACCAGCGAGGCAGATCGCATATGCACCGTGGACAACGAGAACCCGCGGTTCTTCTCGGGCTATGCCCGCCTGAAGCCGCAAGGCGACTCGCGAGGCCTCGCATGTTTGGTGACTTCGAGTCTCACGCACTCGCTCAGGGTTGCGCCTACGAACTCGCGCAACAACACGGATGGCCGGTGCACGACTACGTACCGGGCCAGTTCCGCCAGCAGTAATAAGGCCACAGGCACGCGCGATCGGGTTTTCCAGAAGCGCGTGCCTGGTGCACTTCCAGGTAGGCGATTCGATTCGTGATGCGGGTGGCAGTAATGCGGACTACGTCGGTGTCGAACTGAAGTATGGTGGTAACTGGAATCGCACGCGAGGGGTGATTGCGTATGGATGCGGCTGCCGCCGTGTCGGTCCATTTGTCGCTTCTGACGGCGATCGTGGTTCCGATTTCAATGCCGACTACCGCTGGCTATCTATGAACGGACGGAGAGCATCTGTGGACGCAAGGATATCGGTTAAAGGGGCTCTGGGGATTGTCGTGCTGATGCTATCGACGAGCGGCTTCGCACAGGCTGCAGGCGCGGCAAATGGCGGAGGCGACGACGCAGCGTCGGGGAGTGTACATACGGACACGACGACCGCGGTGGCGGACCGAAAGCTGGAGAAGGATGTTCATTACGCGCTTGGCAAGACGAAGCATCTGACCAGCAGAGATATCAGGTTCACGCTGCAGCTGGCGTTGTCACGCTCTCTGGATCAGTACCCAACCGGACTGTGCTGGATAGGGCTGCTGAAGCCGCGCAAGGCGTTCCAGGCGTCACAGCTGTCAGGAACAACCTGACCATCGAGAACAGATGACAGAGGCGACGCATGTTGCTGAAGGGCGAGTGGTCGAGGTGATGATCAGAGGACGCTTTGCAACGGCTGATCGATCACTTCGGCGATACGCCGGATCGCATCGTGGATGTGGCTGTTGCAGACTGCGCGCGTGGCCCGTTTCCCGTTGACCCGTAGGAAGGAGGGTGCCGAACGGCAATGGTGATATTCCGTCGTGTCAGCATTGGAACGTCCGGTCAGCTTCCGGCGAGCGATCTGCTGTTCTATGTGCCGGGCCTGCTGTCAATCGAACTAAACGTGGAACCCTTCACGGGCTTCGAACCCGCTTCAATCAAGGGGGGGGCCGCGGCCTGGGTTCGCTTTGGACCGCCGCCGATGGGAACACTGGTTGCGCGCAAGCTATTCGAGACGCGCATCATTACGGTCGCATCTCCACGGTACGTGGCTGAGCACGGACAGCCAGGAAAACCCGAGGAGATGAGCAAACATCAGCGAATCATGTTTTATAACCCGGTGACGGCCAAGCCCTTCGAATGGGAGTTCCATCGGGGTAAGAAGGTCACGGAGATACTTGCAGAGGGGCGCCTCCTCGTGTGGGACGTGGAAACCATGCTCGGCGCGTGTATCGCCGGCGCCGGCATCGCCCAGGTGAAGGAGATTGACGTCGAGCAGTTAATGCATGACGGCTTGCTCATGGACCTCTTCCCGGACTGGTCGGACGAAAGATTTCCGCTGATGCGCTCTTTCCGTCCCGGCGCCACCGAGCTGCAAAAATCGAGGCGTTCATCAATTTCTGCCTCGAGTCATCGTCGTCAGCGGTACCTGTTGCGCACCGTCGGACCAAGCTCCGGGGGAATGTTGGCAGCGGGGTGTTCGTCCTTTTCGTGCATTTTCTGGCGGGAACGGCGTGAGAAGCCGTTTGTAGCAAGGCTGAGCGACCTCACACGCTTTTGCAAGTTGACGGATTTACAACTGGTTGATCTGAAAGCGTTTTCTCATGCAAACCGCCAGAAAATGCACGAAAAGGACGAACACCCCGAGGCGGAGCATCATCGAGCGGTCGACGCACTGCAGGCGCAGCTCGGTGACGCGCGCCATCAGGCGGGCGTGCTGCAGGGTCGGCTCGATGCCGTGCAGGTCGCGCATGCGGCGCTGCAGGACCAGCTGGCGGAACAACGCTGGGCCGACACCGACCGTTCGAGTCCAGCCCGCGCGAAGAGCGCGATTTCAGGTTCAACTGCGGCACGTCCGGCGCGCACGCCCGGGCCGGCACGCAAGGTCGCGGTTGCGTCAGCGCCATCCAGCAAGACGGCGGCGCGCCGGAAGAAGCGGGGCTAGGTGTGAGGGAATCAAAACCTCGCGTGCGGCAAGTGCGGTCCGGGCGCAAGGCGCCGGCATGCCCGCCGATCGGCGCGCTGATGCGCTATGGCGAGCGGATCGTTCGAGTGATCGCCGAAGCGAGCGGCCAGCGCGTGATCATCGAGTCAGTCAATGAGGACGGCCGCGCCTTTCGCAGCACGGTGAAATGGATTAGCCTGAGCGCTCTTCAGGATCAACTCTTCTGAGCGCGATGACGATGCAGCCGACCGCACAGCAGCTCGATATCTTCGCCGACAGCCGCGACGTGGTGTTGCGCAACGGCGTCCTCGATCAGTTGCAGCGCCGCGATGGAGCGGCCGCGCGAGCGGCCCTGGAAGAACTGGCCGCCGAGTATCCGGACGACCGCGCGCTGTCCGCGATGACGGTGCTTGTCCGTGAACTCGAAGGTGGGTCCACAACGCCCTTCGCTGATCACGCGGTACTGGCCGTCGCCCGCCGACACCTCGAGGATGAAGTGGCGCCGGCCGTGCGGCAGGTGCTGCCCGCGCAGACGGGTTACGCATGGCTGGCCCCGTGCTGGTCGTCGCTGGCGCAACGGGCCGCAGGCCTGGCGTTTCGCGGCGTCCAGGCCGACAGTCATGCGGGGAATCACGCCGCACCGCTGTGGCTACTGGCGGGCGAGTGGATGGCCGCATGTGACGCGGTCGAGCGCATTGAATCCTGGTGGCGCATTCCGGCGCCCCTCATGTGGATGACCGAGGCGCGCTACCGGACCGAGGGGCTGGATGCCGCCTGGCCGCTGCTTGCGGAACTGGCGTGGCTGGCGCCGGGCTGTTTCGCCGCGTTGCTGACCAGGCTGGGCGACGCGTCGCTTGACGCGCTGCGCCGGCGCTTCGATGCCGAGTTTCCCGGAACGGGCGGAGCCGACGATTACGCGTGGTTCCCGGCCTTACGCGCAAGAGAAAAACAATGGACATCGCCCGGAGCCTTGAAAATACTGGGATCAGCTGTCTGCGAGGTGTCCATCAGATCAGCCGAAAAAGTGGACAGCACGACCGTCGGAGTGTCCATCTTTCGCAGCAAGTTCCGCATGGTTGGAAGCCCGATAAAGCCGGGCGTCCAACCATGCTAGAGGGTGTCAAACCACCGCGCATCAAGGGTTCACTTCGCCGGGCTTCGCCCGCCCTTGACCCGTTCAGCGGTCTCACAGAACCACGATCGAATTTGATGCGTCATTACGCGGGGTGAGCCGTACCGGGAATCTTCCCGAACATCAAATCGACGCAAGCGAAACAGCCCAAGCGCCCGTTTCGAGCGAAGACGTCCGCCTCGATCTAGCGCGGCTGCAAGGGCAGGACGCTACCGCCACGCAGCGCGGCCAGTTCTTTGCGCAGGCCGAACACCTGCCGCAGCAGTGCGAGTTCACGAGCCAGCGACTCGTCAAGCTGTGCCTGCAGATCCTTCGCGTCGCCCTTCGCGCGGTTCAGACGGTCGGTCAGTTCGCGCTTCGGGCGCTCGGCTACTGCGTTGGCCGCGTCGATCGCTTCGATCAGTTCAGCGAACTGCGGGCGCGACTTCTTGATGCTGCCCTTCTTGCGGCCCGCCTCGATCGCTACGGTGTCGTTGTTGATACGCGCATTCTTGCGCTTTTTCAGCCGTTCAAGGGCGGCGTAGTAGTCGGTCATGGCGCCGCTCATGCTGTCTCCGGGTTGATCAGGTTCTCTTGCGCGACAAGCAGTCGTTGCAGCGTCTGTGCTTCGATACGGTATTCGACGCTAGCCTCATCGACAGCGCGCAGCTTCTCGACCGTAGCCTGCTGCGCCTTGATCACGCGCTGAAGCTTTGACGGCACAACCACGAGGTTACGGCAGTCCGATTCAAGGCAATCCAGACGCATCCAGTCGAGCGGCGTCGACTTGCACTGTTCGACGCTGGCACAGCCGCCTAGCACTGTCTCGCGGTACGCCAGCTCGCCCTTCTCGAACATCCTGATCGTCTGCTCGCGCGAGTAGACCGACACAGGCGAGGCCTGCACGGCACGGCTCTGCGTCCACGCTGCATGCCCGCCGAATAGCCGCCCGTCAGAGAACAGCACCTGCTCGGCGTACGCAAGGTACTCGGACAGGCCCTGTGCCTCGGCCCATTCCTTCGCGAAGTGGGTCTTGTCGGTGTCGATGAAGCCTTTCGCGAATGCCGAGCCACGAGCGTAGTACATGCTCATCTCCTGCGTGATGTGCTGCAACTGACGCTTGAGCGTCGGCAGCGTTACGAGACCGCTGCGGTGCGCGTACAGCGCGAGCGTGCGGCGAAGCTGATGGCGCGTGAACGGCCACTGTTGCCCGGCCGCGTACTTCGGCTCGTCTTCCCAGGCGCGGTGCATGTCGACACGCTTCAGCTCAGCGATGTCCTCGACCGTGATCGTCGGGAAGACACGCTCACGAAAGGCTTCGATATCGTCATGTACGTTACTCGCCGCCCGGTTTGCCACGTACCCATAACTCAGATTCAGACCCATCCGGCAGAACAGCAGGTGCGAACCGTCCGTCGATTCGGCGTAGCCTTGCGCGCCGTGTGCCCGGTGCGCCTCGCCCGACAGCCGTTGCGCGAGCCTGACGGCGCGAGCAGCGAGCGGACCGGTCACCCAGCATGCGCGCCTGGGACGCCCGCCCGACAGCTTGGTCGTGACACCCTCGATGGTGTAGTGCGTCACGCCATCGAGACGGGTCTCGCTCAGGCAGTCGTACGGCAGGTTCTCCGCTTCCGCCGCGCGCATGCCGGTGAACGACACGATGACAAGCTGACATAGCGCGCTAATTGACGCGACAAGCGACGACACGACGTAACGGCGGTCCTTGCACCGGAAGTGCGCGGCAGCCCTTACCAGTGCCGCAGAGACGCCAGGACTCTCGCCAGCGTACCCGCGTGCGAGGTAGTCCGACAGAACGTCAGCGACGCCCTCAGCGATGCCGAGGTCATGCTGACAGGTCGACAGGAAGTGCTGGTAGATCCGCGTCGGGATGACAGGGTATTGCGAGTATCCAGCGTGTTGCGCCCAGCGTTCAAGCAGAGGCCTATGCAGTTGGGCCAGCGGTACGCGCAGCCCTGTGGTCTCGACCCCCAGACGGTGAAGCTTCACCAGAATCGAATGAAGGCGTTGGGCCTTCGCCTCCATCCCGGCTTGCGCCGCATAGTCCAGAACAACGGCGATGTTGGACAGGCCCTCGTAGAGCGTAAGCTGAAGTGCGGCGGCAAAGAACATGAACTCCCTCAGGTACATTGAACGAGCCTGAAGCGTGCCGGACGCCGGTACCGTATCGGTCGCTTCGTGCATCAGAAAGTACATGACCTGCTTCCATTGACGCGTAGTCGCTTCTGAAAGCGCGCGGCTCACGCCGTCAGGCGAGTGACCCCTGAAATAGAGATGGGTGCTGCGTGGCCCAACCATGTATGCACGGATGTCCCAGGCGTCGTCACCAAACAGCGAAACAGTGTTCCCAGCCGTATCGTGCGTGACGACCGTATCGTCCTCTACCCGATACCAGTCGGGACGCTCAGCGATCGGCGCAATCAGCGTGTTGTTCATGCCACTCCCAATTCGAAAAGCTGGTTGAGCTTGGCCAACCAGAAAGTGTCCAGATTCCCTTCGATGTCAACGTCCTGCTCAATCTGATGGACCAACGCGGCGTCGCGCTTGCGCAGTTCATCCAGCAGGAAGTCAACGCGCCGCAGCACGGCACCGAACGAACTGTCGTACTGCTCAATCGAGTCGGCACGTCCGCTCACGAGCCTGACGCAGTGACGACAGCTCAGCAGCTTGCGGATGTCGGCGACGTCAGCGTGTACGCGGTACTGGTCGCAGAAGAGACACCCTTCGGTCGAGCGGCAATCAGGCTGTACGGTGACCGATGCCGCGATTGGCGCAGGCTTGTTGAACTCGATGCAGACACCCACCGCACTCCTGATGCTGCCCGCCGGGTCGTTGACGGGCTTGAGCACGGTCTTCTCCACCAAAGCGAGGAACGCGCCCATCTCTGCCTTGTGTGCGGCGTCCGTGCCGTTCGAGTATGAACGCAGTGCCGTGGCCAGCGAGTGCCCCATCAGCTTCGCTGCGACGATGGGGCCGTGGTTGCTCACCGCCCAATCCTGCTTCGCCGCGCGCCACTGACGTGCGCTAATTCGCGGCAGCACGATCCCGAGCTTGTTGAGCCGCGCGTAAAGCAGAGTCAGAAATTCGGTTGGGAGACCGATTGGCCGTCGTAGCTGTACCTGATTCCCGACTACGATGAATAACCCGTCGCAGTCTGCGTCCTGCACCAGATACTCGCGCAGCGCCAGATACGTCTTGAGCTTCGGCATGAAACCCAACGAGACGGTAAACGTTACGTCCTTCCCGGCTGCACGGTACTTGACCTCGCGAAACTTCTGACGTGCAACTGACGCATCCTGCAGGCTCGCGGCGAGCCCCGGGCTCCACTTCATGGCCAGCAGTTGCGCGAGATTGATGCCTGTTTCGGCGAGAAACAGCGCGGCGAAACAGGAGACCGCTATCGAAGCGTGCGAGCGGCGGATCGGAGACTGCGCGTCCGCGTTCGCCGCCGCAAGATTTTTAGCCGTTAGCCTGGCGATGCTCCACGAACTCGTTCGAGGATTTTTAGCTCCTGCCCCAGCCATGCGCGTCGTGAGTTCTTCGCGAGTGCGCGGCTCTCCCGTCTCCAGATTCCAGCCAAGCAGGCCGCGCGAGTCGTCGCCTTTATTACGGCCAAATGGGTGCGGAACAAGGCAAAGATGCTCGCCTCGTGCCGTGGTCACGTGCATCGGGTACGGCTTGAAATCGAGTACGAGCGTGGTGATGCTGTTGAAGAGTGCGTCAGCCCATGCGAGCAGGGAGGCTTGTGCTTCGGCATCTGGCACAGCCGTTGGCACAGAAGCAGCCTCTTGGCTGCGCAGCACCCTCGCATCGGTACAGAAGTCGTCGTCTCTGAAGAGCTCACGTAGCATCGACAGCAGATTGCGCTGATAGCGGGCGACGGAATTGCGGTGCAGGCTGCCCAATGAGACCTGTTCGCGCTTCTCACGGAAGTAGCGATGAACCGCGTCCGCGGTAGCCTTCTCGTCACAGAGCACCTGATGCAGGCCCTGCATGTCGGCCCAGTTGACGAAGTCAAGCATGACGCGCAGAGCACCGTAGACCGTCTTCGGACGCATCGCGCCAAGGGTCATACGCCCGGAAAGCTGCGCCACCAGCAGGCGTACGACCTTGGCCCGTTCGCTGCTGAAGCTTGTTTGGTCGAAAGTGCGTCGCGTGCGCTGCCGGCTCGACGTATCACGCGTCAGGTAGCAGATCCGCCCGATATCGGACCTGCTGGCAAGGCCTTCCCACTTGAGCAACGCGCGTTCGGGGTGCAGCAGCGTTGTGCCCTCCGCGAGCGGCATGCACACTTCCTCATAAAGGCGGCTCATGCTGCCACCGCAGTGTCGAGGGCGCGCGTGACCAGTGCCGACAGGTGCGTGCCCCAGCCGTCCTGCACAGCGTCGAAGAGCTTGCGGTTCTCGCGGTAGCCGAGGTAAATCTCGGTCGTGGACGGCCGGGCGTGCCACATCAACTGCCGCAACTGATCGAGTGCCCGGGTGTACTTAGTCTCATTCGCTGTCATCGTGTCGACCATGTTCAGCCCGTAGGTCGCGCGCAGGTCGTGGAAGCTGAACTCGTACCTGGGGTTGCCGAGCTGTACGCGCATCATGGGCAACAGTTCGTCCCTGATGAACTGGCGTACGGCCTGCCCCGTCTTGAGGTGACGGCGTACGTGCGGGCCAGTGCTGACCGGGGCGCGCGACGCGCGGTCCTCGTAGAGCGGCGCACCGCGATGGCTCAGAAAGAGCGGCTGGTCGAAGTGATCGCCGCCGTCTGCCAGTTGGCGACGCTTGCGCGCACGATCGCTGTGCATATAGATGTACAGCCGCTCGTAGAAACCGCGCGGCAGATGCAACACGCCCTTGACACCGCCCTTCGTGTCGATGCCCGTACCCGGTCCGCAGGCGAGACGGATGTCGTCGCCGTGAAACTCGCCCGGCTTGCGCATCACGTGTTTCGCGCGCATGGTCAGTACCGTCTGGATCCGAGCGCCCGTCAACAGTGCGAACAGATGAACGAGCGTCATCTCGGTGTTGCCGAGAGCGGCTAACGATTCAAGCAGTACCGACTGCTCGGAAGAGGGGAGCGGGCGCAGGCGAGCGCCGTCCTGAATGCGGTCGTCCCACGGGTCTTCTGCGCGCCGACCACTGATCGACAGGTCGGTGGTCTTGACCTCGATCACGCTGCTGAAGCCCTTCTGGTCCTTGAACTCGATGAACCGGTCAGATTCGACCCACGGCGCGTTCACGGGCTTGAAGCCTGCTTCGGTCATTAGCCAGCGATAGAAGCGCACGATAGTGCCCATACGACGCCTGGCGACGCTCGGAGACAGTTCGCCTGCCTGCACGGCCAGCTTGATCGAGGCGCTATAGCGGTAGGTCGGACGTTGCCGCTTGTTCACGGGGAACACCAGCCAGTCGATGCCCTCGTCATCCAGATAACGACGGAACGCCACCAGATCGTCTGCGATGCTGGCGAAGGTCAGCATGTTGGGCGACGACTTCGACTCCATCATATCGATGAGCCAGATGTTCGCCTCAGCCCACGGCGTGCCGTCCGCGAGTCGGACAACAGGGAAAAGTGGGAAGGTACCTGCGATCGACTGCGGACGGGAGTCGCGCCTCCTGCTGGTGTCCGGGTCTGCGAGCAGGACCGTGTGGTAGATGGCGCCGCCCTCGGGCGTGGTGATGCTGACCGGCGTCGCGCCGGGTGTGTCGCGGTCAACAACCTCGGTCAACGGCAGTTGCCGGATGGTGGTTCGTCTTGCTGTCATCGCCCAGATCCTCATGCTGTGTTCGAGTGGGCGGCCTCTTTAACACAGCCTGCGAGTATCATGGAATCGTTCTTGGCTTGCGCATACGGCGTGGCTGCTGGTGGTCAAGCCGGCGCTCGCGGGCCGGCTGGGTGAGGCGCGTGTGCAACGTAATCGGGCGGAATCGCGCGCGACGGCTCTGCTGGGGGAGATCCTGCGTCGGGAGCACGAAGGCGATCAGCATGAGCTGGTCAGCCTGCGCCAGAAGCTCAGCCGCCTGCATGCGGGTCTGTTCGAAGCGTACATGGGGACACGGAAAGTGCAGCACCGGTGAGGCGATCTCGACGCAAACCGGGATCAGGGACGCGAATACTGGTTCAGATGCGGCGAATGGCGCGTCATATGGTGATGATGGTGTTGCCTACCGATCGACTCGGCTCCGGCAAGTGGCGGCGACGACGTGGCGCGCCCGCGTTGCGGCGCGCCCTGGCCTTCGCCGAAGTAATACGTCTGCGAGGTTTGCGCGTGACCGGCAGCGGACAGCAACAACGCCACCAGTAACAGACATTTCGAAAGCTTCATGTGTGCTCCTTTTGAGCGGGACCGTCAGGATAACGCAATGCGCCGTCGCGTCCAGAACAGGGATCTGTTGGGGTGTCAACAAGGTACGCGTTTATGCCCCGCAGGGCATAAACGCGTATCCCGGCCGCCCCTCAACAAAGGTTGCGGCTACTGGCGGGATAACAGGACGCAGCCAGTCGTTTTTCCTGCAGCAGATGATCGAGAGCGGCATCGCCGCGATTGAGGCGACCTGGCTGCCGCCGGATGTTCTCGCGCAGGTCAGGAGCGGCACGATGCCACCGCGACACGAGGCGAGTGACGTGATGTCGGACCTCTTTGACGGCCATTGAGTCTTGATCGAGCCGACGTGTTCCCGGCAACAACGATCGCTGGTTATCAGATGAAGAGTCGACGTCGAATCTCGGTACGCAGCTTACCCATTCACGGTAAAGGTGTGTTCGCGACCGTGACGATCCTGGGCGGGGAACTGATCTGCGAGTACAAGGGAAAACGGGTCCCAAGGGAAGCAGCGATGACCGGTCCTCCCCGGGATCTTGCGCAACCGGACCACACCTTCCTTTTTGATGTCGGAGATGGTTACGTCATCGACGGTGCCATCGGTGGCAACAGCGCACGATGGATTAACCATTCGTGCAATCCCAATTGCGTACCGGAGCTGGACGGACAGAAAATCTTCATTCGTGCCCGGCGCAGGATTGACGCGGGTGAAGAATTGAGCATCGACTATGCTCTTGTCAGTGATGAGAAGATGTCAAGGGCACTTCGCGAACGGTATGCCTGCCACTGTGGGGCCCGGCGATGTCGAGGTACGATGATCGCTGGAAGCGGGTCGCGATAGGCAGGTTGGGGCAGCGCCAACGCCGCGTCGACGATCTGCGGGACGCGTGCGAAGCCAAAAGCTGCATCCGGCGTCTTGCCGAATGCAGCTTTTTTAATGCGCGCGCGAATAGCGCCGACCGCGCGCCGCACTGTCATGCATACGGCGTGCTGCGTGCGGTCTGACGCAGCCTCAATCCTCGATGCGCAAGCCGACCTTCAGTGTCACCTGCCAGTGCGAGACCTTATTGTCTTCGATTTGACCGCGCGTCTCCACGACTTCAAACCAGTGCATATTGCGGAGCGTTTTACCAGCTTTTTCGATCGCGCAACGGATGGCGTCGTCGCTGGATTTCGTCGACGAACCGGTCAGCTCGATCTGCTTGTACACGTGGTCGTTCATGATGCACCTCCTGGTGGTCGAAAAAGTATAGGCAATGCATATCGCATGAACGAACCAAAACGCGGTCGCGCATCACGTGCCCGACATGCTTCAACGCGATGCGGCGGTTATGCAGCCGACAATGAACGAATCCAAAGTGAAAAGAGACCCCGAGGGCGCCCGCCGTCGCATTCTGCCGCAGGACGTGCAGAAGGACCCGAAGGTGATCGAGGCTTATCTGGGGTGCGGGGGGGTGCCCCTATGTGATTCGTCAAGCGGTAGGGGCGGATTTTGGTTGGTAGAGGGTGCCGTCGCGCAGCATGGCGAACAGCACGTCGCAGCGTCGTCGAGCGAGAGCGATGAGCGCCTGATTGTGGCGCTTGCCCTGCTGGACCTTGCGCGTGTAATAGTCCCTTGAGATCGGGTCTCGCAGGGCAGCAAAGGCCGAGAGGAAGAGCGCTCTCTTGAGTACCTTGTTGCCCCGTCTGGACGGGTGTTCGCCACGGATGGACGAGCCCGAGCGTCGGGTCACCGGGGCGAGGCCGGCGTAGGCGGCGAGATGCGCAGCCGATGCGAAGGCTTTGTGAGCGACTTCAGTGAGGAGTCTGGCGGCGGTCCTGACGCCGACTCCCGGCATGCTGGTCAGGACCGGCCAAAGAGGGTGTGCGTGCACCAGACGTTCAACTTCGCTGGCAACCTCCTCGCGTTGCTTGCGCAAGGATGCGAGTTGCTGGGCAAGACGCGGCATGACGATGGTTGCGGCCTGAGTACCGGGCACGATCACAGCCTGTTCGCTGAGCGCCTGGACGATGTCGGAAGCCAGGCTCTTGCCCATGCGAGGTGCGAGTTTGGTGAGGCGGTTGGCGAGTGTTTTCTCGCTGGCTGAGGCGAGCTCGGCGGGTGACGGGTATCGCTCAAGCAGATCGAGCACGGCCGGATGGTCGAGCCGCGGCCCCACGACCCTTTCCAGCGCCGGATGGATCTGGGTGAGCAGACCTCGAATGCGGTTGCTGGTCTGCGTGATCTGGGCCGCCAGATCGTCGTCGAAGCCGCACAGCATGGTGAGTTCGGCGAGTGGTTCGTCAGCCAGCCGAAGTGAGCGCAGCGTATGCGGCATTGAGCGCGCGGCTTCAGCAATGATGGCGGCATCGCGAGCATCAGTCTTGGCTTCACCGGCGTGCAGGTCGGCGATGCGGCGCATAGCCAGACCCGGTAGATATGCGACCAGAACATCTTCATCACGGGCGACTGCCACGGGCAACGCGCCGATGGTGGCGGGTTGATCGACGACGAACAGGAGCTGGCCGTGCGTCTTGAGTTCGGTAATGAGGGCGCGCAGCTTGGCCTCATCGTTGGGCAGCGCCTTGTTGTAAAGGCGCTTTCCGCGCCGATCGAGGGCGACGGCGTGATGGTGGCCTTTGCCGACATCGACGCCGACGAATACATCGACAGAGCTATGTTGTTGGTTTTCTTGCATCGAAGGCTTTGCAGGTTGAACGGTTTGGCCTGCAACATCGGTGGCAAGTCTCGGCATCCACGTTACGGACGGCCTCAAGATATCCTGGCCGAGCCCCTATTAGCGATCACCAGCCACCCACCAGGCCCGGTGACAACACCCCCCGGATCATGACTGCGACTGGGGGCGAGAATCATGCCGGGCCTAGCTGGCCAAATCCTCGATTGTCGAGGAATGAAGATAGTAACGGGGCCACTGATGGCTAGGGCAATGTTGAAAATCAACGACCTTCAGGTCAACTACGGCGGCCTTCAACGAGTCTGACGATGACGTGTTGCTGGCTCGAGTCTCAGCAGACCGATTGCAGCCTCTCCGCGCATGTCTTCAAGACGAGGTCGGGTGGCAGTTTCCACCAGTTGTCGCGCGAGAAGATCTCGACTTCAACCATGCGGGCATATCCCGCATTCTCGACGCTCTGCCGGAAGCCCTTGAGGTCGATCACGCCGTCTCCCATCATGCCCCGGTCGAGTAACGTGTCTGTCGTCGGTACCAACCAGTCGGAGACGTGGTAAGCGAGAATGCGGTTGTCCTTGCCGATCGAAGAGACCGCCGCTTCCAACTGAGGGTTCCACCAGCAGTGGTAGACGTCGACCGCGATCCCCAGGAAACCATCGTTATGCGGATCAAGCTCGCGCGCAAGGGCGTTCGCCTGGTCGATGGTGTTGATCACCGATCTTTCACCCGCATACATTGGATGCAGCGGTTCGATCGCCAACCGGACGCCCAGCTTGCGTGCTGCTTCCAGCAACGCACCGATCCCATCCTGTACCTGCGCGCGTGCATCTGACAGGTCGCGGCTACCTTCAGGCAGGCCACCCACGACCATCACGAAGCACTCGGCACCCAGTTCGGCGGCATCGTTCAATGCCCGAACGTTCGACTGGATGTTGGCCAGACGCTGCTCTTCCGTCGAGGCAGGGAAGTAGGTCGACCGACAGTACCCGGTGACTTTGAGTTCGAGCGCGCGAATCTGCCTGGCGATCTTGCTCACATCGGCCCCTTCGACTTCATGACGCCAAGGGGCGAGCCCACCGAACCCCGCCTTGGCGATCCGGTCGATCGTCACGGCGATGGGTTCGCGGTGTCCGAGTGTTGCGGTGTTGATGGAGCAACGGGTGAGGTGCAGAGGTTCCATGTCGCCAATCCAGCTTTCGTTGAGGGTCGCTGATCCAGGAGAAAGCCGCCAAAGTAGCAGCTTCTGCGTTCATTCCGCGCACCCGAGCGTCGTCATGACCGCTCGCATACGGCGGACGGCCAACTCGGGATCCTTGAGAAGATTCGCTTGATCGGCAAGTCGGAAGACCTCTGCCAGATAGGCGGGCGGCCTCAGGCCGTGATGTCCGCCCAACATGAAGAAGTGCGGCTGGAACCCGTTCAGATAAGCGAGGAACACGACCCCGGTCTTGTAGTACTGCGTCGGTGCGCGAAAGATGTGGCGCGACAGCGGTACTGTCGGTGCGAGAAGATCGTTGTAGCGTGTCAGATCGTTCGAAGCCAACGCAGAGAGTGCTTGTGACGCGGCAGGCGCGATCGCGTCGAAGATACCGAGCAGCGCGTGCGAGTAGCCGAACTCGTCGCCAGCGATGAGAACCGGATAGTTGAAGTCGTCGCCTGTGTACATCTTCACGGACGCCGGTAGGCGACGACGGAAGCCGATTTCCTTCGCATCGTCCAGCAGAGAAATCTTGGTGCCGTCGACCTTCGCTTCATTCGCGGCGATGACTTCGAGGCAGACCTTGGCCGCGTTTTCGAAGTTGCTGTGGCCCCAGTATCCGGCCAGTTCGGGATCGAACGCCTCGCCAAGCCAGTGGAGAATGACCGGCTTGTTGCAAGCAGACAGCACTTCCCGGTAGACGCGGATGTAGTCGTTCGCATCCCTGGCCACGCGCGCGAGGGCGCGGCTCGCCATCAGAATGATCTGGCCACCCGCACGCTGGACGCTCTCGATTTGCGTCAGGTACGCCTTGATCACGTCGTCGCACGAGCGGGCATCGCTGACCGGCAAGTGATCCGTGCCGCAGCCGGATGCGATCAACGCGCCGGGAATGTCACGTGTTTCATTCAGGCTCCGGACGATCAGTTCCTTGGCCGACTCCCACGGCAGACCCATGCCACGCTGCGCGGTATCCATCGCCTCGGCGATCCCCAGCCCTTGCTCAAGCAGGTAGCGGCGATATTCGATGGTCCGGTCCCAGTCGATCGCGCAAGGTTGTCCGAGTTCGCCGCTGCGCAGCGGATCGGCAACTACGTGCGCAGCCGAGTAGGCGATGCGGTTAAAGGGTGCCGCAGGCTTGACGACTTGCAGTGGCGTACCGGTCAGACGGTAGTCAACGAGTGCGCCGTCCAGGGTGGGGAGCTTGATTTGCATGGCTTGAATCTCGAAATCAGTATTTAGAAACAAGAAGACCGCCATCGACGCGGATCGCCTGACCAACGCTGAACGGCAGGCCACCCTTCGCCAGCGTGCGCACGGTAAGTGCGACTTCATTCGGCGTTCCCCATCGTTTGATGGCGGTCAGCCCGTTCTCCATGAGCGCGTCGTAGCGCGCCTTCGATGGCGCAGTCATTTCCGTCTCGATCAGGCCCGGTTGCACCTCGAATACGCCGACCCCCAATTCAGCAAGCCGCAAACTGAACAGGGTGGTGGCCATCGACAGACCCGCCTTCGAAATGCAGTACTCGCTGCGCTGGGGCGACGCCGCGACGGCGTTGGATGAGGTGATCGTAATGATCGAGCGATTGACGGCCGGTTGGGGCCCTTTGGCGACTCGCCGACCGAATGCTTGCATCAGAAAGAAGGTGCCTCGCGTGTTGACGTTCAGGCAGCGGTCGTAGCTTTCGGGCGTGACGTCCAGAAGATCACCGCGCGACATGACGGACACGCCGGCGTTATTGACCAGGCAGGTGACAGGGCCGAGCGCGTCCTCGACCGCCTGAAACAGCGCGTCGTGGTGCGCGATGTCCGCGAGGTTCGATGTCAGCGCGACACACTTCACGCCGATGCGTTCAATGTCGGCGCGCGTGGCGACCAACTCCTCTGATGTCTCGACGTCCGTGATTGCGACGTCGAACCCCGCATTGGCAAGCTCGAGCGCGATCGCTCGACCGATGCCGCGACGAGCGCCCGTAACCAGTGCGACTTGGCGTTGCTCCATGTGTCATCTCCTGCGTGGCTTTTCTGATATGTCGTCTTACGATTCGCCGCGCAAATTCTTAAGTAACGATCCAGTTCGTTATTAAATACGCGACAACGCGAGCTGTCAAAAAAGGGTTTTCCCTTATGAGGCGGAAAACCCTTGAGCGTTAAGGCTGAGCGGGAAGGTTAGGCGGAAGCGACCGCCCCAGTTATCGGGGACGCAGGAGGCTGAACACCGTCTCAAGGTTGAAGTCGAGACGTTTCTGGAGGGCTTCCTTCGAGACGAAATCGAACCCAAAGATGACTTCGCCGGTGAAGCGGTTCGTCAGATAGTAATAACCCAGTGCTGCGATGGTCAGGTGCAACTGGCTTGCATCGATGTCGGGTTTGAAGTCGCCGGACGCCACGCCTCGATCAAGAATCTGCTGCAGCATATTGACGAAGCCCCGATGCAGCTCGCTGAACCGTCTCGACTTTTTGACATGCCGAGCCCGGTGCAGGTTTTCACTGTTCACGAGCGACATGAACTCCGGGTTCTTCAGGTAGTAGTTCCAGGTGAAGGTCACATACGTCCGGATAGCCTCGACGGGCGGCAAACTATCGAGCGCCAGCGTTCTCTCTTCTGTCCGGATATCTGTCCACATCTCTTCAAGGACCGTCTGGAAGAGTTCTTCCTTTCCCTTGAAGTACTCGTAGATCATCCGCTTATTGACGCCGGCCTTCTCGGCGATCGTCTCGATGCGAGCGCCGCCCAGGCCAACCTTGGCGAACTCTGCCTTGGCTGCGGCGAGGATCCTGGCTTGCGTCTGAATCGGATCGCGCAGCCGCTTGGCACGCACGGGCTTTTCGACAGCGCGCACTTCGCCGTCCGGTTCGACTGTGGTCTGCATATTCGTGGGTCACATCTAAAGTTAAACGGTAACTGACAACGCCTTCGCGTTGCAATCACGGCGTGCGAGCGGCTTCCTGCGCACTGGTAATCGTAAACCCGATTCCCGGTCTTTCACTCTTGAACGTCGCTTTTCCCTGTGCCACCATGCGTCACAAGTAACGATATGGTTCGGTACTAAAGAATTTCCAGATTAGCACAGGAGGCGTTGTGAGCAAGTGGACCAATGCAGAAGCCGTTGCGGCTTCGATCATTGACGGTGCGACGATCGCAATCACCGGCTCAGGTGGTGGCCTGCTTGAGCCGGACGCCATCCTCGCCGCGATCGAAGTGCGGTTTCTCGAAACCGGTCATCCGCGCAATCTGACGGTCGTTCATGCGCTGGGCGTGGGCGACGGTCAGGGGAGCGGCCTCGGGCGATTCGCTCACGCTGGGATGGTCAAGCGTGTGATCGGCGGCCACTGGGTCTGGTCCTCTGCGATGCAAAAGCTGGCCGCAAGCGGCGACATCGAGGGCTACAGCTTCCCGGGCGGTGTGATTGCGACCTTGTTCCGCGAAATCGGCGCGGGTCGACCGGGCGTGATTACGCGAGTCGGCTTGAGAACGTTCGTTGATCCACGTCTGGGTGGCGGCAAGCTGAACGACGCCACCACCGAAGATCTCGTCGAGCTGATCGAGATCGACGGCAAGGAGTTCCTGCGTTACAAGCCCCTCAAGATCGATTTCTCGATCGTCATGGCGTCATGTGCGGACGACAAGGGGAACCTCTCGACCCGTCATGAACCGGCAGACCTCGACATTTACGCCGTCGCGCTGGCTGCGCACAACAGTGGCGGCAAAGTCATCGCGCAGGTCAAATCGCGACCGCGTTCCCATGTGCCTGCTCGTCTCGTCCGGGTACCGGGTGTGATGGTCGATTTCACGGTCGAGACGCCGGCTCAACGCCAGTGCCAGATCAGTGAGTACGACGCGACATTGAGCGGCGAACAGCTCGGCGAGACGCCCGACATCGAGATGCCCGATGGCATGCGCCTCATTGTGGCAGAGCGCGCAGCGCAGGAGCTTGGCTCCAATCAATCCGTGAACTTCGGCTTCGGCTTTCCGGGCGCGATCCCGGCCATTCTGGCTTCCCAAGGTCGCGACGACGAGTACTGGGGTTCCGTTGAACAGGGTATCCACCGCGGCTCGATGCTCGACGGCTCGATGTTTGGCACGGCGCGCAACGCCGACGCCATCATGCCGAGCGTCGATCAGTTCGACTGGTATAGCGGCGGCGGTATCGACGTGACCTTCCTCGGCATGGGCGAGTTCGACGAAGAAGGCAACGTGAACGTTTCGAAGCTCGGTTCCACGGTCGTCGGTCCGGGCGGATTCATGGACATCGCACAGGGCGCGAAAAAGCTGGTGTTCTGTGGCGCGTTCGAAGCCAAGGGTTTGCGTGTGGAACGCAAAGGCGACGCGCTCGAAATTCTCTCGCCGGGATCGGTCCCGAAGGCCGTGAAGAAGGTACGACACGTGACGTTCAGTGGCGTGCAGGCGCGGCTGGATGGAAAAGAGGTGTTCTACATCACGGAGCGTGCGGTTTTCCGACTTGATGCGCTCGGCGTGTGCCTCGTCGAAGTGGCGAAGGGCGTCGACATGCACCGCGATGTGCTCTCGCGCATGGAGTTCACGCCGCTCATCGATGAGCGCCTTCTCGAAACCACTGCGGCTCACTAACGCCGATCAACACTCGACCGCTCACAGTAAGAAGAGGTTTTCCATGTCTGACACTGACATTCTCTACGAAGCCAAAGGTAGCATCGCCACCATTACGCTCAACCGCGTTTCGCGGCACAACGCGCTGACGTTGCAGATGCTGGATGACATCGAACGTGCCGTGGCAAACGTCGAGGGCAACGATGAGATCCGCGTGCTGAAGATCGAAACCGCGAGTCCGCGCTTCTTCTGCAGCGGCGCGGATATCAACGAGTGGGGCGACATCGATCCGCAGAAGATGGGCACCCGCTTCATTCGTGAAGGCAACCGGGTGTTCCGTCGAATTGCTGAACTCGACAAACCGACGATCGCTGTCCTTTCCGCCAGCGCGCTCGGTGGCGGATTCGAACTCGCGCTGACGTGCGACCTCCGCTACGCAAGCACACAGGCCCGGGTTGGCTTCCCTGAAGCGTCGGTGGGGGCCATCCCCGGATGGATGGGTTGCTCACGGCTTTCCGAACTCGTCGGCGCAACCCGCACGCGTGAGCTGATTCTACTTGGCGAACCGATCTCCGCCGAAACCGCTGTCGCGTGGGGCGTGATCAATGAAGCCGTCGAAGCTGATCAGCTGCGCAGCCGTGTCGACGCCATCTGCGAGACGCTCATCAAGCGATCGAGGACGTCGCTGTCAGTTGGCAAGCGGCTCGCTCGCATGATGGAGACGGGTCAGCACGAATACGCTCACGAACTCGCCGCATCGGTGTGCAAGGCGTCGCCCGACGCAATCGAAGGCGTCGCGGCGTTCCGCGAAAAGCGTCACGCATCTTTCCGCTAAGTCTCAAACCCGCCACGCAGTCACGTAAGCCGCATCAGCGGATCAAGCACCTCAGGAGACAGGAGTCGCTCATGGACCGTACAGCTATTCGGTGGCGCATTTGCGCGCTGCTTTTCTTCGCAACCACGATCAATTACCTGGACCGTCAGGTGCTGGGCCTGCTCAAGCCCGAACTTGCCGTGACCTTCAACTGGACCGAGACACAATACAGCTACATCGTCATGGTGTTCACGGCCTGCTACGCAATCGGCATGGTGTTGTCTGGCAAGATGGTTGATAAGTTTGGCGTCAAGATCGGCTATGGCGTGTGCGTTCTGGTGTGGAGCATCGCCGCCTGTGGTCATGCGCTCGTGCGCAGCACGCTGGGTTTTGGTGCCATGCGTGCCCTCCTGGGCATCTCTGAATCGGGCAGCTTCCCCTGCGCGGTGAAAAGCGTGTCGGAGTGGTTCCCGCGTAAAGAGCAGGCGCTCGCGGTGGGTATTCTGACCTCCGGTACCAGTATTGGCGCCGTGGCAGCACCGGCGACAGTCCCCTGGCTGGCCGCGACGTATGGCTGGGAGGCTGCGTTCCTGATCACGGGCCTGACGGGCTTTATCTGGCTGGGCTTCTGGTACTTCATGTATCAGGTGCCGGCGAAGCATGCAAAGGTCAATGAGGCAGAGCTCACCTACATCAGCGAGGATTCGGCTGCCGCCCCCGCGACTCAAAAGGTGAGCTGGTTCACGTTGCTCAAGCTGCGTCCGACGTGGGCATTCTTCGCGGGCAAGCTTTTAACCGATCCGATCTGGTGGTTCATGCTCTTCTGGCTCCCGTCGTACTTCAATTCGCGCTTCCACCTCGATCTGAAGAACCTCGGCCTTCCGCTGGTGATCGTGTATGTCGCAACGTCGATCGGTAGCATCGGCGGCGGTTTCATCTCGTCCAGGCTGATTCAGCGCGGCTGGGCCGTGACGAAGGCGCGACAAACCACCATGCTGGTCTTTGCGTTCCTCGTGATGCCGATCGCATTCTCGCCGTTCATCGAAAACATGTGGGCGATGGTTGGCCTTCTGAGTTTGGCGGCAGCCTCCCACCAGGCATGGTCGGCAAACCTCTTCACGACCGCATCTGACATGTTCCCGAAGGCAGCAGTCGGTTCGGTCGTTGGGATCGGGGGCCTGGCAGGTGCGTTGGGCGCGACGCTGTTCCCGCTGGTTGTTGGCGCAGTGCTCGACCATTTCAAGATGCTCGGTCACATCAACGCCGGCTACAACGTGCTGTTCGTTGTCTGCGGTTCTGCCTATCTTCTTGCATGGGTTGTGATGCGCGTCATCCGCTCGTCGAGCAAGCCCGTCGACATCGCTCAACTTGCGACGATCGCTCACGGTTGAAATCAGTCTCAATGAACGCGCCTCTCGAAAGCTCCTCGAACTCTATTGCATTGCGGCACCACGCAATCTACCCAATATACGGGGCGATACGAATTGCCGCGCCCCGAAGCTTCTCCTACCATCAACTCCCCGCGCCATTTGCAGCGAATGCGCCACCGGCAATGCGCCTGTCAAAAGTGGGCGCCATAGCCGACGTAATCCATACAGCACCTACTCGAGCTATCAGGAGGCAAGCATGCTTAGCGCCCATGAATTTGCGACATTGATGCTGGTAAGGGACTCGGCCGACCACATTGCCGAGCGGGAAGAACTCGACACGTTGCTTGAACGCCAGTTCGTCGCCATGGAGAAGCTTGCCGGCGGGGCGGTACGGCCTCGCGTTACGCAGGACGGCGATTCACTCCTCCGTAGCCTCGCGCGCATGCGCTGACACCCCAAGGCCCATGACATGTGGGTCGGGAATTCGTTAAATATATATTGACGCGCGCTTGTCGTGCCTCGTTTCCGACCCATCCGAGAGGGCGGCCAGCGCCGCCTGCAAACGGACGGTGGCACGCTCACGCACATGGCTCAGTTCGGATTCGTCGATAGCCTGCGCATGCCGCTCTCCGGCGATTCCCCGGACGAGCGCATTGCGCGCGCGGTTCCACTTGCCGCCACGCCTGGCGAGGCGTACGTCGAGCGTCGCGGCATTCCTCTCGCCGTCGCCCACGCGGCCGGCATGCGCTTCGATCCCGACTGGAACGGCCGCGCCGCCGTCCTGATCGGTTTGTATGACTGCGAGGGCGCGCTCACTGCGGTGCACGGTCGCTATCTTACGACCGTGCGCGGCCAGAACAAGATGCTGACAGTCGGTCGCGGCGGCGGCGTGGCCAATGTCGGCGAAGGCTGGCATGCGAGGCGTCTCATTCTGGTCGAAGGCATCTTCGATGCGCTCTCGCTCGCGACATGCGGATGGCCCAGCGTCGCCACCATCGGGCGCTGGGCTCCGTGGCTGCCGCAGGTCTGCGCGCGGCGTGATGTGTGGCTCGGCTTCGATGCGAACGCGCCCGGCGATCGCGAGGCGGCGCGCTATTCGCAGTTACTTGCACAGTCGAGCATCTCGCGTCTGTTGCCTCCGCCGCGCTGCAAGGACTGGAACACGGCGCTCGTCAAGCGCGGGAGCGCCGCCGTCGCGCGCTGGCTGCGCGACCATATTGCAGATACCAATGAGATAAGCGACCGATGAGCGACAAATCCAGGACCGAAATCTATATCAGCACCGACGTCGAGGTCGACGGTCCGATTCCGGGGCCGCATTCGATGTTGAGTTTCGCATCGGCGGCATACGGCGCCGACAAGGTGTTGCATGGCACGTTTTCCGCCAACCTCGAAGTGCTACCAGGTGCGAGCGGCCATCCCGACACGCTCGCCTGGTGGCGCCAGCATCCCCAGGCCTGGGAGGCATCGCGGACAAATCAGCAGCCCCCGCAATCAGCGATGAGCGATTATGTCGCGTGGCTCGAGTCGCTACCGGGGTTGCCCGTGTTCGTCGGATATCCGGCGGCCTTTGATTTTATGTTCGTGTACTGGTACATGATGCGCTTCGTGGGGCGAAGTCCTTTCAGCTTTTCAGCGCTCGACATCAAGACGATGGCCATGGTGCTCCTGCGTAGGGATTATCGCCGCAGCACGAAGAGCGCGATGCCCAGGCGTTGGTTCGACGATGTGCCGCACCGCCATGTTGCGCTTGACGATGCGCTCGAGCAGGGAGCACTGTTTTGCAACATGCTCAGAGAGAGCCGTGAGCGCTGAGCGCAGACTCAATGATCCATTGCCATGAACCGACACCTGCCGTCCATGATCTGCTTCAGGGTCACGCGCTACTGCAATGCGCGTTGCGGCTTCTGCCTCGCTCCGCCCGACGGCGCGCACCCGCCGTCATCTGTGCTCATGCAGCGCCTCGACTGGCTGGCCGAACAGGGCGTGCGGGTCATTCATTTCTGCGGTGGCGAGCCAACCATTCATCCCGCGCTGCCGGAACTACTTGCGCATGTCGCTGCGCGCGGCTCGGGTTCGAGACTCACGACAAACGGCATCGTCCTACCCGAGCCGCTGCTGCCTGCATTGCGCTCGGCAGGCACGCGTGTCAGGGTCAGCCTGCATGGCGATCGTGCGCGGCACGACGCACTCGTCGGGCGCGCAGCGTTCGATCTGGCAACCGGACATCTGCGCCGTCTGCTCGACGAGGGAATTCCGACGGTGATACAAACGACGATCGTGGCCGGTGGCGACTGGGTGCTCGACTGGATGGCGGACTTTTGCGTAGCCGAGCGCGTGCGGCAACTGAACATCCTTCCGTTTATCCCACGCGGAAGCGGCTTTAGCACGCAGGGCGAATATGGACTGACTCCACTGCAGCGAAGCACGCTTCGCGAGCATGTCAGGCGTAAGCGGCGATTGCTCCAGGGCCGTGTGGACGTGCGTTGGCTCGACTTTTCGGCGCGGCCGCTGCATGTGGTGGAAGCGGATGGCCGCGTCGTGCTCGAATGCGCGACCGAATCCATGGACACCTTGCTATGTACGATTCCAGGCAACCCCGTACCCAGGAAACGCATCGCAATCCGGGCAAGCTAGCGTCTTGGACTTGACGCTAACCGGATCTCCGCACCGGCGGCAGACTGCGGTGTATCGGATAGGGGCTGGCATCGCTCGTCCGTAGCTACGCACGCTGATGAACTCACACGATTGTGATGAGGAGACCGCGCCAAAGCGGGGCTGAAGTTGGGTCTGCGCATATGAGCGGAGGGAGAGTTTATAGTGGCTCTATGTACTCCGCCCCTTCCGCAGCGACATCCGTCCTCCAGTTGCGAATCAGTCTGCGCGGCGTCAGCCAGGGGCTCAGTCGCCTGCATGCGGGTCTGTTCGAGGCGTACATGGCAACACGAAAAGTGCAGCACCGGTGAGGATGACGACCATCGGCTGTGATCATCGCTGACGTCGTCACATGGAGAAGTCGGGCGCAGGCACGGAGGCGACATGTCATTGAAGGCGCAGTGGTACCGGGACAAGCTCGCGAAAAAAAGTCGTCAGAGCTTCCGCGGCTACCCGGTCGCAACGGTGGCCTTTTATGGGCCCGACGACACGCGGGCGACAAAGGTGTCGGTGGGCATTGTCACGCACGAAGGCGCAGATGCTGACCCGGTTGAGCGGTGGTTCTGTGAAACGTCCGATGCGAGAACCGATCCGGAAGTCAACGAAGCAGTCGTCTGTTTCATTGAACAGCATGGGGCGCGTTCGGTCGCCGCCATCGATCGCATCATCGGGTGTCCGCATGAGGAAGGCATCGACTATCCGGAAGGCGAAACCTGTCCGCTGTGCCCGTTCTGGGCCAATCGCGACCGGTGGACCGGCGAGATCATCAGTTGAATCCGGGGTGCTTGCCCAACTGATGCAAGCACACCTGGCGGGCTCAATTGCCCGCGAGTCTTCCGTTCCCGCACCCCACGGCTGATCCGGCGACGACAACCAGAGAAGCGGCTGACGGAACACGGCAGCCGACGCGCAGGCACTACAATTCGTTCTGAAGCCGCCGTCAGGAGTCACGATGTGTCGTGAACGCCTGCTTCACTCAAGGTTCAAGCTGTTCAACCCGTAGGCCGGCATCATGATCCAGCTGGACGAACTGCGCGGGCATCCGCTCTTCAAGGATCTGTCAGAAGCGCTTTTGCAGTGGCTGCGCGAACAGCTGACGGAAGTCAGCATCGCGGCAGGGGAGGTCCTTGCCCGTGAAGGCGAAACGAGGTCCCACTTTTACGTCGTGCTGCAGGGTGAGGTCGCCGCGACAAAGCTTTCACGCGGGCAGCAGATTCCTACGTCCCGGTTCATTGCGCCAAGCTATTTCGGGGCAGTCTCGCTGCTCTCGGGGACGCCCGCGCCTGGCACGCTCAAAGCGGTCACCGATGGGCGCGTGGCGCTGCTGCCGGAACGCGCGTTCCGCGAATTGCTGGTCGGCTCGGAGACCTTCTGCCGGCTGATCTTCCACAGCTCCTTTGATCGCCTGATGAACCTGGAGGCGACGCTGCGTAACCGGGAAAAACTGGCTGCCCTCGGCACGCTCGCCGCGGGCCTCGCGCACGAATTAAACAATCCTGCGGCTGCACTGGTGCGCACGGCGGACCGTGCGGTGGCCGCACTCGCAACGCTGAAGGTTGCGCACATCGAGTTGAGGGATAGCTCGATGCCTGTCGAGGCAATGAAAAACCTGGAGGGTCTGGGCGAACGCCAGGGACTGACAAACGTGATGTCGGCTATCGATGCCCTGAAGCAGAATCAGGCAGCGGACGCGCTCAGCGACTGGCTGGTCGCACAGGGTGTCGGGAAGGCGTGGCTCCTGGCGCCATGCCTTGTCAGCGCGGGAATCCTGCAGGAGGAACTTGACTCGCTTGCCGTCACCCTGAACAGGGAGCAGTTTGCCGCCGCCATCCACTGGCTCGCGTCGACACTGGAACTCAGCGCGCTGATGGAAGACATCCGCGTTGGGTCGGTCCGGATTTCAGGGATCATCCGGGCGATGAAATCCTACTCGCACATGGACCAGTCGCCGCAGCAGGAAGTGGACATCCATGAAGGCATTGAAGATACCCTCATCATCATGCAACACCGGCTCAAGCAGGGTGTCACCGTGCATCGTGAGTACGATCACAACCTGCCGCATCTGAGCGTGTATGGCAGCGAACTCAATCAGGTATGGACCAACCTGATCGACAACGCCATTGATGCAATGAGTGGCAAAGGCGAGATCGTTGTGCGGACTTACCGCGAGATGGACGAGGCAGTGGTCGAGCTCACCGACAACGGGACCGGCATCGCAGACGATGTCATGCCGCATCTGTTCGAGCCTTTTTTCAGCACCAAGCCGCCGGGTCAAGGTACGGGCCTGGGCCTCGACATCTCGTATCAGACGGTCGTCAACCGGCACCGCGGAGCGCTTCTTGTCAGTTCACGCCCGGGACAAACGACCTTCCAGGTGCGCCTGCCACTCGTGTCGAGACCGGGATGAACACCTCATGCGAACTGGACGGCTATGCTTGTATGTTGTGATCAGCGCGTGTTCCTTGTTCTATGGCTGATTTCGAGCCTGTGCGCTTGCGGCCGCGCCGTTCAGCCAGGAACCGCAGAGGCAGCCCGATCTACGCCCACACACCCGCCTGCCCTCGCCCAACGCGCAACGCCGGTACGCGTGCCTCCACCGCCGATGGGCTGGTCGTCCTGGAACAGTCTGGGCGAAGGCGTGAACCATGACGTCATCAAGGCCGAAGCCGACGGATTGGCGTCGCTGAACACACGCATCACCTCGGGCGCCCGATACGAGTATGTGAACATCGACGAAGGCTGGTGGCGCTCAGGGCAAAGAGACGAAAGCGGCAATTTCGTCGTCGACACGACGCAATGGCCCGGCGGAATGCACGCCATTGCCCGTTATATCCATGGCAAGGGTCTAAAGGCGGGCATTTATATCGATGCGGGTCCGCGCGGCTGCGGCAAGCGAGCCGATGGTACGCATTTCGTCGGAAGCGACTTCGCTTACTACGATCACGATTTCCTGCAATTTGCACAATGGGGATTTGATTTCGTCAAGGTCGATTTTTGCGGGGGCATGGCAAAAAGCTACGATCCGGAGACAACCTACCGGTCCATCGCGCAGGCCATCCGGCGCGCTTATTCGCAGACTGGCCAGCTTATGACGTTCAGCGTGTGCGACGGGGGCACGGTACCCACCAACAAATCGTTCCCTGACTACGACGAAGGGCCGTGGGTGTGGGGTGCCGGCGTCGGCACGATGTGGCGAACCACTCGTGACATCGCACCGGACTTCGGCAGCGTCACGTATAACCTGGCCGGCAACTATCACCCGGAGGGTCAGCATACCGGCTACTACAACGATCCCGACATGATGGTCGCCGCAATGGGGATGTCCGCCGTTCACGATCAGGCGCACGTCAGCCTGTGGGCGATTGCAGGCGCGCCGATGATTCTCGGCAACGATCTGGCGAAGCCGCTCGCCGCCGACACTGCAAGCCTGCTGACGAATCCCGAGGTGCTTGCAATCGATCAGGACGCGCTAGGGCTGCAAGGGCTATTGGTGGCGCAGTCCGGCCGCCTGCAGGTCTGGGCGAAGCTGCTGGCGGGAACGGCACAAAGAGCGGTCGTCCTCTTCAACAACTCGGCGAGGGATGCGCCGATGACGGTCACATGGGAGGCACTCGGCCTCGTTCCGGCATCGCAGGCGACGGTGCGGGACGTCTGGGCCCAGAAAGACCTCGGTCGATTCACAGCGTCCTATACGGCGCCGAACGTGCCCGCCGGAGGCGTGACGATGCTCGCGGTGAGTGGCACCGACTCAGTGCCGGCAATATGGGAACCGGGCCTGCTGGCCGGGGGAGCAGCTTACTCGCGCTGTCCAGCCTGCGCGGGCGGCGAGAAAGTTACGCGGCTCGGTACGGCGTATTTCCGCGGGAGCGCGTCGACCGCGCGTGGGGGCTTCGTCGAAATCGGCTATGTCAACGACAGGGCACAGACCGCCTACGCGCAACTCGCCATGAATGGCAAACGGCCGACCACGCTCGCTTTCCCTCCGACTGGCGGCGACGGACGGGTGGGCGCCGTTACCGTCTATGTGCCATTTCAGGCAGGGTCCAACATGCTTGCGTTGTCGAATGCGGACCCGTCGATACCCGCGCCCGACATCGGGTACGTGGTCACAGTTGGCGCGCCGGTGCCGGTCGCGTCAGCTATTTCGACAGCGCATTGAGGGTGCCCGACCTTCTGGTGCGAAACATGGCGGTAGCAGGGCGCCGAGCCGCCTGTGGCAAGTCTTTGCAAATATGAGAGTTGCGACAAGCCGAGCGATTTCCAGGTCATCGATAAGGCGGACTTTTTCGATCCTATCCGCCAGAACTTACACTGACATTGCCGTCCCCACCTATGCACTAACAGGCTGGGCGGACGGCACCGGTAATACCGTTGGCGGGGGCTTGCAATGGCCCCGATCTGCTAGACTAATTCCAGGCGGCTCAGGGCTATGAGTTGGTGGTTTCCGCGTCGACGCCTCTCCGCGCTCGGTCGACGAAGGTTGCTCCGGCTTATCAATGCCCTGAGCTTGAGCGCCCGCTTCCACGCGACGTGCACCTACGAAAGGTGCATACGACTCCCCATTGATGCACGAAAGGCATTTCACCTGGTTCAAGGCAGCACCATCAGCCTTACGGCGGGACAGGTTCTGCATTTCTCTGGTCGCGTTCGAATTGTTCTTCCACCAGCTTCACCGCTGTAAGGGGGTATTCGTTCGATCATCTTTCCATGCTTGCCCGCGTAATCCGCCAGCAAGTGAGAGGGTAGATCAAAGGGTTCTACATCAGGCGTGAGCTGACGGGCAGGTCATCGGCCTTAGCTGACGTTCGCCTATCGACGCGGCGAAGGCCGCGCAACGACTCGGACCGGCCGTTCGTTGCGTGTCGACTTCGAATGGCGGCTCCATGCATCGATCGATGGGTGAATTCGACCCAGATGGAATGGACACCGCCCTCCCTCCGGGGAATTAGGCACGATTGAGGGCCTCCAGGACCGAACGGCATCAATGTGCCAAAGTGGAGTTGCGACACAACCACTTGAGGAACGGAGGCCCCAGATGAATGCTACGACATACGGACTCGACATTGCAAAACGGGCGTTCCAGATGTATTGGGTCGACGCCCAAACTGGCGAGATTGCGAATCGCAAGTTCGGACGTGAAGATTTGATTGCATTTCTGGCGCAGCGCCCTGCCGGTCGCGTCGCGATCGAAGCTTGCGGAAGTGCGCACTGGTGGGCGCGTAAGATCCGCGCGCTCGGACACGAGGTGGTGCTGTTACACGCTCAATTCATTCGACCTTTCGTACAAACGAACAAGACCGACGCGGCGGACGCGCGGGCAATCTGGACTGCAGTGCAGCAACCCGGCATGCGCACGGTTGCCGCCAAGACAGAGGATCAGCAAGTGATGCTGAGCCTTCATCGTATGCGCTCGTTGCTCGTCAAGTTTCGAACGATGCAGATAAATCAGCTGCGTGGGTTGCTGTATGAGTTCGGCGTTACGTTTCGTGCAGGACGCGTAGCAGGACTCGACGAGATCAGGGAGCGCATGGCAGAACTCGAAGACGCACTGCCACGATCAATAGTTCTTAACCTTCTCGAACAGTTGCGTCGCATCAATCTGTTTGAGGAGGACATCAATCAACTTGAGAAGCGGATTGGCGCCTGGCAGAAACAAGAAGCGGCATGTCGAGCGATCTCCGAAGTACCGGGAATCGGCCGGCTGACTGCAACGGCCTTAGTGGCAACAATTGGAGATGCGAAGACATTCAGGTCGGGGCGCGAGTTCGCAGCGTTTCTGGGGCTTGTTCCTCGTCAGAATGGAACAGGTGGAAAGATACGGCTGGGCTCGATCTCCAGACGTGGCGACCCATACTTGCGTACGTTGCTGATACATGGAGCGCGCTCTGTTCTGTGTCACACCAAGGTACCAACCGCATGGCAAAAGGCAATGCAGGTCCGACGTCTAGCAAATGTAGTAACAGTGGCCCTGGCGAACAAAATGGCGAGGATCGCCTGGGCGATCCTCGCTCACGGGACCGCGTACGAAGCGCACCATGTTAGCAACAGACCCGCATAGCAGGTTGAGCACTTTGAAGCGTTGAGGACTGGTAGGTTGCTTGGGTTGATTTCAATGTGATGGCGAGACAGGTCGGACCGCAGGAACGCAAACCTGAACACAGCCTTGTGCTTAAAGCACGTGGCCCAGATGAGGACGTTCCTGGCGAATTCCATCAGGGCCCGCAGCTTCGGCTTGCAAAAGGCCGCATATAAGACCGCAGCCGATACCGCGTTCACCTATCACACAAGATCAACCTGGCAAACCGGGCGGTGTCCATAGTGTGCTACGAATGCGAGCGCAGCGGTTGCGTGAGCAATGCTTTATTGAAGATGAGGGGGGGCCCCTCGAAGTCGGCTTGCAGGAGTTGGCTTCAAATCACCTCAAGCTGCGCGGGTAAAGAGTCCGCGTGGTGAGCGTTGAGGAAAAGGCGGAAAGAAATTCTGTCAGATGAGTGCTGGTGAGACGAACGCGAGTGAACCACTGATGACGTGTCGAAACCCCATGATGACGCCAAAACCGGGGGGTATGGATGCCCCGGGACAAGGACAGACGGAGCCTGTTGACGGGCTGTCTGGCGTCCGGCATGAAGGTGGCGTGACGCCAGCGCAGGCTTCAATGAGGAACGTAGGAACCTGTCGTCGCGATGCGAAGGGAGAAGCTCAAGCAGGCAGCCCCTGCAAGAGCCTGAGTACCGATGCGCGGCACAGGGGCGGAGTCGTCCGTAGTAGGGAGGAAGGCCCTGTAATGGGGCTGGACCGAAGGGGCGACGTTGCCCGGCAAGACGAGGCAGACAACCGGCGACGGGAGGATCTGTCTCGGCATGCCAAACCGTTTGATATTTCCAAGCGCGAAGTGTGGGAGGCCTACAAGAAGGTCAAGGCCAACCGGGGCGCTGCGGGAGTCGATCGGCAGACGATTGAGGAGTTCGATTCGAGGTTGGCTGACAACCTTTATAAGCTCTGGAATCGACTGGCCTCGGGAAGTTACCAACCTCCACCGGTTAAACGTGTGGAGATCCCGAAGGCAGGTGGTGGTGTGCGACCGTTGGGTATACCGACGGTCGCGGACCGGGTGGCTCAGATGGTGGTTAAACAGCGTCTTGAGCCACAACTGGAACCGCGCTTCCATCCCGACTCTTACGGCTACCGGCCCGGCCGGTCGGCACATCAGGCAGTGGCCATGGCGCGCGTGCGCTGCTGGCAATATGCCTGGGTGCTTGATCTCGACATCAAGGGCTTCTTCGATTCCATCGATCACGCCTTGCTGATGAAAGCGATACGGCATCACACGAAGTGCAGGGTGACGCTTCTGTACATTGAGCGGTGGCTTCGGGCACCGGTCAGTCTGGCAGACGGCACTACGCAGCAGCGGGACGCTGGCACACCGCAAGGCGGAGTCATCAGTCCGTTGCTGGCCAATTTGTTTCTGCACTATGTGTTCGACGAATGGATGCGCCGCAACTACCCGGGCGTGCCGTTCGAACGTTATGCCGATGATGTAGTTTGCCACTGTCGCACGCTGGCGGGGGCAGAGGCGCTTAAGGCAGCCTTGGAGCAGCGAATGGCGCAGTGCTCACTTGCCTTGCATCCGCAGAAGACGAAAATCGTCTACTGTCGCGATGACAATCGGCGGGAGCGCTTTAGCGTCCATCAGTTTGACTTCTTGGGCTTCTGCTTCCGACCGCGATTCGCAAGATCGCGCGCCGGTACGGTGTTCGTGAGCTTCCTGCCTGCGATCAGCCAAACAGCGGCCAAAGCCATTCGCCAGACCGTGCGTCGATGGCGACTTCATTGCCGACACACTGTGGACTTGACGGATCCGGCGCAGGAGATCAACCCTGTGCTCAAAGGGTGGCTGAAATAATATGGCCGCTTCTATCGTTCGGCGTTGTACGCGGTGTTCGATTCGTTGGATCAGTACCTGGTCAGGTGGGTACGCAGGAAATACAAGCGCCTAAAGGATAAAGTGAGTCGGGCACGGGAACTGGTGGTCAAGATAAGACATCAGCGGCCGGGCCTGTTTGCTCACTGGATTCTGGCGCAAAACGGTGGGCAATAGGAGCCGGATGAATCGAGAGATTCACGTCCGGTTCTGCGAGGGCCTGCGGGTGCGATTCCCGTGGGCTACTCACCTAAGGTTGTGTGGAAACGCCTAGAAAGCGGCAAGTACGACGCAGCGGCATCACACCGATCGGCGTGTTTAACTGTTTTTACAATCGATCCGACAACAACGAATTATTAGATGGCTCTAATGCTTTGTACGCGGTCATTCACGTTTTGATTTGCGTTACTGGATTTATGCACCCGCCAACCGCATAGCTTTCATTGTCCTCCTGAATCCCAGGATTCTCAGCACTCGCATCAGATTGTAGGCAAGTACATTCATGCTCATCTCAGTACCCACGTTTGGCAATCTGCGTGTCAGGAAGTGCGTGTAACCCATCCAATACTTGAACGTCCCAAAGACATGCTCAACTGTCCGCCGGCGTATTGTCATTGCCTCCGGGGTCGGTTCTGGTGCAAATAGGCCGTCTGGAAGAGACGGTTCAGATAGAAAGGATTTCTTATCGAGCAGACAGGACAGCACTCCAGACGGCGGGCGCAGTGATATCTTTGAGGCCGAGCTTCGCGAGATTGAATTGACCTTTTCGAATGCGATGCAGCAACTCAATGCCTGCGCGCGTGATCGCGGCGTTCCTGAACCAGGCTACCCATGGGTCATGGATTGCGTCCGCAAGTTGGGTTGCGGACGCAATCGTGGACCTTCTCAAGCACGGAAGCCAGGTGGGCGGAAACTCGCGCTTACAATTAATCTGTTTGGCAACTGCAGTTGTCGTTTCGATTAGATTGACGTCCGTTATCGGTAACCGTGAAGGTCCGTTGAGGGTGGAAATTACCTTTTCGCTGAAGCTGACAGGGGTCGTTCACCGTTGCCTTCGCCGAACGACAGGTATGCAACGATGGGCCGCCATATCCGTGTAGATACACGAACGTCGGCTTAGGCCGAAATTTACCCGCAGGGCATCGGGCAGCATTCTGTTGCGAACCAGCCGTCGGGGAAGGCTTCGCCGGATCGCTGAAAGGCAACACCGCCGGGCGGGTGCGAACCTCGGCAAATCCGCCCAAAGCGGGCGTCGAGTTCGGGTACCACAATCGAACTCCCATCATCCCTGTGGGAGACTACGATGAAGACCGAACAATCCCGTGAGGCGTGGAACAAAGGCAAGCTGGTCGGCCAGAAGCCACCGCTGAGGCCGAAGGACGTCTGGGCCTATCCGGATCTACCTCCAGAACGCTCATGCTGTCCGCGATCTCGCCCTGTTCAACCTGGAGTTGACCCGGTTTCGTGGATACCTTGTATCTTGAAGTACGGCTTTGAAGCCTCTCTTTATTATTCGTAGTTGGAGGCTGTGGAGCTTTTGGGCGAAGGAGAGCGCGGTGGGCAACGCGCAGCGTTGTCCACGGTAAGCTTTCCGGTGCGCCGCAGGCGCATCGTCCACAAATCCACAGCCTTGGTTTTGTGTCGGTTTGGCAAGGCTCGTGCAGCCTGATGACACCTTGGGTTTGCAGCCCGCAGGATAGCGAATGGCGCACGAGCTGAGCCGCTCATCAACAGCCCGAACAGTTGTTTGAAAAAAGTTCGCATGTACAAGGAGGGGTAGTGACGAGCTTGCCAGATCCGAAACCGATTACCGTTGGCATTGACGTTTCCAAGGCTACGCTGGATGTGGCGATTGGCGTCAAGGCAACGCCGCTGAGTGTCTCCAACACGACGGATGGCTTCGATACCTTGCTTGAGGAACTGGCGCGCCACCGGGTTGCGCTGATCGTGCTCGAAGCGACAGGCGGGCTGGAAATGGCAGTAGCTTGCGTATTGCAGGCCGCCGGATACGCCGTGGCAGTGATCAATCCACGGCAGGCGCGAGACTTTGCTCGTGCGATGGGGCAACTTGCGAAGACTGATCGCATCGATGCTCGCATTCTCGCCCAGCTCGGCGAAGTGATCGAACGTCATCCCGAGCGCGAGAAATTCGTCAAGACCTTGCCGACCATCGAACAGCAAGCGCTGGCGGCGCTCGTTGCGCGGCGTCGGCAGTTGATCACGATGCTCGTCTCCGAGGGCAACCGGCTGGCGCCCGCGCATGCTCAAACCCGCAAAAGCATCGAAACCATAATCCAGGCGCTGAAGGATGAACTTGCCCGTATCGATAGCGATATGGGCGGGCATATCCACTCGCACTTTGCGGACCTGTCAGCGTTGCTTCGTACCGTTAAGGGAGTGGGCGATGCAACGATTTCGGTTTTGATTGCCGAAGTCCCTGAGCTGGGCAAACTGACGCGACGGGAAATCAGTGCGCTAATTGGCGTCGCGCCAGTCAATCGCGATTCAGGCACGATGCGCGGCAAACGAACGATCTTTGGGGGCCGAGGCGGCGTGCGACGTGTCCTTTACATGGCTGCCCTGGTGGCGACCCGTCACAATCCGGCGATCAGGCTGTTTTATCGCCGCCTCGTCGAAGCCGGAAAGCCAAAGAAGGTCGCGCTCGTCGCCTGCATGCGCAAACTGCTGACCATTCTGAACGCGATGGTCAAAGCCGGCAGGCCGTGGGACGCATCGTTTCATGGGACGGACCTCAAAAATGCTTGACCTCCAAGACAGTTGCTATCCTTTGGAATAGGAGGTGCCCACCATGGCGAAGCATCGCACCCCGTACCCGGCGGAATTCCGGGCCCAGATGGTCGAACTGGTGAAGGCCGGGCGAACACCCGAGGACCTGGAGAAGGAGTTCGAGCCGACTGCGCAGACAATCTACAACTGGGTGGCCCAGGCCGATCGTGACGCAGGCAGACGGCACGACGGACTGACCACGGCCGAGCGCGAGGAACTGACGCGCTTGCGCCGCAAGGTTCGCCAGCTCGAGGTTGAGCGGGATATCTTGTCAAAAGCGGCGGCCTGGTTCGCCCGGGAGACCGGGACCGTGCCCGACAAGGGTTCGAGTTCATGAAAGCGAATCAGGCCACCTGGCCCGTTACCACCATGGCGCGGCTGCTAAAGGTCTCCATCAGCGGCTTTTATGCGTGGCTTGGACGCGGACCCTCGAAACGGGCACGCAGTGATGCAGATCTGCTGGCGCGCATTCATGCAATTCACACGCGCTCGCGCGGCACCTATGGGATGCCTCGCATTTACGCCGAACTGGTCCACCAGGGCGTTCATGTGGGGCGCAAGCGGGTCGCCCGCCTGATGCGAATTGCGGGTCTGTGCGGCGTGAGCCGGCGGCGCTGGATCACCACCACGCGGCGCCAGCCCGATGCGCGACCGGCCCCCGACCTGGTACAACGCCACTTTAGCGCCGACGCGCCAGACCGGCTGTGGGTCGCCGACGCGACCTATGTACCGACTGGCGAAGGGTTTCTGTATCTGGCCGTGGTGCTGGATGTGTTCAGTCGTCGTATTGTGGGCTGGTCGATGTCATGTCATCTGTACACCGAATTGATGCTGCGGGCACTGGACATGGCATTGTCGCAACGCCGTCCCGACGGTGTCATCCATCATTCCGATCAGGGGTGCCAATACACGTCCATTGCCTTCGGCCGCCGCTGCCGCGAGGCTGGCGTTCGTCCGTCCATGGGCAGCGTTGGCGACTGCTTTGACAACGCCATGTGCGAAGCCTTCTTCGCCACACTTGAATGTGAATTGCTTGCGCGCTCGCACTTCGCCACGCATGAACAGGCGCGGCGCGAGATCTTTCACTTCCTGGAGGCGTGGTACAACCCGCTTCGCCTTCATAGCGGGCTTGGCTATCGCTCCCCGATCATTTACGAACAGCTGCATGCAGCACAAAGCCCCACCTCATCCGCATGCGAGTTGCCCACCGCCGGTCGGCGTCGTGGTCGTGACAGGCGACCCGCCGACCGGCCGTGGACAACTCGCAGCAGCTCTTCAAACGGAGGTAACCTATCCACTCAAAATTCAACTACGTAACCGTCCACCGAAGCGGGTCATCCCCAACCTTGCAATCGACAGCAAACTGCGCGGTTGCGATCTTGTCAGTCTACGAGTCCGCGATGTCACGCACGGCAATCAGATCCTGGCGAGGGCGCAGGTCATTCAGCGAAAGACTCAGCGCCCTGTCCAGTTTGAACTAACCGAGTCGACCCGGAAGGCGGTCGGCGCGTGGCTTGAGAAGGCTGCCCTGAGGTCGGAGCAGTACCTCTTCCCAAGTCGAATATTGGCGTCCCCGCATCTTTCAACCCGGCAATACGCCCGGATGATAGGTCGATGGGCGGACGCCGCGGGGCTTGATCCGACAGCTTACGGCACGCATTCGATGCGCCGGACGAAGGCAACCCTGATTTACAAACGCACAAAGAATCTCAGGGCGGTGCAGTTGCTGCTTGGCCATAGCAAGATTGAAAGCACAATCAGGTACCTGGGCGTCGAAGTCGACGACGCGCTTGAAATTTCGGAGCAGACTGAAATCTAGTGCAGCTGGAACCCGGATGTAGCATCGTATCGCGCGGCCAGAACCGAACAACCATGAAATCGAGACAGAAGCCGAGCCCATTCCCTCGATTGTGCAATGACTTTTCCTCGCCCTCATCTGCCAGCGACTGTGCCAATTGGTGGTTGGTATCGCGGACTACTTGTCGGTGGACTTGCCGTAGTACTGAACGAGGTAGTTCACGATGATCTCCACGTCTTCAGTAGGAATCGGCGCACCGAATACGTTGATCATCTTGGCAACTGACGCGCTCCAGCCGGCCTTGTTCAGAAAAGGCGAGTTCATCTGGATATAGTCGAGGCTGTGGCAGGCGGCACACTGCATCGCCTTGTCTTTGCCAAGCCCTTCTTTCAGCATGACCTTCGATTCCTGCGCCGCTGTGGAATCGATAAGAATGAGCCCAAGGGACAATGCGGTAGCAACCATATGCGTGAGCGTGTTCATATCACCTCCACGTACAAGCGCTGGATCACGTTGTGGTGATAGCCTGCAGGATTGTGAATGAGTCGCTCGACCTGTGTTTCCCCCGAGAGGCTGGTGGCACGCGCCATTACCACCATCGAACCGCGCTCGCGCGCCGGCACAGCGAGCGTGAATTCGCGGAACGAAAAGCGGCCAAGGTCGCGGCCGAGTTTTGCTTTCTGCCAGCTCGCGCCAAGATCGAACGACACCTCGACGCTTTCGATACCTGCACCGCCATCCCAGGCGATGCCTTTCAGTTCGATCGGCTTGCCGAGCGGAATCTGTTGCCCGCTCTTTAACGAAGTGATCAGCGAATTCACTACCATGGTAGTGATCGGCTCATTCACACTCGCCACCTGCGATTTGAAACTCCGCGTTTTGAACTTGCCGCGCGGCAGTCGGTACGCGGTGCTCATCCAGAAGTTCTGCTCGGGCTTGGACACCACCCTAACGCTGTTCAATTGTTTGACCCAGTACGTAGCGGTCCAGCCCGGCACGATGAGGCGTGCGGGAAAACCGTTCCAGTGTGGTAGCGGCTTGCCGTTCATTTCGAACGCGACAAGCGTATTCTCGTCGAGCGCAACTTCCACCGGTAGCGATTTGACGAAGGCGGGGGTCTTTTCAATAACCGGATGATCTGCTGCGCCGAACACCACTTCGAGTGCATCGCTCTCGACACCTGCCTTGGCAAGGATGTCCTTCAGGCGCACACCGCGCCAGACCGCATTGCCCATCGCGCCTACGCCCCACTGCACACCGGCAACGTGCGGCTCGAACAGGCCGCGGCGGTTGCCCGAGCACTGGCATACCGCCGTAATCTCGGCCGGCTCGAAACCCTTCCTGAGTTGATCCAGCGTGAATTCGAGTTCGTGTCCAGCACTTTCGCCGCCGACACTGAGCCTCCAATCAGCGGCTCGCACCTCCGCAATCCCGGCCAGGTGATAGCGCACGAAGAACGCGTTGTTCGGTGTAATCGGTGTGCGGAAATACTCAATCGGCGTCTCGAAGTTGGGCGGTCGATAAGTCTTCTTGATCAGCGGCACCTTGCCCGGCAGCGCGTACAGATGCTGTTCGGCAAGTGCACCAGCGGGAATCTCGGCGAATCCCAATGCAACCGAGCTGCCCACTTCGGCAGCCAAAATCGGCAGAGCTCTGAGCGCTGCGAGGGAGCCTGCTCCGGCAGCGCCCACCAGCAATTTGCGGCGCAATCCACTATTAACGGATTTTTTCATGGAAGCGCTCCGCAGCCTGATAACCGGAGCTTACTTCACGCTGGTGGACTGGCAAACTAGGGTTTTTCGGTGGACCGTAAAAGCTCTGGTGTGCAACTCGCTGCGAGACAATTCGATTGAATTCGCTATGGGCCAGCTCCAAAATGATCGGCGATCGACTGCGTGCTGCCGGGGCGGCGCTGCGACGTGCGGCGCCGGACTGAAGATGACCGTTGTCTGGCTGTAGGCGACGCTCGACTGACCGCATAGAAATGGAATTCACTGGCCGCAACTGGCAGTACGCGTTCACATAACCGCCCGGAAGCGGCCATTGAGGACTTCACGTCGGTTTGGAATCACGTTCATCGAACTGGTCCTATCGGCCACAACCTGCCGTTCAGCGACCGGGAATCCTGTCGTTCGAGCGGCTGCAATACTCCGGAACCTGATGGACGAGCTACCTGCACAATTCGGCCATTGCTGCCGCTCGCCGATCTCAACTCGCACGACCGCTTGAATAAGGGAACCGGTCGTTGCCTGACCGAAACGGTGGTGGCCTGCTTTCGATCTCGATGGATGTGAGCGTGGGTGACGCCATTCCAGAGTTCGCGCCAGCGCGCGTGCTTCGATCTTGCGGACTGTGACGGTCGTCGGGTCAACCTCATGTTGCCGATACGTGAAGGGCGGCGAGTCATGCCGCGTGGCAATTTACCGACACCTATCGTCTGGTGCATGGCGATGCCCCGAAGCACACGGCGGATCGCCTAAACTATAGAACCAGCGCGCGTGGCCATTCCCGCGCCGCTCCCCCGCCATGGTGCACATCTTCTTCGCTGCTTCGATTCAGCGACATATTGCAACGCCCGAGCGTGAGATCGAAGCGCGCACGCTCGGGGAAGCGCTCGAGGCCGTCTTCGCCGTGCAACCTCGACTGCGCGGCTATATCCTTGATGACCAGGGGGCACTGCGGCGGCATCTCGCTGTGTTTGTCGATGGCCGGCGGGTACGCGACCGACACCATCTGTCCGATGCTCTCGGCGAGGAAAGCCGGGTATACGTTGTACAGGCGCTGTCGGGCGGATAAGAGGGTCCCCCTATTTGTACCCGAGGAGACACCGACATGAGCGATCGACTGCTTGTCGCGACCCGCAAGGGGCTGTTCGTTATGCAAGCCGAGGGCAAGGGCGGTTGGACGCTCGGTGAGCCGTGCTTCGTCGGCGAGCCGGTGAGCATGGTGCTGCCTGATCCGCGCGACGGAACGCTGTATGCCGCTCTCAATCTCGGCCACTTTGGCGTGAAGCTGCATCGCCGGCGCGCGGGCGTGGAGCATTGGGAAGAGTGCGCTGTCCCCGTCTACCCGCCCCAGCCTGCCGACGAGACGCGCACCCGTGACGGCGCGAACGCGAGTGCGGATACCGGCGCGGACAATGCGAGCGCCGCCATGCCCAGCCCGCCGCCCCCTCCCTGGACGCTTCAGCAAATCTGGTCGCTCGAAACCGGCGGCCCGGACGAGCCGGGCGTCTTGTGGGCCGGCACGATTCCAGGCGGGCTTTTTCGTTCCGACGATGGCGGCGACACATGGGTGCTCAACCGCGCGCTGTGGGATCGCCCGGAGCGCTGCGAATGGTTCGGAGGGGGCTACGACGCGCCGGGCATCCATTCTGTGATGGTCGATCCGCGCGACAGCCGGCATGTGACGATTGGTGTGTCGTGCGGCGGCGTATGGCAAACCCATGACGGCGGCGCGACCTGGCGCGTGAGTGCCGAGGGCATGGAGGCCGACTACATGCCGCCGGAGCGGCGCGGTGATGCCAATGTGCAAGACCCGCACCGCGTCGTGCAATGTCCGGCAAGCCCGGATGCGCTGTGGACGCAGCATCACTGTGCGATTTTCCGCTCAACCGACGGCGCGACACACTGGCAGCGGATCGAAGCGCAGCCATCGAGCTTCGGCTTCGCGGTTGCCGTACATCCGCGCGAGCCGGACACTGCGTGGTTCGTGCCTGCCGTGAAAGACCAGTGCCGCATCCCGATGGACGGTCAGTTCATAGTCACGCGCACACGCGACGGCGGCCGCACGTTCGAGCGTTTCTCGAACGGGTTGCCGGCCGTACCGGCGTATGACCTGGTGTATCGCCACGGGCTTGCTGTAGACGACTCCGGCACGCGCCTTGCGATGGGGTCGACCACCGGCTCGCTATGGACGTCCGACGACGGCGGCGAAAGCTGGCAATTGATTTCAGCGCATTTGCCACCTGTTTATTGTGTTCGGTTTGGGTGAAGGCGAGGACGGCGCGAGTGAGGCACGAAACTCGTACCGTTCCCATTCATTCGGAGAACATAGCCTGAATGCGTGCGTTCTCGGCCATAGCTGCCGGTGGCGCGACTATCGGCCAACGGCGGCTATGGTTAGTATCGCTGACATCGAGCATACGATCAGGTCGAACGGCAGCTTTGTGTGCGTCTGGAGGACAGTAGTCGACCCAATATAGATAGTCCGTCCCGCTTTCATCGATACTGGTGGGACTGGCAGCGAGCTGCCAGTCGAGGCGGGACATGCATCCGTGGGCTACGAATAAGTCGACCCAAACGCCTGGACGATTGCCGCTTTAGCTTCGAGTCTACGGGTGCGCCTGCGTCCGATAACGAATACTCAGGGTTCGCCGTGGCACCGGCTCACTATATTGCCTTCGCTGGACGCAAGCATGCATGTCCCTACCGGGTAATCTATCACTTGCGGAGGTTCACATGGCACCTCTATCGAACCAGCAATTCAAGGCTTTCGTCGGCCTCGACTGGGCAGATACCAAACATGACATCTGCCTGCAGCAGGCTGGCGACGACAGGCGCGAGTTCGACTGAAGTCGGTCGGAACTCGTGGACGCCAACGGTTAAGCAGCGATCTTGTTCAAGTAGAAACGCTGCGTGAACGCGGCGGGAGACAGGTAGTCAAGCCGCGCTTGTGTCCGCTGCCGGTTATAAAAGATCTCGATGTATTCCGTGATCTCTTGCTGCGCCTGCTGCCGAGTGGCGAACCGTCGATGATAGACCAGCTCGCTCTTCAGCGTCCCCCAAAATGATTCGATCGGTGCATTATCAAAACAGTTTCCTCGTCTGCTCATCGATGCTTGCATGCCGAACTGGCTAACAAGGTTCTGGTACGCGTGCGCACAATATTGACTGCCGCGGTCGGTGTGGTGAATCAGGCCAGGCGATGGTCGGTGCGACGCGACCGCCCGAAACAGCGCCTGCATCACCAAATGCTTGGTCATACGCTCGTTCATCGCATAGCCGACCAGCTCTCCGCTGAACAGGTCCTTGAGCCCGGCCAGGTACAGCCAGCCCTCGTCGGTTGCGATGTACGTAATGTCTCCACACCACGCCTGGTTCGGCGCGCTCACCGAGAAATTCTGATTCAGTTGGTTCGGCGCGACTGGCAGGTCGTGCTTCGAATTGGTTGTCGCTTTGAACTTGCGCTTCTGCTTGCAACGCAATCCAAGCTTCTTGCGCAATCGCTTGATGCGATGCACGCCAACCTGCACACCATGTTCTGTCAAATCTTTCTGCAGTCGTTCAGCGCCGAATGTCTCCCGCGTGCGCTGGTGCGCGGCGAGGATTTCTGCTTCCAGACGGGGTTCCTGTTGCGTACGGGACGAGGGTGGCCGTTTGAGCCATGCATAGTAGCCGCTGGTCGACACACCCAGCAGCCGACACATCGGCGGCACCGGGTAGTCCCGTCGCATCTGCTCAATCACGCCGTACTTCACCGCGACTCCTTCGCGAAGTAGGCCGCAAACTTTTTTAACAGATCGCGCTCCATCTTCACTTCCGCCAGCTCCCGTTTGACGCGGTTCAGTTCCATCTCCAGGTCAGTCAGTGGTTTTTGCCCTTGCCCAACCGTCTTCAGCTTGCCCGCTTTCGCGGCGCGCACCCAGTTCGCCAGCGACTTCATCGGGATCGACAACCGGCGTGCCGCTTCCGACACGCCGACGCCTTCCGTCAGCGCGAGCTTGACTGCCTCTTCGCGAAATTCCTTCGTGTAGACCGCTTTCGGGATCCGATTCATCAATGCCTCCGTTCCTCTATTTTACGAAACGTTGGCATCCACTTTTTTCAGCCGGCCTCAGACTGCATTCCTCACCAGGTGACACGCATTGATGAATGGGCAAAGGCTTTACATCAGCGCTTTGGTGGTCCGATCGCGGTCGCGCTTGAGCTGGCCACAGGGCCGATCGTCTCTGTTTTGCAGAAACATGTGTTCGTCACTCTATTCCCGATCAACCCTGCAATGCTCGCGAAGTACCGTGAGGCATTCAAGCCGAGCCGGGCCAAGGACGATCCCACCGATGCCGAACTGGCACTCGACCTGCTGCTGCGCCATCCTGAGCGGTTCAGTCCGCTCAGGCCGCAGAGCGCCGGCATGCGTTCCTTGCTGAGCCTGATCGAACAGCGTCGTGAACTGGTCGGCGACAAGACCCGGTTCACCAATCGGCTAACCAACGCACTCAAGCAGTATTATCCTCAAGCCCTGGAATGGTTCGACGACATCGACACGGTGCTGTTTTGTGATTTCCTGACCCGCTGGCCAACTCTGCCAGCAGTCAGGCGCGCGACCAGGAAGACCCTTGAAACGTTCTTCCATGCGCACAATTGTCGCCGGGCCCAACTGATTGAGGGACGTCTGGAGTCGATCCGCTGCGCTGTGTCGCTCACTGATGATCCCGGGATCGTTGCACCTCACCGATTGCTCGCGCTAATGCTGGTGGCGCAACTGCGCACAGCGCTGGCTGCGATCGACGTGTTCGACAGGGAAATCGCGGCAGTCGCACGCACGCTGCCCGACTTCGACCTGTTGACAGCTTGCCCGGAGCAGGTCCGCATCTGACGCCGCGCCTGCTGGCTGCATTCGGCGAGCAACGTGAGCGCTTCAAGGGCGCTGATGAACTGCAGAAGTACTCCGGCATCGCGCCGGTCACCGAGCGCAGCGGCAAGAAGTGCTGGGTGCACTGGCGCTGGCAATGCCCGAAATTCCTGCGCCAGACCTTCGTCGAATGGGCGGGCCAGACCATCAAAAAATCGTTCTGGGCGGGCGCCTACTACCGGCAACAGCGAGCAAAGGGCAGTTCGTATCAGGCCGCCGTCAGGGCATTGGCGTTCAAGTGGATACGGATCCTCTACCGCTGCTGGCAGACCGGAACGCGATACGACGAGAGTATCTACCTCAACGCCCTGAGGAAGCGCGGTTCGCCACTCCTCAGGAACCTCGGGCTTCCAGGGTAACCCGTTCCAATCCGCACGGTTACGTAGTTGGATTCCTGGTCTGTGGCTTTCCTCCGTTTGACGCTCGCGAGTTGTCCACCGCTGGCCGGCGGGTCTCCTGTTATGACCATGACGCTGGCCGGCGGTGGGCAACTCGCCAGGCGGGGCGCATGCCGTCTTCTTCGACATGGGAAGGCCTGCCCGATCCTTACGAACCGGAGTCTTGGAAACCAACTCTTCCCTCTGAAAAACCTTGACTGACGACCTCAGGGCGTGAAGCGGTCATACAGGCCGATGCAGCGGAACGTCCGGTGTTCGGCCTTAAGAGAAGCTTTGCGGTAAGCCGAATCCCGGCCAACCCTCAACACGTCTCAAAGTGGCGTCACATTGGCGCGTCGAAACCGTCGTCATCAGCCAAGAATGCCATCGCGCCGAGTCAGTCACGGCTACGGTTGCAAGCCGTCCGGCTGCGTGGCGTCCCCAACGGGCAACGTGAAGTAAAACGTCGCGCCTTGATCCGCGTTATTTTCCGCCCAAAGCCGCCCGCCGTGCATCTCGATAATCGAGCGGCTGATCGACAATCCGAGGCCAAGGCCTTCGCGCTTTGAGGTAAAAAACGGTTTGAAGATCATCGCGGGCTGGTCGCTGGATAGGCCGGGCCCGCGATCGCGCACCGCGACGCGCACTATCCGGGGACTCTCGAGCGTGATGAACACGGCCACCACGCGGTCGCTAGCCGGACGACTTTCCATTGCATCGAACGCGTTTAGCAAGAGATTGAGCATGACCTGCTGCAACTGCACCTTGTCGCCGCGCACTCTGGGCAGATTGGCATCGATGTCGAGTGACACGCGCACGCCGCGCAGGATCGCGTCGCTATGCAGCAGCAGCACAACGTCGCGGATCACAGCGGCAGGATCGAGCGACGCGATTTCCCGCTCGCCTTTCTTGACGAGCGCGCGAATCCGTCGAATCACCTCGCTCGCGCGGTCGTTGTCCCGGACAATGTCGTTCAGTATCTCGCGCACTTCGGCCAGATCAACCGCATCGGTTGCCATAAACCGCTGCGCGGCCTGCGCGTTGATTTGGATCGCGGTAAGCGGCTGGTTCAGTTCATGCGCGAGCGACGCCGCAAGTTCGCCCATCGTCGATACGCGCGTCACATGGGCCAGTTCCTGCTGGTTACGGTAAAGTTCATACCGCTCGGATCTGTCGACAATGACCGCGAGCAAAGCCACCTCATCCTCGATGCGGAGCGAATTGAGTCCGGCTTCGATCAGGAACTCGGTTCCGTCCTTGCGCCGCGCGAACAGATCGCGAGGTGCCCCGACCGCCCCAGACTGTGCTATGGAGGAAAGCGTGGCTTGCGGCGTGGAGTCGCTGCCGCCCAGCAACTGCGAAACGAGCATCGTCGCAGGCTTTCCGCTCAGCTCGTCACGTCGATACCCAAAGAGCTTTTCGGTCTTCTCGTTGGCCAGCACGATCCGGCCTTGTTGATCAACCATAAGAATCGCAATCGGCAGGAACTCCAGAGCGCGCCTGAATTTTTCTTCCACCTGTCTGCGGTCGGTGATGTCGATGCAAGAACCGATATAGCCTAGAAACGCGCCGTCGTCGCCCAACTGCGGCACGCCGGTATCGAGGATCCAGCAATACTCGCCATCCCGTCTTCGCAGACGGTATTCCATCGTGAAATCCTTGCGCGCGTCAAAAGACGTTACGTAAACATCCATGCACCGCCCTAGATCGTCCGGGTGCACGCCTTCTGACCACCCGTTGCCCATTTCCTGCTCAAGCGTGCGGCCCGTAAAATCCAGCCATGGCTTGTTGAAAAACGTACACAGCCGAGCCGGATCCGACATCCAGATCATCACTGGAGCCGTGTCCGCCATCGCGCGGAAGCGCGCTTCGCTTTCCCGCAGCGATTCCTCCACTCGCTTGCGCTCGATAACGTCGATTGAGGCTCCCTGCACCTTGGCCTCCCGCTCGCGGGCGTGATGTCCGCGCTCACGCGTCGCAACCCAGCCAATGCGGCCATCGGCAGGAGTCGCACAATACTCTTTGAGGAATCCGTGTGTCCTCTGAGGGGCACGCCGCACGGTCTCGCGCACCTTGTCGCGCTTAACGTGCCAACCCGACATTCCGGTGTTTGCTGATTCCGCAGTGGCGTTCATGCATTCCCCGCTCGTCGCCCACTCTTGCTCAGCATGCCGGCGCCGCGCCTGGCGTATAAGCAGCAGCACGATGAACACGGCTTCCAACCCAATGGCAGCGGCGGCGAGGACCATTGTCATGGCGGATGCCTCCTCGATAGTTCGCGCAGGATTGCACCAGGGAACGACGAATACCCCGAGACACCAGCGCTTGGCGCGGGGGTAACCTGACTCCACATCAATCAAGTGTCGATCGGATGCCGAAATTCGGCAAGGTCCGCAGGCAACAAACCGGGGTCAAAAGTTGACTCCGTCGTAGTCGTTCGACAGGCATTGGTAAATGTGTGGTGTGCTTACTGCAACGACCCCGAACAGACGCGAAAGAGCGATGGCCGGGATTCGGCCTTGTGAGAGGCTATGCATAAGACCGTAGAGCTGTCGTTCGAAGTAAGACCGGTGACCGTCTCTTCATGGCCGATAGCACCAGTTCCGTGGATGTTCAACAAAGCTGACGTTGGAGTCTTCAACGACAGCTTTCGGGCGAGGTGGATGAATGCGTACTGCCGGCCATCATGCGCCGTCCATCGGAAGGCTCCCTCCGATATTCGAACGTCAGTGGCGCATCCGAAAGCGGACGTACAGTCGGTATCTCAAGTTTCAGGCCTACCTGCCGTAAAGCCGGATTGGCTTTGGCGTGTACTGTTGCTATCGCATGCCATGATTGATCAAGGGATTCTCCCGACCACGCGTTACGGCCTCTCAATAATGAAAAAAAACACCACTCTCTTGATGGCGTTGTTGCTAACCGCTTGCGGGGGCGGCAGAAATGATCTCATGTCGCCCGTCCCCGCTGACCCGACATCACCGGCATCGCCTTGCTCGATTCAACCCAGGGCGACTCGGCTACTCAAGTTGCCCCATTAGCCTAAACACTACAACCCATTTAGCTTATTGAGCGACCCTGAAATGAGATTAGTAGCAAAGGTGCTGATAGGATTATTTGCATTCGTACTAACACTAAAAGCAATAGTGTGGTTAAACTTTGGTGAAACAATTTTCAAAATACTATTTTTGTTCACCTTTATTGTTATAGCTTTATTTGGCCTCGCAAGTTCAAGGGACACCAGATCACAAAAGGGAGACGACGAGACGTGGCAGCGAGCGCTATGGTGGCGTCGCCAGCGGGAGGACGAGCGACGTGAACGAAACAATGAATAGTCAAATCAGCAAAGGCGTTCTATGAACGCTTTTCATTGCGCTATAAGTTCGGAGGTCCACGGCTTGGCTGTGGACCTCGTGTTCCGCACCCCGTTTAGAACCGTGCTTTTCGGGCGTCACTTGGCAAGTCTTCAGCAGTTTCCGCAATCATGGGGCGAGTAAACACCTCAATCAGTTCTATACCGTGGCAATCAACTTTCCCTGCGTCAAAGGCCAAGTAGACCGCCGAGAACAATGCAGGCAGGTCGTCGCCGTCCGCAAGGCAATCGTCATAGACGAAGCCGACAACTGCATTATCTATGGCGTCGCAGAACCAAAAGGAGAATTGACCCTCGTGAAACCCAATCGCAAGATGTCGAGCCAACACGTCGTATGAGTAACGTCTTGTCGATCCGACGATCTCGATCCAGCGCCAATGCCAGCTTCCGAAATCAGCGAACCCGGGCCGGTCTGGGCATAGCGAGATTGAAGCTCCGCTATATATGCGGCTTGTGGTTCCTGCTGAGCGGAGTGACTGTCGCTGCTCATCGCTGAAGGAATGCTGCGATGGAGCGAATCAGGTCTTCAATGTAAGCTAGCTCTGCTTCCGAGATTTCCCCTCGACAGTTTGCGCGGAGCCCCCGTAGAGCTTCGTACAGATTACCCCGGTCGTCCGTCAACCCGTTTGTTAGCGGCCATGCGCTCAATAGATGCCGCAACGGATGCGCAGAGCGGCGTTCGCACCAAATATCGAACAGTTGCGCGCATCCAGCGTTGATGTCTTCAGCGGTCATTGATTAGCTTCGGCCGGTATAGTTGATGAAGCATCAATGATGTCCCTTTTCGAATGGCTGTTTGCAGGTATATAGAATCGCTGGTGGACCGCGATGTCAGTCAGTCGGCCGAGATCAGCCAATGGATGACCGCTCAGCACACGCTAGCTGCCGTCCGTTCTCCCATGCTGCGGAGGACCGCTTCACGCCCTGAGGTCGTCAGTCAAGGTTTTTCAGAGGGAAGAGTTGGTTTCCAAGACTCCGGTTCGTAAGGATCGGGCAGGCCTTCCCATGTCGAAGAAGACGGCATGCGCCCCGCCTGGCGAGTTGCCCACCGCCGGCCAGCGTCATGGTCATAACAGGAGACCCGCCGGCCAGCGGTGGACAACTCGCGAGCGTCAAACGGAGGAAAGCCACAGACCAGGAATCCAACTACGTAACCGTGCGGATTGGAACGGGTTACCCTGGAAGCCCGAGGTTCCTGAGGAGTGGCGAACCGCGCTTCCTCAGGGCGTTGAGGTAGATACTCTCGTCGTATCGCGTTCCGGTCTGCCAGCAGCGGTAGAGGATCCGTATCCACTTGAACGCCAATGCCCTGACGGCGGCCTGATACGAACTGCCCTTTGCTCGCTGTTGCCGGTAGTAGGCGCCCGCCCAGAACGATTTTTTGATGGTCTGGCCCGCCCATTCGACGAAGGTCTGGCGCAGGAATTTCGGGCATTGCCAGCGCCAGTGCACCCAGCACTTCTTGCCGCTGCGCTCGGTGACCGGCGCGATGCCGGAGTACTTCTGCAGTTCATCAGCGCCCTTGAAGCGCTCACGTTGCTCGCCGAATGCAGCCAGCAGGCGCGGCGTCAGATGCGGACCTGCTCCGGGCAAGCTGTCAACAGGTCGAAGTCGGGCAGCGTGCGTGCGACTGCCGCGATTTCCCTGTCGAACACGTCGATCGCAGCCAGCGCTGTGCGCAGTTGCGCCACCAGCATTAGCGCGAGCAATCGGTGAGGTGCAACGATCCCGGGATCATCAGTGAGCGACACAGCGCAGCGGATCGACTCCAGACGTCCCTCAATCAGTTGGGCCCGGCGACAATTGTGCGCATGGAAGAACGTTTCAAGGGTCTTCCTGGTCGCGCGCCTGACTGCTGGCAGAGTTGGCCAGCGGGTCAGGAAATCACAAAACAGCACCGTGTCGATGTCGTCGAACCATTCCAGGGCTTGAGGATAATACTGCTTGAGTGCGTTGGTTAGCCGATTGGTGAACCGGGTCTTGTCGCCGACCAGTTCACGACGCTGTTCGATCAGGCTCAGCAAGGAACGCATGCCGGCGCTCTGCGGCCTGAGCGGACTGAACCGCTCAGGATGGCGCAGCAGCAGGTCGAGTGCCAGTTCGGCATCGGTGGGATCGTCCTTGGCCCGGCTCGGCTTGAATGCCTCACGGTACTTCGCGAGCATTGCAGGGTTGATCGGGAATAGAGTGACGAACACATGTTTCTGCAAAACAGAGACGATCGGCCCTGTGGCCAGCTCAAGCGCGACCGCGATCGGACCACCAAAGCGCTGATGTAAAGCCTTTGCCCATTCATCAATGCGTGTCACCTGGTGAGGAATGCAGTCGAACTCGCGCCTGTCGTCGCCAGCCTGCTGCAGGCAGATGTCATGTTTGGTATCTGCCCAGTCGAGGCCGACGAAAGCCTTGAATTGCTGGTTCGATAGAGGTGCCATGTGAACCTCCGCAAGTGATAGATTACCCGGTAGGGACATGCATGCTTGCGTCCAGCGAAGGCAATATAGTGAGCCGGTGCCACGGCGAACCCTGAGTATTCGTTATCGGACGCAGGCGCACCCGTAGACTCGAAGCTAAAGCGGCAATCGTCCAGGCGTTTGGGTCGACTTATTCGTAGCCCACGGATGCATGTCCCGCCTCGACTGGCAGCTCGCTGCCAGTCCCACCAGTATCGATGAAAGCGGGACGGACTATCTATATCGGGTCGGCAAGACTCATTCATTGACAGTGAGGAATGCCATTCGCCGACACCATTCGTCGGTGAGCAGCGTTCCACTACAACATTTAGCTAATCGCTCGTTGCGATCATCAGCCGGTTGCTAAAGACGATCTGGTGCAACTGGTAACCGCCGCGAACACCTTATGCCGGGTCGCGGCGGACCTCAATTGCCATTCAGCAGGGATTGGCACCCGCTTCACCGCAGTCGATGTGGCGGCGATTTCTCCCGTCGTGCGGTGTCGGCAGGTAGGGGAAGACCGTGTAGATGCCGTTCGCGGTCAAGTTGCTGCCTTCGGCACCGATGTTGAAGTTCACGCCATCACCCAGCAACAGGTTGCCCGTCGACGCGCCTGTCAGCCGGCCCGCAATGACCCGCAGCGCGATATCGGTCACATCGTCATTCGGGCGCCGCCCATTGGGCCAGCCGGCGTTGTCCCCGGCAAGAACGGCAAGGCGACGCTGCTGCGCAGGTGGTGTCGGAGAAACACCCAGGTTAAGCCGCAAAAGCTCCGAGCAATCGCGTGCGCCGCAAGTCCCAGTCTGCGGTTGAAATGGATACTTGAGAAGCACGTTTACCAGATCGGTCCGGTTGGTCGTCGGCATCGTCAAGCCGAACCGGAGGTTGAGTGCGGTCGCCAGCCTGGAGTTGAGATAGAAACCGAGGAATTGCGCTTCGTTGGCCGGATTGGTCATGTTCCATTTGTCTTTCGTATCGGTCCCAATGACCAGTTCGTTGACGAGTGGATTGCCCATGCGGGACACCTGCACCCAAGGTCCGACGTTGTACTCATCGCCACTCATTCCGCGGCCTTCATGACGCATTGTGGACACATACGCGCCGATTATGCCATTGGGCCTGGATGTCACCGTGCTGATCGGGACTTCGATCGCAATGGTGCTGACGTTGAAGCCGGAGAATGTGTCGTTGCCAAAAGGATTCACGTGATCGTTGGCATCTTCCGCCGCTGTCAACACAGGTGGCGTGCGGCGCAGATTCACCGTATCGAACACTGCGCCTAGGTCAATGTAGAACGTCTCCCCGCGCTGGCCGGCGAAGACCTTGCCGCCGTTCGCCAGCGAGTAGATACCTTGTGCGGCTAACGCCTCGTAATTGGGCATCGTTAGCGGGCCCACGTTGGACGGGACCGCGAACATGCTCCGGGTACCGAGGTCAGTGCGCTCGCCGTGACGCACTTGCGTCACCGTGTAGCTCTGGCGCGGGATCAGGCCGTCCGAGCCCGGTCCGTCGAGCGCAGTGATCGGCGGTAGTGCGGCGTATGACAGCGGCAGCTGGTTCGCCAGGGGCCCGCGCAATTCGGTCTTGAAGCGGATTTCGTAGACCAGGTCGTCGGCCTTGCCGTTGCCATTGGTGTCGACGTTGATGCGATAAATCACGTCATCGCCGAAATTGAAATAATTCGGTCCAGCGCCAGGGTCCTGCATGGGAATCACGTTCAAAATGAAAACGACATTGTTAGGGTTCGTCCAACTCCGGAACATGTAAAAGTCGGTGTTGTCGGCGGTCGGGTCGTTTGCAATCAGGGGTGCCTCGCGATGACTGGCAGCGTACGTCCCACTGCTCCAAAGCGCAGCGGCGCAAAGCGCTACGACCCCCATGATGCGGGCAATAGATGTCATGATATTCTCCTTCAGGTTATAAACGGGCAGCTAACGAGCCAAATATGGCGACGTTAAGTGCGCGCTCGACTAGCCAGATCATGGCGATGGTCGCGGTCACCGCTGAGCCGCCGGCAAGCACCACGCGCCGGTATGCCCAGGTTGCCCGCAACGAGAACGCCAGTGGCAGATAAACGAATACGATGGCGAGTTGCCCTGCTTCGACGCCAAGATTGAATCCGGCGAGCGACAGCGCAAGCGAACCGGCCGGCAAGCCGAGGTCGTGCAGCGCACCTGCGAAGCCCAATCCGTGCAGCAGCCCGAAGCCGAACGCCGCCATCCAGCGTCCGTTCGCCACGCGCGGAAACAGGTTATTCAGCGCCGCCAGCACTACCGACAAGGCGATGCCCGATTCAACGAGCCGCGAAGGCAGCACGACGATCGATAGCGCCGCGAGCGTGAGTGTGATCGAGTGCGCCACCGTAAACGCCGTCACAACCTTGGTGACATCGATGAATGCCCGGCGAAACGATGTGCCGGGCTGCCAGGCATGCCGCTCACGAATCAGCACTGCAGGCAGCAGCAGCGAGAGCAGGAACAGGACGTGATCGTAGCCGGTCCAGATGTGCCAGACGCCTTCGTTCAGATACATCGCGAACTGCGTCAACCACCCGCCGGTATCGTTGCCGACGATGCGGTGCGGCGCGTCGGCGCTAAATACAACGCTTCGGCTCTTGCCGTCCTCGACGAAGTTGAGAAGTCCCCGATGTTGGGGATCAAGGTCTTCGAACAGCCGGTAATCGATAGAAAGTGTTGGGCTCGCCCGCGGACATTGTCCGGTGAACGTCAGCACCGCGTAGGCGCCATCAGTGTGCGAGTCGATCAGTTGCCCGGTCGGTTCGAGCGCACAAAACTTGCCGACGGAGGACACCTGGAGGTGTGCAAGCGCATACGCCGCAATATCGCGCTTTCGCGCACGTACTTCACCCCACGTGATGTCTCCGTCGCCGTTCTCATCGAGCCCGAGCGCGTTGTCGAGATCGCGTAGCGCGATATCCCACTGACCGCGCAGCACTTGCCCACTGCGCTCCAGCGTGAGGTAGGCGTCGCTTGCCTTATGCGCAAACGCGGGCGCCATCAGCAACGCGAGCGCAAAGGCGAGGACGACGCGTCTCATTGCCGCGCCCGCAGCAGCGTGACGATCGCCGCATCTTCGAGATGCGTTGCAGCGACCCAGTCGGATGCGATCTTTAGGGCATCAGCATCGCCGGCCGCACGCGCGGCTTCGATCAGAATGCGCAGATCTGACGGCTCGCGCTGGACCAACCAGTTTTCGCGCGCGAGATTGAGTGCCACTTTGGCGTCATGTTCCACAGTGAGACGAAAGCGCGCTTCCTCTCTGCGATGCAGGCTATCCCCGCGACGACGCGCAGCGTCGAAGCGCACCGAGAGATCCTCACGGTGCACAGCGAATGACTCGCGCAATTCCGGCAGCTGTTGCTCGGCCAGCGCTAAACGAAGCAGTAGCGCGTCGTTTTTCGTAGCGTCACGCAAAAGCGGCAGCAACTCCCGCGGACGACCACGGTCCAGCAGAAAATCGGCGTACGCGCCCTGCAGATAAGCGTCACGCGGGTCGAGCGCAAGTGCGTCGCGGAAATGTCGCTCGGCTGCATCGAAGTCGCCGCGGCGAGCGGCAATTTCCGCGGCGAGCGTCGACGCCCACTCGCGCACGTCCAGATTGCCGACCCCTTGCGCAAGAACCTGCACGAGCGCCCCGTATGCGCCGGCTGCGTTGCCGGTCAGGCTCGCCGATGTCGCATCGCACCCGATGAGGACGATAGGGACAACGTGTCCCTTCAGTTGTTCGCAATCGTGCAGCGCGTCCGCGTAGCGTCCGCGCACGGCGAGCACTGTGGCGCGCGTCAGTCGCGCCTGCGCGAGCGCTGGATGCGCGGCCAGCAACCGGTCCAGATCGGCAATCGAGCCTTCGAAATCATGCTGGCTTTGCTTGAGCGTCGCGCGAAGCAATAACGCGGCCGGCGGTACGTCCTCTCCGCCCCACCACGGCGCTAGCGCCGCCTGCGCCTGGCCGAAGAAGCGCGGATCGCCCAGCCTTCGCCCCGCTTCGAGAGCGCGACGTGCGACGGACACTGCGAGGTTGAGATTGCGCGGGTCCATCATCAGCGTCGCGCGCATGCGCTTCAGTTGCGCGAGCGCCGGATCATTTTTTTCCGGGAGGTGTTCGAGCACCACTGCGTCGCTTTCGGGTACATACGGTTTCGCCCAGCTCTCGCCCGAGAGCATGACAAGTGCGGCTACCACCGGTACGAATCGCCAACCCGACATCGGCCTTCCCCTTCTGCACTTAGTTATACGCACAAGGTCTCGAACCGGATGCAGCCGGCGGTCACTGTTGCTTCCAGCGTCTTGCTTTTGGCTGCGCAATTTGGGCGTCCACCACGTCAGCGTGAGCGAGCACGATGGGCTCGTAGCTCACATCTGGATTCATCGAGGCTGGGCGTGGGTGGCGAAGTCGCTCAATACCCTTCTCTTCGGCGGCATCATCTGACTCTGGATGCAAGTAATGCCCACTTTCCTTGGTAGACGTCCACTGATCCCGACTACCTCGTCGCCCTGCGAGAGTCGCCCCCACAGGGCGAATACCCGACCGATATTAAATAAGCCGCTTTTTATTATTTTGGTTATCAACCTGGTAATTCATGGCAATCCCTATTTTCAGCGGCCATCTCACTCGACCGTGCTTCTAGCAAGTGCGGCAGCGTTTGCTAGAAGCACCGCCGGCGTCGAGCCTCACCGAAAGTACCGATCTATGGCGCCCATGTTTATCAGCCGGTGGTAAAGGTGGTTTCGCTCGACGCTAGTACTTCACGCACGCGCATCCGGAGTAGCAGACTGTGACTGGCCTGGTGCGATCGTCATTAACGAGTTAATGTAGACGACGATACTGAGGCGCTACACAGCCGCTCTACGTTGCATTAGAACCTTCTGTAATGCGCTTCACCACAAAGCGCACACGCGAATGGGCTTCTCAGGGTTCGAGTTGCTTTTTTTAAGCTTTCCGGTTCGACGATGGTGAAGTTATCGGCAACTTTTCAATGACATTCCACGCCTGCATCTGTCATGAACCGTCGATCCGTCGATATCTTCAGCCACATTGCGGGGGCCCGCCGCCCTGGCCAGAGCAGACATTCGCGCACCAGCGCGGGAGGGCTGGCCGCTGGCCGCACACGGCCCGAAACACGCCCGAACGGAACGACAATCAACGTGCGTGCCCAGAAAATGCCGGGCTGAGGAGAAAACACGGGACCGTGAAGAACGAGGCGCAACTGCTTATGGCGTTCCTGCGGCGCGTCTCCGGGCGCGAGCCGCAGCCGCCCGCGCCCCTCGTCTTTGCCTGCCCGCGGCGCGCTCAGGGCTTGAGGTTGAACAACGGGCCCTGCAGGTCAGGGAAATTGCTCGTGTTGAGCACTTGGATCCCCGCGTTGTGCTCGCCATTGAAGGGCGTCACGGTGCCCGGGCAGCCGGCCTTGGCCGCGTCCCTGGGATCGTTGAACCACAGGCCCAAATGGTACTGGTGGACCGGGAAGGTGGCCGGGTTCTGGCCGACATCCGGGAACGCGTTGTTAAAGACTATCGGAGCCGGCGCCACGTTCGGGGCGACGATGAAGGTCTCGATGTTGAATCGACCGATAAATCGTTGCGAACCCTTTCCGCTCCCGTCGGTCTCGATGTCCCCCTGGTACCACGACAGGCCGAACGGAGGGTTGGGGACCTGGATGACGAAAAAGTCGAAGTCGGTGTTGGGCGGCAGCCCTTCCACCTTGACTCGCATGTGTTCGACGGCGCCCTCGGACTCGATCTTCACTTTCGCCTTCGCGTTCGGCAAGCACCCGGCTTTCACCACAGCCGCGGAGCGCACCATGTCGAATTTGATCTCCTGCTCGTCCGCGAGTGCGGGCGTCGCCGTCGCGCAGACCAGCGCGCCGGCGATCAACGCGCTCGCCGCCGTGGACCAGTGCGGCTTCATCATACGTCTCTGTGAGCTCGCTCGCCCTGGCGATTCATGCCGCGCCGAACTTTGTCCCGCCGCTGTTTCCATCGGTTGGCCGCCTGCGCGCGAATGTGCGATGTTCATCTGCTTGTCTCCTAGCATGCTTGAAGGTCACGGAAATCAGGAGAAGCGACAAAAGATTTGCGACTACATTGAACCCGCTTCATGGCTCGATGCCACCCCGCGCACGGGGCGTGCCAATATCGCGGAAATGCCGTGAACTGATTCGTAAATGGCTCACAGATCGGCCATTTTTCTTGGTGTGAGGGAAAATTGTGACCGACGCTGACGCACGCGTGAGAGCCAAGTGGTGGTCTACAGCCAACCAAGCGTCGCATGGTGTTGGTCAAGTCAAACGGAAAATAAAGCACCAGCCCAGAACTGCTCCCAGCCGTCCGCCTGGCGGCAACGGAATGCGCGCTACGAAAGGTAGGTCATCGCGACGGACGTTGCATGAATTATCTGTGACTGACGCGGCATGCAAAAGCGCCACGAAACGGCGGCGCAAGGGCGAGTAAAGCGTCAACAACGGGCGGCTGTTATGGCCCGTTGTGGTTGGGTGATGATCGTCAGGATGCGTCGTCGATGTAGCGAGGGCGAGAATTGTCGGGAGGTGCGCGTTGATGGACCAATGATGGCAGTGGCCGATCAAGTGGCGACCGACGCGGTAGCGCGAATGGCCGTTGCATTTTCGAACGGGCCAGTGCGGTGGCGTCGGGCCGAACGTCTCTGATGGGTCGAGTGCTGTCCTCCGGCAGGAGGACAGCTGTCGTTCGACGTAACAGATGGTTCAATGACCGCAGAGCGACCAACAACTGCCCTACGCCGACGATCGGCCCAATGACCGCAAAGGCCGATCAGCGGGCATAGCGGGCGGGGCAGGTTGGGGCAGGGAAGCTGAGTCGGATGCCGCCGCTTGACATAAAAACCGACGAATCCATTGCTCTTACAGCTCAGGATGTGCAAGGCTGTGCCCTTATGGCCGGAGCGCGCGGTCAGCGGCTACCCCGATGGCCGCCGGGTCGAAGGTGGAGAAACGAAACGTTCCCTTGCCCGCCTGCTTTGCCTCGTACAACGCAGTGTCAGCGCGTTTCATTAGCAGTTCAAAGGAATCATCCCTGTTTGCAAAGGCAATGCCCACGCTGGCGCCGATGTTCGCAGTCGGGCCCGTCGACAGCAGATAGGGGAACGACAGTTGCTCGAACGGTACGCGTCTCCGTTTCCTGGGTAAGCTAGCCTGGTGCAACGGTTCCCTTGACCGACGTCGATCGAGTTGCGGCAGTCGAGCTGACGTGCGAAACGCAATCATTCACATTAACGAGCGCGGCCATACGTGAGCGTCCCGCGGTGCGAGGTATCACGCTTGCTTAGAATTGGATTGATTGCTCGAGCCAGCGGAAGGCCAATATGTCGATTACTCACTTACGTAACCAAAGCGGAGTACGTAGAGCCGGTGCACCACGCATTCTGGTCGTCGACGACTATCGCGGCGCTGCTATCGCTACTGCGACGTATCTCTCGATGGATGATATGGACGCCCGTGTGGTTGGTGGATGCGGCGACGCCTTGGAAGCAGTCAAAAACTGGTTGCCGGATGTGGTTCTCCTGGACGTCTGGATGCCGCAGCGCGACGGCTTCGAAACCGCGGAAGCAATCAGACGTTGTGCCCCGGGTCCCGGTCCGGTTATCGTCGCCTACACGTGCGCTGATGAAGCATTTGTTATGGCGAATCCGGCTAGCAAGAGCTTCGACGGGTATTGCAGGAAAGGCACCTCTCCTCTGGAACTTGTTCTCATCGTGAAGAGCCTTTTCGCAACGGCTCTCGCACACTGATGAGGGCTTCCCTGATGGTCGTACCGGCATGTCACGGAGCGACTCCTCCGAGACGCACAGGGGTTCGCTACGGCTGACGGTGGAATCAGGAAACCGTGAGCGCACGTAAATGCAGCGTGCGCACGCTAGCATGGCTCCGCGATCTCCTGGTCGATGGTGAGTACGCAGTTGGACGTAGGCTCACCCATTTGCAAAATCAGCCGGGCGGCCAATCCGGGAAGGCCTCCTCTCGCGAAGCACAGTGGCGCCCCGCACGTTCGGACTGGAATGAAAGCAGGGCGGGGACGTTGACGTCCTCGTCGATTTCCGGCCAGAAGAGTTGCTGGCGGTCCGTCGAGATGGCGAAGTGTTCGCGTTCCGCAGCTGTCGCCGCCTGGAGGACCGGAAACCAGTCCAGCGGGAATGAAACGGCCTGACCGTCGGACAGGTCGAGAAACAGGTGTGCGCTGTCGAAGTGCACGCCCACGGCAGCACCTTCCATGATCATCTCCTTATTGGGATGCGCCTTATAGGCTAGGTCGCGGCGACCCGCCGTTCAAGGAAATGCTGGGGAGAAGGTGTTTACTGGCGAGACGGATGCTTTTTGCGGCCGGAGTCCATCAAGAACACGATAAATCGTCGTAATCATCCGGCCTATGGCGTGCCCGCACCCGCTTCTATGGATGGTGGGGCTATTGTGGGGGGGCGTCGTCGACAGAGGCCACCCTGCTGACCGCCGCGTCAACACATTAAACTGTTAAAACGCGCAGTGAGCCTATCTTTTAGGTTCGTCAGTAAAAAGTGTGGGTAGATGGAGGCTCAGGAAGCTTGCCAAGTGCATGATAGAGCGCGATTTCTGTGGATCGGAAGGTTCGGAAGCCGTACGCTTTTCTCATGGTGACTTTGGCCTTGTTGTTCAGCCCCTCGATGACGCCGCTGGAGAACTGCTTTCTGGCACGGAAGTAGTTGAGGATCAGCTCCCGGTGCGAGCGCACGGTCCGGGCAAACTTCTTCATCGGCTCGATGCGTGAGCGCATCACCTGCTTGCACCACTGGTCGAGAAACTTGCCCGCCCAGACAGGAGAGATGTAGTCCCAGAGTTGCTGGAATTCTTCTTTGAGCAGATAGGCACGTACGCTACGTAAATTGTACTGGAGTAGGTCACGCAGGCGAACACGTTGTTTGCCAGTAAGGTTCTCGCGTCGCGCGAGCAGGCACCAGCGGGATTTTTTCAGAACAGGCTCATAGCCATCACGCGTCATGCGCCGGGCCTCATCGGCGCGCACCTCATCGATCGCTTTGTTCATCTTGGCAACGATGTGGAAACGGTCGAGGATGTTCAGGGCGTTCGGACAATGGCGCGCAATCATTTCGAGATAGGGCTTCCACATGTCGGAACACACGAATTCGACCTTCTCGCACAGCGGCTTGCCGATCATCGCAAAGAACTTCGCGAAGCTCTCCTGAGTACGTTCCTGTCCGACCCAGAGCAGTCGCGTGCAGCCGGCCTCGATCTGGTAGACGAGCGTGAGGTACTGGTGCCCTCGGCCATACTGGATCTCGTCAACGCCGAAAGCGCGAATCGTCCCGAGCTCACGATGATTCAGCCCCCAGTCGACTACCCATTCCACGGCATTGAAGACCTTCTCCCAGCTGGTCCGGAAACTCAGCGCGGTTTCTTTCCACGACAGCTTACGAGCCCACTGGGCCAGAAACAGCATGTATGCCTTCGTCAACGTATGCTTGCCGATGGCCCACGGTACCGTCTCAACCTTTACGCCGCACTGACGGCAATCGACACGACGCATCGAATACAGCAGAATGACGGCAAAACCCCAGATCGGGATGAACTCGAAGCGACGTTCTCCGAGCGTATCGTAGCCGCTTCCGCGCTCGTTGCAGCACGAACAAACTGGTTTGGATCCCTTACGTGGGCGCACGTCAATCTCAATGGTATGCGTCCTTTCGCACAGCCGCGCTCCTTCATAAACGAATCCGGGGAAATGATGACAGGAATTGAGCAAGCGGGTCAAAAGCATGGCTAGCAAGCGAAAAATCGTCGGGAATACCGCCATTGTCACACCCGGATCAAGCGATCTTGAACGACTCGTTCCCGACCTGCAAAACTGGCCCAAGTCCTGGAGCCTTGAGGAACAGGACATTCCGTTCGGACAGGATCTCGTCAAGGTATTCACACCGTATCTCCTGAATCTTCTGGACAGCGGTTACAGCCGAAAAACCCTGCACCAGCATCGGGACTTCATCTGGATGTTCGGTGGTCGTCTCGTTGAAGAGCGGCAGCTTTACCGCGAACTCAGGAAGCTGGACGCGCGCTCGATAGTGTTACGGTATATCGACGAGCAAGACGGTGGCCCGCTCCTGGATGACCGCTCTGAGCGCGAGCAAGGCCTCTTCGATGCCACCTGCCGAAAGCTATGTCGTTTCCTCAACGTCGCCTGAATCCATCGATTTCACCCATAGATTCCCCCGACGATCCATCTTTTACGGCGCAGATGGCGTGTCGCTCATGGGCGTTCTTGGTGCATTGACTAAAATGCATCTAGCATGGCGATTTCTTCCGCACACCGCATAGCATAATTTGCAACCTGGAGGCCACATGGTCGGACCGTCTGCGCCCTCCGCAGCGGACCGCGCACGGCGCGCGGGCACTCTGGTCACATCGGCGCTCGATGTGCGCCCTCATCGGCCAGCCAATTTTGCTGCTGAAAGCGAATCGATGCACCGTCTTGCACAGGCGCTGACGTCCTCGGATGGTGCCATGTTGCAGACGCTCTCGGACATGGCGCTGGGTCTGTGTGAAGCGGGTAGCGCAGGCATCGGCCTGCTGGAACGCGAAGTCGACGGCACCCCCGTTTTGAGGTGGGTCGCAGTCTCGGGCCAATGCGTGGCGGCCGTTGGCACCACAACTCCACCGGATGACAGCCCCAGTGGCGTGACGCTCGAACTGGCTGCGGGGCAGCTGTTTTCGTTTCCCCAGTGCCACTTTGCATGTCTGCAACACATGGCCCCCGAGATTATCGAAGAGCTGGTCGTGCCGATTCCGGGGGAACCTGAGCCGCGTGGGGCACGCTTTGGGTGATGTCTCACGACAGGGAGCACCTGTTCGATGGCGAGGACCGCAGAATCCTGACCCGCCTGGCGAACTTCACCTGTGCGGCGCTCACGATGGCCCGCGCGAAAGCGGATGCGGAAACCCGGGCAGCAGAAGCCGAGGCGGCCAGGAACGCCGTGGCTCTGGCTGAAGCCCGAAAGGACGACGTAATTGCGACCTTGAGCCATGAGCTGCGCAATCCGATTGCCACCGTCGATAGCGCTCTCGCAGCCGCACGAAAGCTTGCTGCAGCCGCACGAAAGCTTGCTGCAGCCTATCCTGATGTGTCCTCTGCCCTGGGCGTTGCTGACCGGCAGATGCAGTTACTGAAACGGCTGGTCGGTGACCTGCTGGATGCACCGAGAATAAAGCACGGGAAGCTGTCCGTTCAGCCTTCGTACGGGCTCCTGCAGGATATCGTCGCGGATGCGGTCACGGCGATGAGGTCGGACGTCAACGGCGGTCAGCATCGGCTGCATGTCGCTGTTCCGCCGTATCCGGTGACGGTTCATGCAGACCTCGTGCGCCTCACACAGGTCGTATCCAACGTATTGTCGAATGCGGTGAAATACACGCCACCCGGCGGCGACATCACCTTGTCGGTAGAAGCGCCTGACCTCGACATCGCTCACACGGAAGGCCCATCGCCGTGCGATGCGGTCATCACGGTGAAGGACAATGGCGCGGGTATTTCGGCGTCAGCGCTGCCTCACGTCTTCGACATGTTCGCCCAGTCGGCATCGGCCCGAAAGCACGCGGCGGGAGGCCTCGGAATCGGACCCGCTGTTGTCAGGCATCTGGTGACCGCACACAACGGCACGGTCAACATTGCGAGTACGGGTGAAGGTCAGGGAACGGAGGTGACGATACGACTGCCCATCGTCTGCAAAAGCACGGGCGAACCGACCACGACCACCGCGCGCCCGATTGCCCCCAAGCGCATCCTGCTTGTCGATGACTGCGCGGACGCCACAGAAGCGCTGGGCACGCTCCTTGAACTCCAAGGGTATGAGGTAAAACGGGCGACGAGTGGAACTGACGCGCTCTCGATAGTCGAGTCATTCGCACCCGATGTTGCGCTCATTGATATCTCGATGCCGGATATCGACGGGCCTGAACTGGCACAGTTGCTTCGACTCCGGGCGGAATGCTCGCTGACGAGGCTGGTGGCCCTGACGGGCTCCTCCGATGTGACCAGCAGACCCGAGACTGATGAACGGATATTTGATGCCCATCTCATCAAGCCGCTGTCGCTTGATGACCTCGAGAACGTTCTACGACCTTCGTAGGGTTCGCGTACCCGCCTGGCTTGCAATTCGACTGAAATGCTTGCAGGAGGACGTGCGCAAGTAGTCAATTGCGTCCGAACTGTTCCATTGAACCACCCTTGCAGGTGCATGAACCTGCAACCGGAGTACGCCCATGGAATCTCACGACAAGGACGAACCGCTTGAGACCCGACTGGTCCAGGTGCGTGGTCAGGTACAGGGCATCGGCTATCGAGAGGCGTGTGTACGCCGCGCGACCGCGCTAGGCATCACCGGCTGGGTTCGCAACCGTATGGATGGGTCGGTAGAGGCGATGCTGCAGGGCTCGCCGGAGCAGCTGGAAGAAATGTGCGCATGGCTCAGTGAGGGCATGTCCGCAGCGCTTGTCGACACGCTCGAGGTAACCGAATTGCAGCCGCCATTTGCCCGCTTTGACAACTTCGAGCGCTTACCCACGCTGTAGGAGCCAGCAAATCTCTGTCATGGACGAACGGGTACTTCCCGGCACCTGGTTCAGAAAAAATGATTGCCGAACCGGCGAGTGCAGATCCCGGCCGTAAGCATTGCTAAGAGCAACACGACCCCGCTCGCTACATCGGAGGGCACCTGATGGTGCCATATGAGCAGAATACGCAGTTGTCGCCCACTTTTGGCATAATGACAGTCTTGCAATATCGGCATTCGTAAATCCACATACAGGCTTCGAGGGGCATGCTTTCGTACGTGGCATCGGTGTGTATCATGGTCCGCATAGGCCCAGACCTGATGGAGAGACCCCTGTGGATGTATCGTTCCTCATCGACCCGATTCACAAAACCGTCACCAGCGTGCAGGACGGCTATGCCCGTGCTGGTGAACTTATCGGCACAGATTTGACCGATACCGCGACCCTGTGGGGCGATGCTGCTGACTCGGATACCTCAGTCCAGGTCATCGTCGCGGACGACAGCCTTACCAACAATCCTACCTCGCGCGGCTTTTTCAAGGTCACGCTCGAACTGGAGAATGTCAGACTGGAACGGGTATTAGCAGGCAAGGCAGTACTCAATGCGTATGGCAGCCCACCGCCCGACATCAAGGAGGAAGTCAAAACGCTCAAGACAGTGCGCGAGCGCGTCAGCTTTATCAGCGCTGAGGACGCGTTTCAATGGTTCGAGGAAAACACTGGCGGTTCACCGTTTTCGCTGGAGGGTTAAAATGGGCTTGCGCTCAGCCCGAGGTTGCGATTCGCCTATAGGTTCGTGCGTGAGTCCAGACGACGACAATCCTGCCGGCAGGAATCATGGCAGTGCAGCCTTTCCGCTCTCAGAATGCTCGACGTGGCGCTGATCGCCCCGTAGATGCGTCACGAGTTCTCAAAAAAACACAATTGGCCCAGCACTACACCGACAAGTTCTCGTCGTCCGGCACGGAACCGCGCGAGTTCGTGGAGGTCAGCATCTGGCTTCGTGTTCTCAGGCGCTCGGAGTAGTATGGTCACGTACACCTAACCACCCAGGAGGGGGGCATGACTACCTGTCAGCAATGTGGTGGCCAAGGAAAAATCAAGTGCGAAAAATGTGGCGGGACGGGAAAGGTGCAGATAACCGAAATCGAGACTGTTTCCGACATGTCTCAGACGTCCAGCACCATCACGTGCCCAAAATGCGACGGAGAGCTGTGGAAGCTCTGCACCCGATGTTACGGTTCCGGAGAAGTCCATGATAACGAGACCTCCGATATTTTCGACCCCGAAGGCAGAGATACTTGACTTCCTCAGGAGAACGCCAGAAGACTCAATTGGCTTGATATGGCGGCGCGACACGTAAACAACATATAAAGGACTACACATCGATGCATCTCGGAGCAATCCCGTGCCGCAGTGGCGGATCCGGACATAGTGAAGTGTAGTGATCCGATGTGGTTTTGCCGACATTCCAGGTCCTTCGCGACAGCGGGAGAAGTCAATGCTTATTGAGTCTTCTCTCTGTAAAAAATCTGAAAATAATCGACTCGCGCGGGATGTAATAAATATTTCGCAATTTCAGGTTATAAGCGGCCATGTCTGTAAAGAGAATTCTGACCTATAAACGCCATATTCAAATTTGAATAGGGGCGCGCCGCTGCGCCATTCGTCTAAATCGGCCCATGCCCTGCCCAACGCACCGGCACGACGACTGCACCGCGTCGCCTCCATATGCAGAACAAATAAACAGACAAATCAAAAAGGTACTCCGCATATTGCATTTGAAAATTCAGCGGTTATGATGACGTCTCCGTAAGGATTTCCTGAACGTTCGCTAAGAGGCGACGGGAATATTCGCTGCGGTGAGGGTAATCGATACTTGCGGCATAGACAGACTAAATCGAGGAGACGATATGCTGAGTCCCCATGAATTCGCCACCCTGATGCTCATCAAGGACGCGCCCGATCAGATCGAACTGGGCCGCGCCGAGCTCGACATGCTGCTGGAGCGTCAACTCATATCACTGGAAAGGCTCGCGTCGGGTCATCCACGTCCTCATGTCACAAGCGAAGGCGCTTCCATTCTCAAGGCTGTCGCGCGTAGGCGCTAGGAAATTGCGGCGTGCACCGCTGAACCACGCGGCGAGCGCGCCGAAGAAAAAATAAGCGAAGCAGCTTTTGTTGGACTTTAATGTGTAGTGCCTCTTGCTGTAACGACCCTCCGAAGGATTCGCGACGCATGCTGCCTGGCAGGCGTCCTTGCGCTTCGGTCCATCCATCATCGCCATCCGCAGCGTGACATCCGGTCGATCGGGGCTTCGCGCGGCGGACTGAATCCTGAGGAATTTCAACAATGGCTCTATCGAGTCCCGAGCAAATCGCCGCATCGCAGAAGGCCAGCCTCGACGCATTCTTCGGATTGACCGGCATGGTCTTTGAAGGCGTCGAAAAACTGGTTGCGCTAAACCTGCAGGTCGTCAAGTCCACGCTGGCGGAGTCGCTAGAGAACCTGACGAAGGCGCCCGGCATATCAGACCCGCAGCAGTGGTTCACACCGCAAGCCGGTTTCACTGCGCCTTTCGCTGAGAAATCACTGTCATACGGCCGTCAACTCTTCGAAATCGCGTCAACCACGCAGGCTGAGGTCGCGCAACTCGCACAGACACAGTACGAACGGTATAACGCCCGCGTGCAGATGTTCATCGAGGAAGCGGCGAAGAGTGCTCCCGCGGGTTCCGAAGCGGCGATCGCCGCGTGGAAGTCCGCGATCAACGCCACCACCACTCTGTGCGAATCGCTGCAGAAGACGGGGCAACAGGCCGTAGAGATGGCCGGGACCAATCTCGAAGCCGTCACGGCCTCAACGTCCAAGGCCGGCAGGCGCAGTGACGAATCGGCCGCCGTAACTGCGAGTGCGAAGCACTAAGACTCATGCGGGCAGCGATGCCCGCGTTATCGGTTCCATATTTTTTATATGTAGGATTCCTTTATTCATTTTGGATGAGAACCCGGTATTTGCAATGCATCCAATTTTTTGACTGAAGGCAGTGTTGCTCCAGACGAGCACGCCGCTGGTATTTGTGAGGACGATTCGATGACAAAGCAGATCGCGGTAGTAACGGGCGGCATGGGTGGGCTGGGCGAGGCGATCAGCATCAAGTTGCATGACGCCGGTTACGCGGTTGTAGTCACCTATTCGCCCGGCAACACCGGTGCGAACGAGTGGCTCGCACGCATGGAAGCCGAGGGACGACAGTTTCGCGCATACGCGGTCGACGTCGCCGACTACGATTCGTGCGAAAAATGCATGGCGCGGATCAAAGCGGAAGTCGGACCGATCGACATCCTGATCAACAACGCCGGCATCACGCGCGACGCCAGCTTCAAAAAACTGGACAAGGTCAATTGGGACGCGGTAATCCGCACCAACCTCGATTCGGTGTTCAACATGACGAAATCAGTGTGCGACAGCATGGTCGAGCGCGGCTGGGGCCGCATCATCAACGTATCGTCGATCATCGGGTCCAAGGGTGGGTTCGGGCAGACCAACTATGCGGCGGCAAAGGCCGGCATGCATGGTTTCACGAAATCGCTGGCGCTCGAGGTGGCGAAAAAAGGCGTCACCGTCAACACGATCTCGCCCGGCTATATCGCGACGAAGATGGTGATGGCAGTGCCCGAGGCAATCCGCGAGACGAAGATCATTCCGCAGATTCCGGTCGGCCGGCTCGGGCAGCCGGGCGAAGTTGCCGCACTCGTGCTGTACCTGTGCTCGCGCGAAGCGGGCTTCGTGACCGGCGCCAACATTGCGATCAACGGCGGGCAACACCTGCAGTGAACCCGAGAGATCAGCAATGGAGGTTCCGATGAGTGAAGCGGTGGCAATCGTCGTAGGTTCGTTCGTGCTGGTGACGGCAACAGGGTTCGTCGCCGTTCACTATCACCGGGAGAAGATGCACCGAAAACTGCTCAGACGACTGGATTACCGTCGCGACTGGTGGAACCGGGGCAGCGCCCGGCGTTGAGCTTCGCCCTCACTATGCGGAAGATCACGTGAAGCGTGTCTATACCTACCACGGCCTGGAAATCCAGGCCAGGGTCGAGACGGAGGCCGTCAGCGCGCGTTCGGTCGCGCCGGGGTATGGGACTGGCTATGTCGCTATCGTGAAAAATACAAGAGCCGGTTTGCCCGCTTCCTCGTTCACTCCCGGCAACCGGGAGCGGCCGATGGGAGATCAAGATAGTATCCCCGCGTGTAGGCGCTCAAGTATCGTAGTCAGGAGGGTCTAGTTATCGGCCGGGCACATCCATCGGCTCTTGCGACGGGTTGTGAAGTAAATGATGGTACATCCGCTCGAACTCCAGGATGCTTGCCGGCCTCTGGAACAGGTAACCCTGTGCGTACCTGATGCCGATTTCCTTCAGCGCGTCGCGTTGCCCGGGTTCCTCGACACCTTCTGCGACCACGGTCAGGTGAAGCTTGTTTGCAAGATAGGTGATTCCCTCAACCAGCTGTCGGCCGTGACCGGCTATTCCGATGATGAACTGCCGGTCGATCTTGATGTAGTCGAACGGAAAACGCTGCAGCAGGGCGAGGTTACTGTTATCCGTGCCGAAATCATCGACAGCGTACTTCACGCCATAGCTCTTGAGGCTCATCAGGTTCCCGTGGCTGACAGCCAGACCGTTGAGCAGTCCGCGCTCTGTGATCTCGAGCACAACCTGGAAGCGCGTGGGCCGATGTCTGAGCGTCGAAGCGATGTCATGCGGAAAGCAGTGCATTTCAATATGCTTCGGTGCGAGATTGATGTTGACCCTGAAGCCGTCCGGAAAACTGCAGGACTCCAGTTCCGCGAGCGCCGTCGCCAGTACGAAATCGGTCAGCGGCGCAATGACAGAAGTCGTTTCTATCTCGCCGATGAATGTACCCGGCATGATCAGACCCAGCCGCGGATGCCGCCAGCGCAGCAGCGCCTCGGCACCCGTCCACGCACCCGTTTCCAGGTCGACGATCGCCTGATACTCCACGTAAAATTCATTGCGCCGCAGGCCTGCACGAACCTGTCTTTCCAGTCGCTGACGCGGTGTGAAACCCGCGTGATACCCGCCAATCAGCACTGCGCAGGCAATGAGGCCGGCCAGTAACGCAAAGATTTCGGTCAGGATGAGGTCTGCTCTTAGCCGCGCGGCGTCTGCTTCCACCCTGACAAGGATCTCACTCATATCTGACGCATGCGCATCGGTTTTCACGAACCGGCCGTCGCTCGTGATTGTGCCGCCCGCCCCATCTGAGACCGACGCGCTCCTTGCACCCGACGTCCTGGCGCGCGCGAGAATGTCTGCGATGTAGGCGCCCTCGACGACGTACAGGATGCCGCGTCGGCTGTCGACCGGGGCATAGATCACCATGACAGGCACGTCCGGCATCATCGGGGTTCCGGCCAGCAGAGTGATCTGCTGCCCGGCACCACTACGACCGAGATAGGCGGTGACGGGAATGGACAGATGTCCGAGCAGGGTCGCGCAGTACACCTGCCCGTCCCGAACCATCATCGCGGACCGGCGATACGGGACGAATACGTCCCGCAAGGTGAGCTCTGCCTGAATGTCCGGGCAGGGCGTGCCGGCAAGATTCGCGAGTCTGCGTTCGTCAACGCGGCTGGCCGTCATGATGCGATCAATCGAGTCGTGGATATCCTGCGTTACGACCCGTTGCTGCGCCTGTGACCGTTCGGATGCGAAGTGGTACCCGGCGAGCAAAGCCAGTGCGATAACCGCAATCAGAATCATCACTTCCAGCAGGTTGCGTCGACGCGACACAACCGCCTCCCGCCATGCGACATTCACAGGCATGCGCGTCCCCTCTTTGAGGTCGCAGAACTCTGGTGCGGCTCAGGCTGAAGGCGATCGCCATCAGGTAAGCTGCCGCGTACGCGCGGGCATGACAGTTATAGCATTTCATTCACATGAAAGCTTGCCCGCCGTGTAAAAACCCATCATGCATGGACTGGATCAGTCGGGACATGCGATGGAAGAGGGCGGTGACCTGCTCCCCACAGGACAGGATACGCCAGGCGGCTTGAATGTCACTGGGCGGCAAAGCCTGTCGAACGTGCGGCCTGTTGTTCAATCTCATCCGCGCGTCCATACCTGCACGCCTATCCACCTGCTATGTAGCTGTCACACGGTTGCGGCCATGACGCTTCGCGTGGTAGAGCCGCTGGTCGGCGGTACGAAGAAGGGCATCGATCGTGTCGCCATCACTGCCGAACTGGGAGATGCCGATACTGACCGTGATGGAAACCTTGCGTCCGGTTTCACCCGCGAATGTGGTGCCGGCAGTCGCCGCGCGGATACGTTCGCCGATCGCGAGGGCAGCATCTAGCGACGTGCGGGACAGCAGCACCATGAACTCCTCACCGCCAACCCGCGCGACGCCATTGTATGGCCGGATCGCGTCGAGGCATGCCTGTACGAACCCCTGCAGGACTGTGTCACCGACCTGATGCCCATAGGCATCGTTAACCCATTTGAAGTTATCGAGATCAAGCGCCAGCAGGGAAAACGGGATACCGTCTCTCCGGGCGCGCGCGACCTCTGCTTCGACACGTTCGATGAAATGACGCCGGTTCGCCGCGCCCGTCAGCGGGTCGGTCGCCGCCAGATGCTCGAGCTTCTGGTTAGTGCGCTGCACTTCCTGCAACGCGCTTTCCGTGCGCGCCATCGCCTCGGCGAGCCGCGCTGTCAATTCCTCATGACTGTAGATCGTGGCGAATGACCGGGTCGTGAGAAAGGCCTGGACGACGCCATAACTGAGCAGAAAGAATCCGCTGGCGAAGATGACATGTGCCAGCCACCACATGTGGTTCCACGGGCTTCCCAGAAGGAACGCAAGCGACGACAGCGCAAACGACGTCACCGAGATGCCGTAGATCACCATCAGCGGGGATCGGATCCGGCGCAGCATCAGGACGGCAACATTCAGTACCGAGAGAATGAGCGCGGCGCTCTCCATGAGTCGCAGTGGAGCGATGCCGGCAAACGTCGAAGTCGCCAGAAGTGCGACCAGTACGTCCACGACAAGGAAGGCGATAGCCCAGGTCAGCCAGTATCTTCTCCCCACGCGCCGGCCGGCGGGATCTGCAGGCTGCCGGTACGATAACAGCGCGATCAGCAGCAAAACCGACATTGCCAGCCGCGATGCCGGCCCGTACGCGAGGAAGAGCCAGATGTCGTGATGCGCGAATCCCGTGAACGCTCCATGCAGCGCGTAGATCAGGACGAACCCGAAGAAACCTAGCATCATCCATCGCAGCAATGGCTCGCCGGAAGAGCGGTAACACTGCCACGTCACATACGTAACAAAGAGACCCTCGAGCGTCGCCACCGCGATGGCAATTTCATGAAACGCGTGATTCTCGAATTTGAGCGTCCGGTCCTGAAAGAAGTACAGGTAGCCGATCAGATAAGCAGGAACGAGCGCGAAGGCCACGAGTACCAGCCGCGCATACCTCTGTGTAATGAACCGGATGAGCGCAAACGGCTCTTCTGTCTGCATCGCAGTAGTCACGCGCATGGTCCGCACCCCGAGGTGATTTATTGACGCGATCGCTCGCCATACATTGATGTGACACATCGCCCTGGCCGTTTGCTCGAGGCCATGTCTACAAGATGTTGCGCAGACGGACGTCGAATCGCCGCGTGCAACTCAGCCAAGATAGCTGAGGTTTTACCAAAAAGACCGGACAAAAATCCCTATCCTGTTTGATAGGTTCTGGATCCGTCGTGACCTTGTAAATTCGTCCTGATGGCAGCTTGAAAAATGCTGCCGAGAGGGTCGAACAGATGACGTGCAGGATCCATTCTTTCATCGCCAGGTTTGCCGCATTTGTCGCCTGTGCATGTCCTCTTGGGGTGATGGCAGAGGGCGGCACATCGGCATTGGCTGCCACGAGTGGATCACGACCACCGTCATCCGTAATCGTCGCGACCGTCAACGATGAGATCATCACGCAAGCGGACCTCGATAACGCGGTTACCGTGTCCGGTGCGCGCGACACGACTGTCTTGCGCCGCACGCTCAGGCACCGCCTCATCGCAATGGAATTATTGCGGCAGGCTGCGGAGAAACCGCGGCATGTCAATGCGACGCGGGGTATTCGGCGAGCGTCTGAAGCGAGTGGAATCATCGAAGTTATCCGGCAGTACCTGCGCGATACGGTGCGTCCCTCGGCAGTGACCGAGGCCGATGTCTGGGCTCGCTATGCACAGGTCATCAAAAGCCTGGAGACGAGCACGCAAAGATCGACGGTTTCCGCAGAGACCGCTGATCGTCTGCTAACGGCCGGCCGGCTGACTTCATTCGCTCGCCGCGCCGCGCCGGACCGGGATTCGGTGGCGCCGCAAGCAAACAGCGAAGTCAGACGGAACGTATCGCCGCCGGTCAACCCATCAACGCTTGTATCTTTTGCGGACGGCACGCCCGGTACACCCACCACGCCCGGCAATGAATGGGGATTGTGCGAACCCGATGCGACTGGAGACAGGCAGATTCCCAGCTATGACACATTGCGGGACAGCATCCGGACGCAACTGGAAACGGAACGGCTGGATGAAGCCATTCGCACCGTCGTCGATGACCTGATGACACAGGCCGACATCAGCGAATAACGATTGAACATAGTGATTGAACTGGACGCTGCACTATACGAAAATTTTGGAGTGGACCATGTATCTGTGAGATCCAGAGCCGAAGGATGCAATGCAATGATCACTCGTCCAAACGTCGTTTGCGTTGCCAAACGAAACATTCGAGAGTTGCCGTAAATGGATTGAATTGAACCTGCAAACCGACCGATCGGCATCGACGAAACCGGAGACGAAGTGCCTGAGGCGTTATCAGGGAAGAGTTTGCAGGGAAGGATTACGCAGCAGGATAGTGCGACGCAACTCGCCGCCTCGCGAATTCAGACTCGTTACGGTCAGCGGTTCGCGATCGCATCGAATTCCATCGAATTCCCAGTTAGAAATCGCAAACATAGCCAGTGAGCGGTTCGCTGGGCAGCAGCGCCAATTGCGGAATCTGATCGACAATGCCTCACGCTATTCGCCAGCCGCCGCGGAGACTGCCATCACCGCGCTGAAGTCGGGTACCTGGTACGAGACGACGCGCAAGGCGGCCCGGCTGACGATCCAGGTTGCGCAAAGCAACACACGGGCGGTAAGTGCCATCGTGTCGAAGTCGGGCAAACGGGCAGGCAAGCGGGCACGCCGCTTCTCCCACCTCGAAATAGTCGCTGTCGCGACGCATTGACGTCGTGTACCTGTATTCGCCCCAGGCGGTATTCGTGATCGGCGCAAACATTGCTGCGAGCGTTGACCAGCATCTCCAATGAGTCGATGCGTGAACGTCACGAAACGCGCCAACGCGCTGTTTGGTACGCCCACGAGGCCACGGCTGGACGGATCAACAACGGGATATAACGGACGACCCGAGCCTGGATAGTTGCCTGACGCCCTCCTGGACGCAGAAGCCCCGAAGACGGAGCGTGCGAGTTTCACACTCCGAGCAGGCATGTCATCAAGCGCCATACCGACGCCGGCCTCGCATATTGCGCGAGCCATTCCCCCAGGCATGATGTCGGAAAGTGGAATGTTCCATTGCCGCCCGGTTTTGCCTCACATCTTCTCGCCAAAATGTCATCGAAGGTCAGTCTATCGCGATTCGCCTTCGCAAAGACCTCGAATCCAATAAATGAGCCTCATGGCACAATCAGCTGAGATCGTTTCTCGAGAGATCCTATGCCGACGCGTGAGTTACCGACAATTTCCCTGCGGATAAAGGCTGGCGAGATGTTGATGGATGGACATGATGTGGCACATGTCGCGCGAGCACTCGGTCTTTCCGAGAATACGGTCCGGAAGTATCGAGCCATCGTCGAACGCGAAGGAATTGCAGGCCTTCGGATGCTTCCCTTGGGGGGCAGGCGATCGGCCCTTGATGGAAAGGCGAGGGCGAAGCTCACCGAGGCGCTCGCACGTCGGCCTCGAGACTACGCGGTCAATCGTGAGCGTTGGACGATCGGTGCCGTCGGACAGCTAATCCAGCGGGAGTTCGGGTTATCCTTTTCGCGTGTTTACGTGCGGCAACTCATCATTGATCTCGGCTTCGGTGACCGGTTGCGCACTATCAACCTGTCGAGCGTACCCGGCAAGCCACCCAAGCTTGAGGCTGAAGGTTTTGCCTGGCTCCTCGCTGTGCTGAAACAGTCTCCGCGTGTATGCGGTATCGATGCCGAACGTTGGACAAATGCTCGATTGCGGCTCGCTGTTGAGGCACGGTACGGAGTCAGGTATTCGCACTCGCACATGTGGAAAATCATTTCAGAGCACGGCCTGTCGTCGCTGGTCAGTCGTGGCCGCAAATCACCGACCAATAGAGCGAACGCGGCGACGGTAGGTAGCGCCTTAGAGCTCTGATGCGAGCTGAGGTACCACCCTGCGTTGTCCCTTGACGAAGAATAAGGGCCGAAATGTGTTCACCGGTGGATTGCGTCACATCGAGCATCCGTTTGAAACCGACTCTGTTGAAAGAGCGCTGAGGCAATGGTGTGCCGAAATCGGGCTCGAGAATCTTGAGACGTGACGGGCCGGTTGGTCAGACCAGAACATCTCGCCGCACAGGCCTCTTTCGGAAATTCAGGCGCCGCCGTGAACAATGAGGTTCCGACGTGTTCAACGCTTCTTTGTCGTGACTCCGCGACTCGTCCACTTTGGCATCTCTCGCCATCTAACGAGAGTCGTCCATCATCAGAGCCCGGGAGCGGGCGATCGCTGCGGGGAGGACGGTGAAGTTTGCTGGATGGCCAGAACTTCACGATTCGCCGACAAATCGCACCGTCAGGTTGACTAAGACGCAGCGTCCCAACCGCAGGCGGCGCAAGATCAGCCGGCCGGACAGCGCGCCACCGGCGGCCTACTTCGCCGTGTGGACTCAGCCCTGCTGCGCGAAGATCTTCCAGGTCTTTTTCTGCGTGGCGGCGTCGGCGGTTTCATGCACCGGGCAGTCCAGCCGCAAGTCCGTATCCGCCATCGACAGATCGAGCAGTTCGCAATGGTGCGGCGTCTTCTTCGGATTCTTGCCCGGTTCGAAGTGCACGCACGTCACGCACATCCGGTGCGGCGGAATATGATCCTGAACCTCGAGCTGACGCACGGTCTTTAGCAGCGTGCGATAGAACAACGATTGCTCTTCGTCGCGCAGCGTGCCGACTGCCTTGGCGAGGAAGTCCGGCCATTGCGCGGCACGCTTCGCGGCAGTGCGCCCGCGTGCCGTCATCCGCACGGCAAGTGCGCGTCCGTCATCGAGTGCGCGGCGCTTTTCCACGAGGCCCTTGGTTTCCAGCGTGCTCACGGCGTCGCTCGTGGTCGCGGCTGTCAACGCGGTTTCGCGTGCGATTTTGCCGAGCCGCATCGGCCCCTTGCGCTGCATCAGCAGCACCAGGATTTCGCCCTGGGTAGGCGTCAGACCCGCGCCTTCCGCCCACTCCCATGCCTGGCTCCGCATCGCCGTGCTGAGTCGCAACAGGCTGTGGGTTACCCGCCCGGTTGCCTGCTCTCCGTATACGCTTTCGCTCATAGTCTTTCGTTCGTTGTTGACAGTTTATCCCTGTCCGTCGACATCCGACATGCTATGCCGGCGCGCGGACAGTCTGTGGGGCAGCGTAGCCGGGACATTTGGCACACCGATTCCTGCTATCTCAAAAATATCCCGTGGTTCCGGCCCGTCCCGCGGGAATCCCAACTCTCCGAGTTTCGCCAAGAGCGTTTGCCCTCAGGCAAGCGGCTTGCCGTAACCGCCGCGGCGAAAAACGACATTCTATGCGAGAGCAGAGAATCGTACAGCTAATTATCCCGCAATCTGTTGATAACCGCGGGATACGTAGATCGAAGGGAAAGGATGGCGACGCGCAAATCGTACCACCCGGATTCGCGGTGCTGCGGATTTGTCCGCCCGTGGCTGGCATGCATTGCTGTCTGGCGACAAACACGAGGCCGGCACTTTTCCCAGGCTGTTGTGGGGCTTACGGCCGGTCTCCGCATTGCTGCGCAATGCATCGGCAACTGATGAGGAATGCATGAAAACGGTCATTTTGCTCGAGTCGGGCTTCGCCTTCCCATGAAAGACGAAATCGCACCCACACTGCCGCTGAACGAAACAGAAATCGATCAGCTTGATGATTTCTTGACCAGCGATTCCGCTCCCGATGCCGCAATGGACGTTTCGATGATGGACGGGTTTATGACAGCGCTCGCCTCGGGGCCAAACCTGATGATGCCTGGCGCCATGCTGGGTTGGATCTGGGATGCGGAGCATGGCCAGGACCTGCCGACGTTTGCCAGTGCTGACGAGTCAAAAGGCATCGTCGGGCTGATCATCCGGCACTGGAATTGCGTCAACGACATGTTGAACGATGCCTCCGTCGGGTACGAACCGCTCATCCTTGAACACGAATCAGATGGGCGCGTGATTTCGGTCATCGACGACTGGTGCGAGGGGTATTACAAAGGCATTGCCGTCGATCGGACAGCGTGGGCGCCGGTACTTGCGGAGCACCCTGAATGGTTCACGGTGATCATGCTGTACGGCACGGAGGAGGGGTGGGACGAGCTGAAACGGCGAAAAAACAACCTCGATCAGCATCAGGCATTTGCCGGATCGCTCGCCAGGTCGGTGCAAGATATTCATCGCTACTGGGCCGAACAGCGCCGGCTGCAAATCGAGCGCGGCGGGATTCCCGGTGTGATGGCACAACGCGAGCCGCTTCGAACGCGCACCGAAGGTGGGTCGTAACGACCCCTGCCCGTGCGGTTTAGGAAAGAAATACAAGCGCTGTCATGCCGTGCTCGAAGTGGCCACCGGTTCCGGAAGAACCGGGCATGGCTTTAATCCGGAACAGGCCAGACGTGTTCTAACTGACGCTCAAGAATCGTTGATTGTTTCCCCGCTGAGTCAGCGCGTCACACGCGACGGAACCGCAGTCGAGGTTGAAATCTATGGTGATGGCAAGGGGGCGTGGCTACTCGAGGTCGTCGATGAATTCGGCAATTCGACCGTCTGGGACAATTCATTTCCGACTGACAATGCAGCGCTCGCTGAAGCCTTGAATGTAATCGACAGAGAAGGCATCGTGGCCGTGATTGGTTCGCCGCCAGCCAGCGCAACGCGCCATTGACTGTGGTTACGCGCGTCTATGGGACACACTGGAGATTTTCCAGGATATAGCGCGATGCGCAGACAAAGAATCGCCAACATCGGACGCCGGGTGACAAGGTCACTATCAACTGGTTGCGGGTTTCGATCAGGCTCGACACAGCACGGTTGGACGAGCGCCTGGGATGGGAAGAAATGACTGCGGCAAAGCGCGCGGGACGACGATGTGTGTCGTGGCGCGAAGATTTCGGCATGGCGCACACGAACAAGATCACGGCGTGATGCGCCGACGGTGGAACAAAGATCTCGAGCGGGAGATCAGCTGTGGCAGTAGTGGAGCAGGTTGATCATCGTATAAGCGAGCGTCTTCAACGCATAGTGCAACTGACTGATTCGCTCGAAACGTAGCAGCAGGCGACGGAACTTGCCTTCCCAGGCGAACACGCGCTCGATCGTCCTGATCCGCTCCTTGAAAATGGCCGGCTTAAACAGTGCCTTGCGGCCGCGCTTCTGCGCTTTCCTGCCGCGCGAATTCGCGTTGATATTGGGCACCATGCAGCGATTGAAAATAGCTTTGCGGTTGCGCCGGCAATCGTACACACCATCCAGACTCACGACGGTTCCCCGCAAGTCCAGCCCCACCGCGCGGGCGATGCGCGTGAGCCGCGGCAGCGCTTGGCGCAACAGCGGCGATTCATTGCGATCTCCCGGGGCCGGCACGAACGGCGCGATCAGTTTGCAGTTCCGATCGCACAGGGCAACGACCTTGCAGCCTTTGACCTTCTTGTGGCCGCTGAAGCCGAGGTTGTCACCTCCCTTCTTCGCGGCGCTCATAGTGCCATCGCCATGGATAATGCGCGTGTCCAAACGATCGCCGCAATGAAGTCGGGACACCGAACTCTCGAAAATGGCATCAAAACATCCGTCCGCTTCCCAGCGCCGGAAGGCTCGATAGATGCCCGTGTAATGGATCTCGGGGTGGCCGTGCGGATCCTTCCCGATTGGCAGCACGGGAAGGCTTCGATGCCGGCACACTCGGCCCCGACTTGGATCTTTAAGGTTGATCCGGAAACAGCAATCAGAACGGTCTGTTGTGCCGGCCTTTATGTTCATGGAGCGGGTCGGGGCTCTTCGACGTTTCGCGCAGTACACCGGCATCGTCGAAAGCGAAGTTGAACAGCTGGTACCACACGCCGTCTTCCAGATATCGGTAACTCCATTCCTGGCGTTTCTTCAGTGGAAAGTATGCCGTTTCCGCGGGCCGGCCGAACTGAACGAGGACATCGCTCTGCGTCCACTTGCCAGGCTCCGCGCGATAGAACTCGCCCGTTTGCAGCACCTGGCGGACGTTGATCACCTTGCCGGCCGCGTCGATGTCCGCGGCCGCGGTGACTTCGCCCATCGGCTGCGTCGGCCACATCAACCGCCTCGACCCGTCAGGAAGGTCGTAGACCTCGCGCGGCGGTCCCAGCCTCGCGACGACGGCGGATTCCGGTTCGCCGGCATGGAACCCCTGCCACGGCTGTACGCAGGCGCCAAGTACAATAACCGACGCACAGGCGAACAGGGTGCGGATGTGGAAGCGCTGGCGCCACACAGCGGGGCATATTCTTGATCGGCGGGACATCGCAGAGGCCCTCCCCTCGGTTCACGAATAATCCTGATTGCCGCAGGTCTCGGCCGCCTGCCCGGCGACATCAACGTCGTGCGGCCGGGGTTCAGCTTCCATCTTCCGAGCGTGACGTGCATCGTCATTTCAGTCGTTTTGTCGATCCTGCTCTGGCTGTTCAGGCGTTGAGCCCGGGACGCCCGTTCACGAGTAAACGGCCACAGCCGCGCGAATTGACGCAAGCGATCTGCGGCCGTTTTAGCTAGCCGACTCACTGGCGGGAAGGCATCAGCCCGTTGCCGCGCCCGTTCCACCCGCCTCTGCCTCCTTCCTCTCGAGGCGCAGATACATATCGGCCGCCACCAGCCCGAACACGATATGGCAGATGAAGCTCACCCACCCGCGGGCCTCCGCGAACCACGGGAAAAAGGCGGTCATGCCGTAGAGATTGACCAGGTATACGGCCACGCCGAACAGTCCGCCAGCGAGCGACGCCATTCCGACGCTCGAATCGAGGCTGAACGGTGCCATGATCACCGCGAGGACGGCGGCGAAAATGATCGCCAGCACGAAGTGGACGATCAACGCGGCCAGCATGATGCTGGCGTCGAACGTCGCGGGCTGTATCAGCGCATCGCGGCCAAGAACGATCGCTGCGATCATCCGTGGCGGCCCCCACGGGCTCTGCCCGATCGCCCACATCGCGAGGAGTTCGAGCACGAGGAACACCGCGCCTGCCACGCAGCCGCCGATCACCGCTGCGCGCCAGTCCGGCATGCGGCGTGCAAAATGGTGCGAATGCATGTGAAGTTCCATGATGACCTCCTTGAGCGCGGCAGATTCGCACCGCTCTCGCTAGCCATTTTAGTCAAACCTGCAAAAACGTGGGACGGCGCTCCCGATCGCCAGCCGGCGGGAGCCGCTCTGTCACCGTACATGCGCGCAGTGGACTGAGCGTGGCCAGGTCGACCTGCAAATCGTTCGGTGAGAGAAGCTGCCGTGCCCGAGCGCCTCCTCGCGTGCGCGCCCGATTCAGCGCCTGGGCCCCTTCATGCCTTCGGTTTCCGCTGCGGCATTACGCTCCTCGCTTGCCTCGATGGAGTCCATGCTCTCTTCGACTGAAGCTGATGCGCGCTCCGTGATTGCCCGGGCGTCGTCGACGGACTCGTCGGGTCCTTCGTCGTCGCTGCCTGGAGGAGCCAACATGTCGTGAAGCATGGCTGCCAGCTCTGGCGTATCCCACGGCATACCGTGCTGCATTTTCTTCTTTATGTAGTGCCTGACTTCCGCGTCCTGCTCCGCAGTCAAAGGGAGACTGCGAAAAGTACTTTGAGGGGGGTGTCGGTCATGATTCTGCTCCGCGGTTTCGCCCATCTCGAGTGTAGCGCTGTTGTGATCAAGTATCCTTAACGATCAGATCGCATTGACCATGCCGGCTCCTGACGCGTGCCGGATGAAGCCTGGAGATCGAAGCCCGTGGGGATGCGGGGCGACATCGGGCAGCTTGAGGTCAGGGCGGCGGCCGGGAGACAGGGCTGCGCGAAAAATGGTTAAGCACCCGTTAGCATGGCTAACGCTTTCCACGACTAAAATATAAACAGGATTCGAATCTGACGAGAGGCAGTCATGAGCATGTTCATGATCGGTCTGGTGGTGGGGATCGCGGTGCTGTGCATCACGATTTTTGCCGTGGCGCGCTACCCGCGAGAACAGAAGGTCGCGCCCGTCGCCCGTTGGCTGGATACGCATCCGCTTCGCGATTGGATGCGTCATAGGAGCTGACCGGCGCCGCAAGGATCGAGGCTTGCGGATGCCTCAATCCCGACGTCGATACGCGACGACGCCGTCCGGATGTGTGGCCCTGGGCGCTTTTGACGGGAGCGTGTGCCGGACGCTGCGTGCGTAACCCGTTGGCCCGGCGACCTTCGCGATCCCTGCAGCCAGAACCGTCGCGTTTACCGGCGACGGCAAGCGGAGGTAGACGGTACGCTCGTCTCGTCGACGGTTTGGCAAATATCCCAGATGCTGTCACCATGGCACGGCACTCCCGCTGCGACGAACTCCCGCCCAGGTTTTCGTAGGATCCGGCGCCGAGCCACTGTCGCCAGCGTGCGCAAGGCGCGTGCTGGTGCATGATCGGCGCGATCGTCGACGCGATGACAGCCGCCATCACCCGCGGCGAAACTGTCCAGCCGATCAGCTTCGGCTTGTTTTTCCCTGGCGCGCGGGCGGAGCGGACCGGCCGTAATCCGGCAACCGGTCAGGAGACGACGATCACTGCGTCCAGAACGGTGAAGTTCACCGCCGGCAATGCGCTCAAGGATGCGGTCAATTAATAAGCACCGCCAGGGGGTGGGGAGCCTTCGCACGGTTAGAGCGGCAGGTGTGCCGCGCGTGACATGCGCTTCTTGCCCACGCGGACAGGAAAAACCGCCGTAGGTGTGACGGCGTTTGTGACGCCATCACCATACGGAGCGGCGCTCAGACGATACAGGCATGCGTCGCATCGTCGTTCTCCCGTACCTGGCCGCCGCGTCTCCGCGCCCGGCAATATCCGGCCTGGGACGTTGCTTGTCGAATTCATGGGGCGAACCTGTCTCATGGAAGATGGCGCAACGGGCTTATGCACCTTCTGGCGCCGAACACGGCCACACGTTTTTCTTCTGGGTGGACGATGGCCGGGCGATCGGCGCTCAGGGCCGAGAGTTCCACGGTGGCTCAGGCACGTCTGCGCGCCGAACTGGCGACACTGACACTGTGCCTTTCCCTTCAAATTTTCTAAGATGTTTAATGGAAACGGAGAATCTATCCACGTTTAAAGGGGGATGCTAGGGAACTTCACATGCATTCGCATCACTTTGCTAGCCGCATGCCTGACTGGCGTGCCGCCGCAATAAGCGGTTGTATTGCGGGCCTGGTCTTCCTGCTGCTCGAACTTTTTACCATGTCGATCCTCGGGCAGAGCCCTTGGGGAGCGCCGCGGATAATTGTAGCGATCGCGTTGAGTCGCGACGTGCTGTCGCTACCGGCGACGTTCGGCTTCGGCATCATCTTCGTGGGGCTGATCGTTCACTTCGTGCTGTCGGTCATTTTCGTGCTCGTTCTGGCGGTAATCATCGCACCGTTCAGCCTTGACTCGAGCATGGGGCTCGCCTCGCTGGCGGGTGCGGTCTTCGGCGTCGCCTTGTATCTGGTCAACTTCTATGGCATGAGCCATCTATTCCCGTGGCTCCCAGACGCCCGTAGTTGGGCGAGTTTCGTGTCCCATATCGTGTTTGGGCTCGTCGCGGCTGATACCTACTTATGGCTTGAGACGAAGGAGGAAGCGGGCGTGAGGGGGGGAGGCGCAAATAGTTGAGCTTGTGTCCCCTCGGGCCCTGCGGACCCCCAGGCCTAAGGTGCAACTCGCCGCCCCCGACATCAACCAGTGAACCGACCGACGTCACCGTCGTCCCGACGCCGGGGTGCTATCTCTCCACTCCCCGTAGCGGCGAATGTTCCCGCCGCCAGCACGCGCCACGCGCGCCGGCCGACGGCATCACGATCGTCATGGAGCCGATCAATACGCGCGACACATTCCAGGCTTCTCTCTGAACTGCCAGGACGACACGCGGGTGATCTGCGGGGAGGTCGGCGGACCGAACCTGCAGGTACAGTTCGATTGCTACCACTGCCACATCATTGGAGGCGATCTCGCGGTGAAGCTGAAGCGCGACATGCCGCGCATCGGCCACATCCAGATCGCGGGCGTGCCCGAGCGGCACGAGTCCAATACCACGGATTGAACGTGTGGTCCGTCCACTCGATTTTGCTGTTTTCGCTCATACTTAAAATACTCCACGTGGAAGTAGGAGAGCATCATGTCGTCGCCGATGTACCGCGAGATTGATGCGCCGCCGTATCGACTGGTCATCAACGTTCAACCAAAGTATCGAACTGGATCGCCGGGCCAGATCGAGGGATACGTTTCTCGATGTACTGTCACGAGGCTCGACGGATCGCCGGTCTATCAAGGCGATCTCCAATACCAAATTTTCGACGGCGAAATCTTCATTGATCTCGAATCGGCAATACGCGATGGGGAGCAGCGGGCGCGAGATGCTATCAACACGGGCTTCCCGCATTAGAGCGGCGATCACCATGCGGCTCCTTTCTCTGAGGATGCCGCGAGAGCGGCCACGACGTCCTGCGCATTGCCCGCGTGCTAGTATTTAGACGAGGCAACGCATGATTGAGGTGGTCGAAATGCGACTGATTCGCGTACCCCATCGGCGTCCCGTCGACGAGCGTCGAGTCACTGATGGCGTAGCCTGGGTACGAGAGTTGTTAGGGACACTTAATTTCGCCACTACCCCATGAAACGCGGCAGGCCGACCCAATCTAATGGCCCCCATCCCCTTTGGCTCGTGCGGTATTACGTCCCTCTGGCAAGCACCCGAAAATAACGCAAGCTAATACTGCGCGCCGCTTTAGCGATTAAGTCGATTGCTTTCCCCTATCGCATCGATTGTTAAATTTCAACGGTCCAGGTTTGATTTTCTGCCGGCAGAAACTACTCCAAGGAAGTGTCATCTCGAAAATGTGCTGCCCGGTCCATGGAGGATGATATGTCTGACAACCAACACACCGGAAGTGTTAGCGAGAGCGAAAACCCTGCCATCCCCGCTCCAACTCCAAAGGTCAGTCGACCAATGAGGAACAAGGATTGGTGGCCGAATCAGCTGGATCTTTCGGTGCTTCACACTCACTCGCACCTGTCCTGCCCGTTGGAAGAGGAGTTCGACTATGCCGAACAGTTCAGGAGTCTTGATGTCGAGGCGCTGAAGCAGGACCTCATCAAGCTCATGACCACATCCCAGGATTGGTGGCCGGCCGACTACGGCCACTACGGGCCCTTGTTCATCCGTATGGCCTGGCATGCCGCCGGCACGTATCGCATCGCCGATGGTCGCGGCGGCGGCGGCGAGGGCCAGCAGCGGTTTGCGCCGCTGAACAGTTGGCCGGACAACGCCAATCTCGACAAGGCGCGCCGGCTGCTCTGGCCCATCAAGCAGAAGTACGGCCAGAAGATTTCCTGGGCCGATCTGCTGATCCTGGCCGGCAATGTGGCTTACGAATCGATGGGCTTCAAGACCTTCGGCTTCGGTTTTGGCCGGCCCGACGTCTGGGAGCCCGAAGACATTTTTTGGGGTCCGGAGGACGCCTGGCTGGGGGACGAGCGCTACAGCGGCGACCGCGAACTCGCCAAGCCGCTCGCCAACGTGCAGATGGGCCTGATCTACGTCAATCCCCAGGGACCGGGGGGCAACCCCGACCCGCTCGCCGCGGCCAGGGACATCCGCGACACTTTTGGCCGCATGGCCATGAACGATGAAGAAACCGTTGCGCTCATCGTGGGCGGCCACACGGTCGGCAAGACGCATGGTGCTGCGCCGGCGGGAGGGAATGTCGGCCCGGAACCAGAGGGCGCCCCGATCGAGGAGCAAGGCCTGGGCTGGAAGAACAGGTTCGGCAGCGGCAAGGGTTCCGACGCGATTACCAGCGGGCTTGAAGGCGCATGGACCAACAATCCGACCACATGGGACAACGGGTTTCTGGAGAACCTGTTCAAGTACGAGTGGGAGCTGACGACGAGCCCTGCGGGTGCGAAGCAGTGGACGCCCAGGAATCCCGAGGCGAACGACACTGTGCCCGATGCACACGAGGCGTCCAGGCGGCACGCGCCGACGATGCTGACGACAGACCTGTCACTGCGAATGGATCCGATTTACGGGCCGATTGCGAAGCGCTTCTACGACAACCCAGACCAGCTTGAGGACGCGTTTGCCAAAGCCTGGTTCAAGTTGCTTCACCGTGACATGGGTCCCCGCTCACGCTATCTGGGCCCTTGGGTCCCGGAGGCGCAGCTTTGGCAAGACCCGATACCACCCGTCGATCATGAGCTGGTCAGCGAACAGGATATCGTCGCCCTCAAGCGCACGATCCTCGACTCTGGTTTGTCCGTCCCCGAGTTGGTTTCCGCAGCCTGGGGCGCTGCCGCCAGCTTCCGTGGCACCGATAAACGTGGCGGTGCCAACGGCGCGCGGATCCGCCTGGCGCCGCAAAAGGATTGGGAGTCCAACGAGCCGCCACGGCTGGCAAAGGTCCTGACAGCCCTCGAGCGCATCCAGAAGGACTTCAACGGTTCGCAGTCCAGCGGCAAGAATGTTTCGCTAGCCGATCTGATTGTCCTTGGCGGGTGCGCTGCCGTCGAGGAAGCGGCCAGAAAGGCGGGATACAACATTGGCGTCCCGTTCGCGCCGGGTCGCACCGATGCCTCGCAGGAACAGACGGATGAGAGCACCTTTGATGTGCTCGAACCGATCGGCGACGGGTTCCGCAACTATTTCCGAGCGGAAGACCCCCAGTCGCCGGAGACCCGTCTGCTGGACCGGGCCAACCTCTTGAAGCTGACCGCGCCCCAGATGACGGTTCTCGTCGGCGGCATGCGCATGCTCGGTGCAAACCACGGGCAATCGAAGCACGGCGTGTTCACCGACAGGCCGGGCACGTTGACCAACGACTTCTTCGTGAACTTGCTCGACATCGGCACAGCGTGGAGACCTTCCGTCTCGGACAAGAATGTGTACGAGGGCAATGATCGCACTACCGGCAAGGCCAGGTGGACCGCGACGGCTGCCGACCTCGTCTTCGGGGCGCATTCTCAATTGCGCGCGCTGGCCGAGGTCTACGCGTGCGACGACGGGAAGGAGAGATTCGTGCGCGACTTCGTGGTGGCGTGGGACAAGGTCATGAATCTCGATCGCTACGACCTGCTCGGCCGGGGAAACGGTCGACGCGCGGTTGTAGCCGCGCTCTGAACGAGTGTGACGAAGCCGCTGCAGCAAGCGTGGGCGCGCGGTCATCGTCGCGTTTTATAACACATCAGTCTTTGAAGAGGGTCAGGAAGATGGCAACGGGTACCGTGAAGTGGTTTAACGACGCAAAGGGTTTTGATTTCATCACACCGGATGAAGGTGGCGATGACCTGTTTGCTCATTTTTCGGAGGTGAAGGCGGAGGGCTTCAAGTCTCTCAAGGACGGGCAAAAGGTGAGCTTCGAAGTCAAGCAAGGTCCGAAGGGCAAGCAGGCGGCAAACATACAGCCAATCTGACACCTCACCGCACTCGCTGTCGCGTAGGGACCGGTCCGCCGAGGCGGACCAGTCCTTTTCAACTAGGCGCCGTGACACGGTCTTCCCGGGTGTGCTGGTTTCGGACGTGAGCCGGGTAACAGACGTGGGTGCACATCACGTGCGCCGGAACGAACGACCAGCGCACATGGGAGTAGGGCTTGTCCGATAGCGGCCATAGCGCAGTGTGGTCAGGCGGTCAGCTCGCCGCGCGGTGCGACCACGTCGGGTTCAACGTTCCTTCGAACTATTACTTCCCCGCCTTCGACTTCGTCGCATTCTCGACTGCCTGGTCAGCTGCCTCGGTCACCTCCGATGCGGCCTTCGTTGCGGCGTCCGGGTTGGTTTGCGCGTCTTCGACTGCCTGCTTCGTTGCAATTTGGACGCTTTCCTGAGCGGCGTTGGCCAGCGTGATAGCCTGTTTCAGAAATGCCATTGCGGCTTCCGAGCCGACCGGGGCGTTTTGCGCGAGATTCTCGGCGAACGATTGAACCTGGCGGCTGACCTCCTGGTACCGGGCATTGACGACCTCTGACAGCTGCGCTTGCGTAGTCGACGCAATTTCGGCAACCTGACGTTCGTACGCTAGGACCTTCTCGGCCGAGGGCAGCAACAATGTGTCTCGCATATCACCAGCTTCCTGTCTGTCCTTTTTCGCCATCCCGTCTTGCATATGTCGATTCCAATCGGCAAACGCCGTCTTCGCCGTGTCCAGATTCAGTCTGATGAGCTTTTCCTCGCCCTCCAGCATGCTGCCAGCCAGCCCGAAGAAGAAGTCAAGATTTGCTTGCTGGGCCATAGCAGCTTGTCCCTGAAAATCAGCCATGTTCGCCTCCTGAAGATGTATGCCCTACGCCCAGCATGTTCGGCAACGATGACCAACTGATGAAGCGCGTCGTATGGAAGCTCGCGTATCGGCTGCATTTTCGATACCGGCTCCGTAGGTGTATTGGTCTCAGCCGCGATTGCCCGTACAACGTCCTCCGCGCTGGGCTGCGTAAGGGGGCTCTGCGGACGTCGACAGATGCAGGAGTGCAGGAGCTGCGAACGACGAAGATTCCATTACAGGACGGTAGCGGTCGGGATGCCAATTGAATCGGTCTATCCGGGCCCCCCTTGAAGAAGTGTTTTTCTCGCGCCGCGACCCACTGGAAACGTCTGCGCCCCTTATTGCAATGGCATCGCGATGTGTGACGCGGTCGTGGAACAGCACGTCGCTCTTTTCCACGCAAGCCGATATTCCGCAAGTGGAACTTCCCGGACCGCCTGGAGACCAAAGCGGGATGATGCCAAACAGGTCCGAAGTCGTATCACACCCTCATAGCTTGAAGTACGTTTGGTCAGGATGAGTTACCGGGAGCATTGCACGCCATGAATCACCGTCTGAATCTTGATGTACATCTGGAAGGCACTCTCAAACACAACGGCTCCAGGCGGGCCTTTGCGGCACGGCTGGATATGACCATCAAGCGCGCAAAGGTGACCTCCGGTCGGGTGGCCAGGTCACTTGGCGTCCCGGAACACGAGGTGACCCTTTGGCGCGCCGGAGTTACCGTTCCGAAGGGTGCGGATTGCGCGCGCCTCTCTGAACTTCTTGACGTGGACGTCGCGTGGCTATGCGCAGGTCAAGCGTAAGCCACGGCATGTCATCGCAGTTCTCATCGGACACGGCCTCGCACGTGGTTCGGCTTGTCGCCACTCACCGGCACCTCAGTCGGCTCACGTACCTGGCTCCTGCCATTGACCGGCAGCACGGTCGAAATGGCATGTTTGAAAACAAGTTGCGCGCCTGGGCCAGACTCCAGCAGAACTGCAAACTGGTCAAAGGCGGCCAGTTGACCGCTCAGTCTGATGCCGTTCACGAGGAACACGTTTACGGTGGTCTTGTCGTTCACGAGCATCTGCAAAAAATCGCCTTGTACGCCAGGGCGTGCGGTCATGTTGGAGGTCAAAGCGATGGTTCCTTCGATTGTACCGGCGATACCTGAAGCCGTCAGGCGGTTCTGTGGAAGTGGGCTACTGCGACTCGGCGGCGTCGGTCGAGTCGCGCTTGCGCAATCTCGTAGGATGCTGGTAGTGGTACGCGTTGAACAACTGGAAGCACGGGGCAGCGCGACGGTTGAAGGGGCTCGGAGGTCCGACGCGAGCAGGGCGAGTTCACCCAGTTGTCCAGGCGGATGACCGGCTCACGCGGCGGGCCTCTTCGCGCGTGCTTCTTCCTGGAGTTCAGCGGACGAATGCGCCGACATGGGTACCGCACGCGCTTGTCGACTGCTCCATCGCATCACTTTTCGCCGACCAGGCGTTGAAGCCCGGGAAAAGCACGTACCCACGCGTACCAGCAGGCCTGCGTCGGGTCTTTGATTGATTACCGCACGAAGCTTTGCCGTGCGGCAATCCTCTGCCTGTACCGCCTCGGTCACCGCGAATACCACCTCCCAGGAAATGTCATCCTCGCGACTCGCGCTTTCCAGGTCGGCGAAGAGTTCGCGCCAGAATCTGGCGCCCCTGCTCGACCGACCGGGACCGCGTGCGGACCGCAGGCGCGCCAGCAAGGCCGCTGTTCGGAGGGCCTCCCTCTGCTGTGCCTTCCCGGGTGTCCGGAAGCGGCCCAGAACACCGCCCCGCCAGACGACAAACGACGCGACGAAGAACGTCAATGCCGAGAAGACGGCCAATATCTGGTTGTCCTGAAGAAAATTTCCGTCTGCCACACAGTCACCTTCAGTTGGCTCGGGCTACCCGGAATACGTGACCGCACGCAGGTCATATACAGGGACCATACGTCGGTCTGCCGGCTCCCCTGCGCGAGGTCGGCCAGCGCCTTGTGACCGATTCCCGCCCGCCGCAACAGATACACGCCGACCGATGGGAACACAGAGATTCGTGCCTTATCGGGCGGCTTCGATAAGGTACAGGTGACTGTCGAGGAAGTGAGAGGTTGGCAAAAGCCGAGGCAGCTATATCCAACGCATTACCACGCCACTAGCTAGGTCCGTCAAAAGGGTGCAACGGACCCTCGAATGTCATCGCGCGGCTCAATTTGAGTGACCGTATGTGGCCGGACCGCGACGGTCGCTGTCGGCAGCGCGTGACCTGTTTAAGTGGTTCATCAGCACAATCACGCCCGACCGGTGTGCCCGCGCCGCTTCAGGGCTTCCAACCGTTCGATGATTTCTCCCGGCAAGTGCCGGGCCCGTGCAATGTCGACGGCATCGCGACCGCCGAAGTCCGCGATGGAAGGATTCGCTCCAGCTTCGATCAGGAGATTCAACGTCTTCAGTCGCTTGAGGCGAGCGGCGTAAAAGGTCGGCGTCTCGCCGTGTGCTCTGAGGTCAAGCTCAGGTTTGAACTTCAGAAGAACACGACACAAGACATCGTCGTCGCGCCATACCGCGGCCCAAAGCGAATAGCTTGCGTTCGCTTCACGCTGCAAAAGAAACTCGGCCAGTGGCAGATTTTCGCCGCGCGAGACCACGTACCATAACGGTGTCGCCCGGAAATCGCCCTCATCCTCGCCCATCGGCACTGCACTCTCAATGTCAGCACCAGCTTTGAGAAGGGTGGCGGCGGTTTTGATTCCATTCGGCTCTGCGAGTTGCGTGCTGCTCCCTGGCTTGACCGCACAGGCCAGGTGAAGCGCGGTGCGCCCGCGTGAATCAGTTGCTGTGACTAGCCCGGGTGCCGCAGTCAAAATCTTGGTGACGGCGGGCTCGTCCCAGATCCTCGCCGCAGCAAAAAGTGATGTTTTGGATGTCTTGCGCACCTCGACCTCCTGAGTTCGACGGTCGTGCACATGACAGGCCGCGACGTGACCTTGTAAATGTTGTTCTGTTCTCGAAAGTCGACGCGGGCACCAACACCATGGTACCCACCAACATCCTTGGGATGCCAGTTCGTTCGACAGGCCGCCCCTAGCCGCATGCAGCCTTTCGCCAATACCCGCCCTCGATCCAACAGAGGCGTCCTTCGCTCCAGTTGAAAGCGAATGCTCGTTGGGGCGTCTTGTTGGCCAGGGCCAGCTTCCGCCAGGGACTGCTTTGGCGAGGTTGAACCCGGAGGTTCGGCCCCCTCTACCTTCGATGATGCTTCTACACAGAAATGGCCCGATTGCGGCGAGCGGCAACGCTCCGCGCCCTGCTGCATCACCACCTGTTACGCAACTCGCGAAGCTTGAGAAACACCGTCCTGGCATCGGGTACTTCCGGGAGATCCGGGAAGCTTTCCCGCAACCTGGCGATCACGCTTGCGCTCGTAAGCCGGAAGAAGGTGTTGAATTGCTCTTCATCCTTGAGCGTGGTGACGATCGAGGTCTTCGGGTCATGACCAGCCACGCGGGGAAGCAGGGCCCGGGCAGCGGCGTTTTCCGGCTCAAGCGACAACGTGAACCTCAGATTGTTCTCGATGTAGTCATGCCCGGGGTAGATCTTCGTGTCATCCGGCAGTTTGGCGAGCTGGCCCACAAACGTGGCGTACAGCTCGCTCGGATCGCCTCCGTTGTGGCAATTGCCGGCGCCCGCATTGAACAGGGTGTCGCCGGAAAACAGCGCCGGCTGGTCGGTATGTGATCGCAGGCAGATGTGGCACATGGTGTGACCCGGCGTGTCCATGCATTCGAGTTCGACCCGCTTCCCGACCTTGATGACGTCTCCGGCCTTGACACCGCGGTCCACCCCCGCGATGCGGGCGACGGCCTTGAAATGAGCGAGCAGCCTGGCGCCCGTGGCCGCGACCATCGCTTCGTTGCCGCCGGTGTGGTCCCGGTGTTCGTGGGTGTTGAGGATCTGGGTGATCTGCCAACCCCTGGCCTTCGCGGCGGCGAGGCATTTTTCATGGTCCAGCGGGTCGATGGCAAGTGCCTCGCCGGTTTCCGGACATGCAATCAGGTAGTTGAAGTTGCGGTAGGCATTGCCAGTCCAGATACGCTCGACGATCATCGTGTGCTCCCGACGGCTTGCTGCCGACGAACAGGCATTGGTAGCAAGTCATGTTACCGACCTGACGCCCATGGAACCACATCGCCGCGGGCGCAACATGTAGGCTTCGATCTTCAGTTATGTTAATGCCTGTTGGCATTGCTCTAACCAAGACAGTCGGAGCCTCGTCACACCACAGTTCCGCCGCCCACCCGGCGGGCGGCGCTCTTACACTATGCGCGGCGCAGCAAGAGTAGTTCAGCTGCTCATCCCAGTCGGATCCACGTCCCTCGGGGGAGGTCAAAGAGGTTCCAGAGCGCCAGCGAGCGCGTGAAGCCGCAGCTGCCAGAGCCGTAACGGCAAGCCGGTTCCAGCGGACCCGCCTGGAATGGCGAGGCGAAATCCACTATCGTGTCAGTTGAGGAGCATTGCACGCGCGCACGTTCGCCGGGCGAGATGGCTCGCCCGATGTCGCCGGCGACGATCGCAGGACCGAAGGTGTCCTCTGGAAGGAGGGCACTGGCTCTACTGCGCGCTGCTGGCTTGTTAGCGCGAAGGACTGCACGCTCAACGCGCTCACGGTCAGTCGATCACGAATGGAGGTGCCTCATGGGCACTAAAGGTCTGCTCGTCAGGTTGGAAGTCAAAGCCGGCAACGACGACGCCATGGCGGAAGCCGTCCTGCGCTCCGCTCTCGCGACGGGGCGGGCGGAAGCCGCAACGACCGCGTGGTTCGCGATCAGATTCGGGCGATCGGAGTACGGCATCTTCGACGTGTTCCCAGACGATGCCGGCCGCGAGGCGCATCTGGCGGGGCCAGTTACACAAGCGTTGTTGGATGCCGGCGGCAGCGTGTTTGCGAGAGCGGAACAAAGTGGGGGCTGGAGCCGCTATGCCGCCTCCTTCCAATGCGCCTGCGGCTCTGCTCTCATCCCCGGAAACCATCGTCCGAACGTGTTGCGTAAATCGTCGTTCAGAACCTGCGCGCGGGCTTGAAGCAGCAGGTGCGCGCCGCGCTGGGTCCAGCGCATTTGCTGTTTCTTCACAAAGCGCTTGCTGACCACGTAGTTCACGGTGGATTCGACGAACGCCGTTGAGATTGTCTCGTCGTGCCGATAGCGGTCACCATAGTTCGGGATGAACGCCTGGTTGGCCACGATATAGCCGCGGAACTCGCGCACCGCTTTCAACATTTTCGGCTTGTTGGCCGGATTCTTTTCCAGCATTTCCAGACCGTCGTCAACCTCATCAATCCGTTGCAGGGCATGCGGCACGTTGCCGTGCCAGAGATTCCATTTGATGCTCTCCAGGTGCTTTTTCAGATCGGCCAGAAGGGCGGCTGTTGCCGGATCCCCGTCGCCGGGTCCCAGTTCCGCCACCATGCCCTTGACCATCTGCCCCATGACGGTCAGTCGCATCGTGATGTGAAACCAATCCAGCAGATGTTCGGATTCCGGGCTGAGATACGTTTGCAGATCGCGGACGGTGTCGCCGCCGTCCGACATGAACACGACCTGCTGATTCATTTGCAGGCCCTGTGATTTCAGCACCTCGTACAACCTGCGCTTGGGTTTCTCATCGTACTGGTTGACGAAGGCAAAGACCTTGGCGCTGCCTCCGGTCTTGACGCTCTTGCCAGCAATCACTTCGAACCAGCCCTCCGTTCTGGATTTCTGGTCCGACGCGTGAACATAGCCGCCATCCAGGCCGACCGTCAAGGGCGGCCCCGGCGGCGGCTGTTTCGCCCACTCGTTGGGACAGCCTTCGATGAACGTGAACTGTTCATCGCCCAGCTCGCTCTCGATCCGTTCCGCGACGGCATGGAGTTGTCGCCGCACCGTCGCAGGGGTGATTTCGTCGGCGATGGGCAAGACTTCGCTCAGCACTTCGACGCTCAGGCCATAGGACATCAGCGACGCAAACCTGGTTTCCAGATACAGCAGTTCCGGCGCCGTATGCATGCTCAGCAGTTCGGCTAGCGGGCTTGAACTATGCCGGCCCGGCTTCTGGCAAGGACAATCGTAGAGCCGGGGACTGGCAAGGTTCAATTTGCCGAACACGGTTCGATAGATGATGGCATGTTTTCCCTTGTGGGTTCGAGGGCGGCCACAGTGCGGACAGCTCGCAAACCGCGCGAGGTATTCCCCGACCTGCGCGGTGACGGTGTTTTGCTGCATGCCGCGCAGCAGCGACCTGGCCTCCGCAAGCGTCAGGCCCAGTTCCTCTGGTCGTAGCGAGCTCCGTTCCAGCCGCGCGACGTCCTCGATTTTCTCCGCTTCGCCATCCTCGGCATCAATCACCACCTGTATTCGAATCTTCACGGTCAGCTCCTTTCTGCTGCCACATCCGGGATTCGTCGTGCGTTGCGTATTGCTTGAGCCGGTGGTTGACCGCGCGCCGGTCGAAGCTGTCCCGGGTCAGCCATTCGCGCAACTCGTCGATGTCTCCGATCCGATTGCGAATCGATTCCAGATCGTTGGCGTCGAGGTCGTCCCGGATATCTTCGATCAATTCCTCGACTGCCAACGGGACTTCGTCACGGCGGGTCACGAAGGCATGCGGGCCGCCGCAGTCCTCTGGCGGCGCTCGGCGCTTGCCACCAATGCAGCACGGATAGATGCGTTTCTCCTCCAGCCCCAGGCGCGCCTCCACGCGCACCTGATGTTCCCATCCATCGTTCAAATCGTATTCGTAGAGAAACCGTTCGTTGACACGAAAGCGGAAATCGCCCAACCGGACGTGTGCTGGATCGGTTGAGAAGCCGATTCCACCGTCGTGGTATACGCCGTAGTCCTGGCCATGGATATGAAAACGGTTCAGATGCTCGTCGCTCCAGCCAAACGCGATCTGGAGGATGTAGTGCAGATCGGTGATCGTGCTGTCGCTGCGCACCAGAAGCCGTCGCCAGATCATCGGACTGATCTGGCGAAGCCATACCTGGAGCCGATAAATCCCGACGCCTGGTTCTTCGTCCATAATCACGCAAGCGTACCAAAATTCAGGGCCATACCTTCCAGCCCCCACTTTGTTCCGCTTCCCTAATAAAGGCGCCAATGTTCAGCGCCCGCGCGGACTTCCGGCCGCGTAATGACTACGAGCAAGCTCGGAACTTCGGTTTAGATCTTGCGAATTTTCGCACGCGTCGATGGGTGCAACGGGCTACTGCGTCTATCGCGACAAGAAGACGTTCTGTACCTGATGGGCTTCCTATTGACGGGTGGCGCGGTGTTGTTCGAACGCCGTCTGGCATGAAACGCAGCGGGCCGTGTAGGGCGCGGCGACAAGCCGCTCATAACCGATCGGGTCGCCGCAATCGACGCATGCCCCGTAGCGGCCGGCAGCGATGCGTGCCAGCGCCGCGTCGATCTGCTGCAGTTCGTCGAAATCGTGCCGCGCGAGCGCAGTGCGCAAGTGAACGCTCGCTTTGCGCGATGCGGTCTCGTCGGGATGCGACTCGGGGCCCAGCTCTTCGGGCGGCCGTGCTCCGGCGAGATCGCCGTATTCGCCGCGCAGCGTCGCCAGCAGCTCACGACGGCGCTCGCAGAGCCTTTGTTGTAACAGCCCGAGTTCGGAACAGGTGAGGGTGATCATGGACAAGGCTCGATGTGTTCTGTAACGCTACGCCAACGAGTGGCATCGCGAAGGCGTTCCGTCATGTGCGTACTACGACATAGGCCAAACCAAGCATGCACCCGGCGAGCGGTTAGCACAATGCGACAGTAACGATCCTGAGTCACGTCGCGCAAGCCCTACCAATGAAGCCGTGACGCTGGGTGGTGAGATGAGTGGCACCCGCACAATTAAATGTTTTGTTTAACTCACGCGCGATATGAGAAAAGAGGCAACGCGATATGCGGGACGACCCGAATTGAACCGCTTATAAGGACCTCCCCATTTCTGCAAGCAGGTTTCGATGGGTCATTGGCCAAGTACCGGTAGCCAGCACTCGAGACGTGAGCGGCGTGGATGGCGGAGAGACAGACTGCATGCCTATAAACGGCCTTATTGGGCGCTATAACAGCTGCTGAGCCCGGGCCCGGATAGTAACCGCGTAGCGGGACTCCATCCCCGGGTCGGCGAGTCGATTCGCTGTGCCGCCTTACGGTTCATCGAGTTCGCCCGCTGCCGGTCTGACCTGTCCGCTATCCTTTACCTATGCGTCTTCGAGCGTGGAGTAATTACTGGTCGGCTCCTGGTTTACATGTGTGTTACCACACGCGGAGCATGGTCCACATGTGATGGATCGAATTTCTCGCCCTTCGCGAGCACGGCCCAGAGAATGCGCGCATGCTTATTGGCGACGGCGACCAAGGTCTTGTAATAGCCGACGCGGGCCTGCAGCTGAACGATCCAGCGCGAGAGCCTGTCGGCCCGTCGCGGTGCAGTACGAATGGCAGAACGCGCGCCCTGATATAGCAAGGTTCGCAGATAGTCGTTGCCTTGCCTGGTGATGCGTCCAAGCCGTTGTTTGCCGCCGCTGCTATTCTGCCTGGGTACGGTACCGAGCCAAGCTGCCATCTGACGACCATTTTTGAACTGCCGCGCGTCGACAACAGTTGCGACAGCGGCAGATGCGGTCAGTGGGCCCACGCCGCACACCTCCATGCAATGTTGCGCCTGTCTATCATGGACGGCGTGTTCAGTGATCTGCTTTTCGAGCCAGGCGATTTCCTGATCCAGCACCTGGCACTGCATCCAGCCACGCATCAGCGCCTGGCGCGCAGGACCTGTAAGTTCGTTGCTACCGTCCTCGAGACGTTCGACGAAGTGCTTAGCAACGAATGGATGCCTTGCGGCAGAAAGACGCCGAACTCGGCAAGCAGCCCGCGCAACCGATTCACCAGCGCGGTACGCTCCTCGGCGAATCCGGTCCGCATGCGGTGAAGGACAAGCACGCTTCGCTGGGCAGGCGACTTGATCGGCACGCAACGCATCTGTGGACGGCTAGCCGCTTCGCAGATTGCCTCGGCATCCTGTGCATCATTCTTCACGTGTGGACCTCCTTTTGCGATAGGGGCAGCGAATTGCGGTGGAATGAGCCGGACATCGTGTCCGAGCGAGCGTAACTTGCGCGCCCAATAATGGGCACCGCCGCACGCTTCCGTCGCCACCAAACAAGGCTCAAGATCGGCGAACCAATTCACAAACCGTTCGCGAGAAATCGCCTTCCGTACAACGACACGTTAGGCGCCGTCAACTGCGTGAACCTGCATCACATTCTTGGCCAGATCCACACCAACGCGAGTAATCATGTTCCATGACTTCCCCCTTCGCTGAAGGTTGCGTAGCAACAGCCATGATGGCGCCGATAGGTGCCGCTCTGGCGATGGGGGAGGTCCTTACCAATTCCCGGGAAACCCGGGGCGGTTCACTCTTCAACGTCGCGCAAGCTCAACTGGAAACGGAAGGCGCACTGCGCAACTGATGACGCCAGTTGGAAAACTGGTGACCGTGGTAGAGCGCTTTCGATTACTTCATCGTCCAATCTTACTCGACCGATCCCGCAAGCTGACAGAGCCTTTGGCATTGCCAGCAGTTTGCAGCGAGCGGAAGGCATGAGAACCGCGGGGAGATCACGAGCGACGTCTAAACCATCCCGTGAGCGACATGCGGTCGCGCGTCGCGGGCAATACTTCGTGCAGCATGTCGGCGGATAGAAACACTGCGATCCGGCTGCCGACCGGCGAAATGTCCTGCGTGCTCAAGCCCTCTGGATGCAGCCGCAACGCGCCGCCGTGCTCAGGCAGCCAGTCCGCATTCAGATAGACGATAACGGACACCGTGCGACTATCGTCGTCACGAAGTTGATCGCGGTGTTGCAGATACGAAGCGCCCGGGGCGTAGTACGCGAAGTGGCTTTCGTATTCTTCGAGTCCCAGAAAGAGCCGGCGATTCAACGCGATACGCAGCATTTCCATGATCGCGAGATACCGGTCGCGGGCTTCGGACTGGCCCGCCTCCAGCCACTGAATCCGGTCGCCGCGCACATCAGGCTGGAGCGAACGCGCCGCGCCCTGGCCGACACGCGCCAATGTGAGCGTTCCGGCTGTCGCAAGCGCTGCACATTCCAACGCCAGCGCGAGCGTCAAATCCGGTGGAAAAAAATTGTCCTGTTCCGACCAGCCATGGTCATGAATGGCATCCACGATACGTCGATGCTGTTCATCTCCGGATGCATCGCAACGCACCGGTGAGTGTGATCGGGTCACTGCTTGTTCCTCGAACGAAGGTGCTGGGTGGAAATTCGAACGGCCGTCCAAGGCGGGTATCGGCAAGCGGGCTTGATCTGAGCGGAAGATACTAACACCGACCTCTGACGAGTCCTGTGGCCGGCTCTCCGCATGGTCGCCACAGGGGTGTCCATCCCGAAAAAAGCATAGCCTGCGCTTGAACGAAATCTGGACTACTCCGATTATGCTGCCCGTCGCTCGTAATGGTGATGCAAGCCGCCAACATCCGGGAATTCGACGACCGTGCCGCGATCGTGCGGCTGCACTGGTCTCGGGTCGGGACAATTCATGTCCAACGACAGGTGTGTACGCCAACAATGGTAGTAGTCGAAGTACCGGGTGAGGATGCGCCGCAGGTGGCGTTCGTTCAGGACAGTGACGTGATCCAGGCAGTCTCGCCGGATGCTGCCGATCAGGCGTTCGACGTACGGATTCTGCCATGGGCTGCGAGGGGCGGTGAGAACCTGTTCGACGCCCATGCTCCCGATGTGTCGCCAAAAGGGCGCGCCATAGATCGCATCGCGATCCCGGACGAGGTACGCGCTATCGCAGGGGAAAGCCTCGACGATCTGTTGAGCCGTCCAGTGCGCGGTCGGATTCTCCGTGACATTGAAGTGATTGACCTGGCGCCTGTCATGTGTGAGGACCACCAGCACGAACAGCACCCTGAAGCCTGCCGTCGGCACAGTGAGGAAATCGATCGATACGAAATCGCGGACGTGGTTTCTCAGGAACGCCTTCCAGGTCGGTGAGGGCGGTGTGGGGTGGCGCAGGCGATACTTCTCCTCGGTCGACTTCGCCACCTCGATGCCGAGCTTGCGTAACTCGCCCAGGATGCGCGGCGCGCCCCACCGGGCACTGGCCGCCGAGATCTTGCGGATCAACTCACGGTTGTCCTGGCTGATCGGTGGCCTGCCCGGCGTGCCTTTGCCACTGATGCGCGTCCGGTGGTCGCGGAATCGCTTACGCGGCCATACGATCACTGTAGCGGGCTTTACGAAGACGAGGACCTCCCGCCACCTTGACCAGCGACGCGACAGCCAGGACCAGAAGATACGGTCGGTGGACGCAGACGTGGCCGGTAGACGGACCGCTGATAGACCGTCAACTGATGTCGCAATGCGACGATCTGGAGCTGCAGTGACAGCCGCGAGCAGAACCACATGGCCTGGAACGCGATCAACGCACGGGCGAGGGGTGGCACGATTCGAAATCCTCTGGGTGACAACACGTTAAGAATGCCAGAGTGAGGTGGATACCCAATCAAGCAACAGAATCACCAACTTCGAATTGTCGGGAATGACACCCCTGCCGTTGGCTGAGCGTGATCCGCGCGCCTAGCTGGCGACAGGCTGATTTTCACTTGGTGGGATATGGGTAACTTTAGCCAAATTGCGCATCGTGGGTTATCGCACTTCTGCATGAAACTCGCTTGTCGGTATTGGCTCGTCCGAAGCAGTTTCGCGTGCTTGAGTCTTCAATGTCTATGGGACAGTTCCCAAAAGCCAGCGGCAGAGGCCGTTCCCGACTCCATGCGTCAGCGGTCCGGTGTCGCTGGCATCGAACGCGCCAGCGCCGGGCCTTCCGTGAGCGTCAGCAGGATGTCGGCATACCAGGCGCAGTTCAGCCCGAGCGCCTCGTCGAGTTCCACGTCGCGCGAGCCCACGTCGAGCCGCGCCGAGTGAACGCCGAGCAGCATCCACGGCAGGTCGCCCAGCGCCGGATTTCCGCCGGCCAAGCGCTTGACGACGGGTGCCCCGCTGGTGCCCCGGTGGGTACGCGCATCGGTCAGGAAGTACCCCTTGCCCTGGAATCGCATGCCGAATGAAGACGCGATGACCGCCTGGCGCACGACTGGCAGGTGATGCAGCGTGTCATGGAAGCCGAGCGGAAAGCCCACGACCAGCAGCGAGGAGCCGACCTCCACCTGGTCGAGCGACCCATGCAGGTGAGCGGGCGTGAAGGCACGGTAGGCCATCCGCCGGGGCAGCGCCGAGCGCTCGAGCTCGATCACCGCCACGTCTATTTCGCCCGCGGTGTCGAGCCCCTGGCGCCAGATGCTCTTGCCGTTGCGGTACAGCGGAATCGAGAACCTGGTGGATCCCGCCATGTTGTCCGGGTCGACGTGCAGCTCGATCTCGAGGCGATCAGGGAAGTGCTTGCTGGGTTCGTCGATCACGACGTGCCGGCTGGTGACCAGGAACAGCCGTTCATCGCGTTCGAAGAAAAAGCCACTGGCATTCGTCAACAGCCGCTGACCCTCGAAGGTGGAGACGCGCGAAGCGACAAGCAGAATGGATTCGATCATGGCGTGCCCGTGGGGCGTGGAGGCGGTCCACGCATTATGCGCATACGCGCGCTGAATCAGCAGGGGATCCAGTAGACTGTCGCCCATGAAACTCCATCCGCACGACGTGGAAAAAATCGCCTCCCTGACGCTGGAGCACTACAACCTGCGCGCCGAGGATTTCCGCGAAGGAACCCGCGACCACGATGTCAGCCAGAACATCGCCGCACTATTGAGCCATATCGAAGGCGAACCGCCTTTCACGATTCTCGATTTTGGCTGCGGGCCCGGGCGCGATCTCAAGGTATTCGCCGCGCTCGGCCATGTCGCGATCGGACTGGACGGCGCCGAGCGCTTCGCCTCGATGGCGCGCACCGACACCGGGTGCGACGTGTGGCAACAGGATTTCCTCAAGCTCGATCTGCCGGACGGGCGCTTCGATGGTGTATTCGCCAACGCGTCGCTGTTTCATGTGCCGAGCCAGGAATTGCCGCGCGTCTTGCGGCAATTGCAGGCCACGCTGAAGCCCGGCGGCGTGCTGTTCAGTTCCAACCCGCGCGGCGCGAACGAGGAAGGCTGGAATCGCGGCCGCTACGGCGCTTACCACGATCTTCAAACGTGGCGCCGTGTCATGTCGGGCGCCGGGTTCGTCGAACTCGATCACTATTACCGGCCCGCAGGCTTGCCGCGTGAGCAGCAGCCGTGGCTGGCCAGCGTGTGGCGCAGGCCAGTATCGTGACAGACATCGCTTCCGCTTCCGGAACGGCAACGTTCAGCCCGTGTGCCGCGCGGTAACGTTGACAACGTGCTCGCGCCGGTCGTCGACCAGTTGAAACACATTGACGTTGAGCCAAGATAAGCTCACATTCGTCGTCGCTGTCTGGTCCCTGCGAAATGCCTCGCTTACATTGAACAGAGAACCGCCCGCTGGCGGGCGCGTCACGAGCCGTCTAACTTGAATGGAAAATCGGCCACAAACCCGGGCCAGAACCGGCGCGGTTTTTAGTCAACAAGTTAGACAAAGACACTGCGTGAATTCGCATACAAGTCTGCCATTGCATCGGTTAAGTGACCGAGCAATGCTGTGGTGTCAACGCCGCCTTGATCGAGATAGAGCCACTTCGACAGACTGCGGATCTCGGATTGAACGTGTTGTCCGTCCACTCGATTTTGCTGTTTTCGCTCATGCTAGGAATACTCCGTATGAAGTTAGGAGAGCATCATGTCGTCGCCATTGGACCGGGAGATTGATGCGCCGCGGTATCGAGTCGTCGTCAACGGTCGGCCGGCGTATCGAGCTGAATCGCCCAGCGAAATCGAGGGATATGTGGCGCGAGCCACCATTACAAGGCTGGACGGGTCGCCGGTCTATGAAAGCTATCTCCAGTATCAAATTTTCGAAGGCGAAATCTTCATTGATCTCGAATCGGCAATACGCGATGGCGAACAGCGGGCACGAGACGCTATCAACACTGGGTTCCCGCACTAGAAACGTATCCCGATGAAGGATGGCAATCATTCGTCGGCTCACTTCTCTGCGGATGCCGCGATAGGACGCCACTCGATCAGCGGTTGATCGGAGCGGACATATAGGGGGTGACGCGGCGATCCGTCCTTGGTTGTGCCGAGGCACCACAGTCGCGCGCCGGCGTCGATCAAGATGCTGGCGACGCGAGCGGCGCGCTCAGGCTTGGCATTCGATCCCCACGCGCACACGACGTCACCGCATACGCGCGCGAAGTTCCATAGGTAGTCGTCGTTGTCGGGGCCGACTGGATCGGGGTGCGACCACAGCGCCACAGGGTCAGTCGAGCGCAGCGCGTACAGGTTCGCCACAGCTAGGCCGTTGCAGTCCCACAGCTTCGCGAAGCCCCGGCAGCGGCGGATCGTCGGATCGTCGAACCTTGAATCCGCCGTGCTCGGGTTCAGCATGACGAACAGCGCCGTAGATTTCATCGGCGACATCGATTCGGCATGACGCTTCAGCAGGTAGCGATACGTGCCGCAAGGGCTGATGATTGCGCTCATGCTACGATTCCTTCATGAGGATGACGGAGGTGGATATGGCTACGTTTGCTATCGACGGTGTACGCATCAGTCCCGCTACTGACCGCGTCACGCACGTGCGCTGGGCTCTCATCGACGCGAAGACACACGAATGGCTTTCCCCGCCCCAAATCGCAGAGGTAGCCGCCGCAGTAAAGGCCATCCGTGCGGGAGACGTCGTTTGGTCCCTTTTTACCCTCGGTGGTGTGAGATTTCTGGGTCCAAAAATAAAGATCGTTGCGCACCCCGGTGGTCATGATGGGATCGACACGGAGATCCCCGACGGGAGTATCGAAAAGTCCATAGACGATCTGCCTAACGTTTGACTGAGTGCCTGTATGCGCGGTGGTAGTCATATTAGGGTTCCTTGAAAACGACGACGTGGGCCGGTATGCAGTTCGATTACAAGCGGTTCCACATCGACGCTTCGCCGCTCAATGAAAGTGGCTATTACTACGCCCGCGCGAAGATTTATCGACGCGACCCGGGAGGCAGTGAAGCCGTCGAGGCGAAGTATTCGGGCGACATTGGCGACTATCCCTCCGACGCGGATGCTTTCGAGGCGGCGCAGCGTTGGGCGATCCAGTGGTGCGATAACAGATCCGGATAGGGCACGCGCACGGAATCCTCGAAATTACTCCGATACGCCGATTCGACGGAGACTGGCATGAATTTCGAATACACGCGCACGCACGGCGAGAAGCGCACTTATCATGTCACTCTGAATTTGACAAAGGCTCAGACGGGCGAATTCGGCTATAAGGCTTGGGTTCACCACGGGGCCGACTTCAAAGGTAACGGCTTGAATTCCACTTACCGCAACCGATCTTGACGCAGCCATGATGGAAGCGCGGAAGCGCATCGAACAGGGCATCGAAGATCTTGCCGGGATCGACGAATAGCATCCCTGTAGCGCTAACCTCTTCGGCGGCGCGCATGTCGTCGACGTAGACCGTCATGCTAGGATTCCTCCAAATTCGACTGGGAGACCGGCGTGTCCTACAGAACCAACATCATCAACGGACACCGCGTGCACATTGAAGTCACCGGCGACGACAAACAGGGATGGCTCTGGTGGTACACCATTGACGGAGGTATGCCTCGTCGAACGGACGGAAGGCCGCTTCCCACGGAGGAACTTGCGTTGTCCGAAGCCGAGGACGAAGCAATGGCCGACTGCAACAGCATGCCTAAGGGCGACGGCGACTGATTGCTCGGTCCTCACGCTTTATCTCCCTTCTCTGCGGATGCCGCGACCTCTCGCGGTTTGCGCTTGATCGTCAAGTGTTACGGTTCCGTTGCGGTATTGCACCGAACTGTCGACGTACATGCGCTCGCCAAGATTCACGTCGAAGTCGTATGGTCCCAGCTTCGCGCCATTGGCAGGGAAACGGTCGCATCCACGCGTTGGACTGCTTGGCAATTCTTCCGCGACACCGGCACATCCATCGCCTATGCTTGAATGAGCGGACAGTCTGCGTTCCCTCGCAATGTCTGCGGCTGCCTCGCTTCCGTCGGAAGCGGGGCTTTTTTCTGCGCTGTCAGCGACAGGGGTGATAGGCGAGCCGACGTCGACGGGAACGCCGCGCAGCGCGCGATACCCAGCAATGAATACGCCGCGCGGTCCCACGCCGGCCTCGCTGCCTTGAGTGCCATGGAACAGGCCGCGTGGAATTCGGGGCTTTCCTCGTTAGGCATCGGCGCGGTGCCGCGCGCGTCGTCGAACTTCGCGGTCGATCTGCTCTTCGAGTTCATCGATCAGCTCGAGCACGCGATCTTGCTTCATGCCATTGCTCGTCACATAGTCGCGCACTACGTCGCGAAGAACCTGCAGCTTTTCGTCGATCGAAAGATGTTCTTTCATGGTTGTCGTTGTCCTTGCGGATAGATCAGCCGCGGAGGCGATGAACAAAACCGGTCGGCGTGCGCTCGATGTCGCCCTTGCTGCCGTTGAGCAGCCGTTCGGGGTCGCTATTCAGCGGCGAAATGAACAGGGATCGCCGGTCGCGCCGTCGCCTTGATGTAGTCGACTTCGACCTTGGCGCTGTCGACGAGCACGCCTGCCACCTGCGCGACGGCGCGCGCACGGTCTACGTCCATCGGGTTCTGGTGGTCGCGTAGCGCTGCAAGGATCTGCATAAGGTGTTCGCGCATACCCGTCAGTGCCTTTGCTATTTCGTCGGTACTGCGCTTTACCCGGGAGTTACGAAAGCTGGCCAGTACCTTCGGATCGCGTTCGCCCGCGACGATTGCGCGGATGATCGCCTGTCCCGTCGTTCCCGTGATGTCGCTGAGCACCTCGGCAAGCTGCAGGTTCATCTGCACCAGCGCCTTTTGCATACGCTGCACCCAGCTGGCCTGTTGGATCAGCAGCACCTCGCGTTGGCGCGTCACCGCACGCGCGACGCACACCTCGTTGCCCGGACTCCAGGCCGCCCGCAGCAGCCCCAGGCTCATGAGTTTCTGCAGCCAGGCAGTCCCGCACGTCGCTTTTGCGACCCGGCACGTTCTTCATCTGCCGTGCGTCGAACAGCCAGACCGTCAGCCCGCGCTGTTCCAGCACTTCGTAGACCGGTATCCAGTAGACACCCGTCGATTCGAGCGCGACCGTGTCGATCCCGCAGGCGAGCAGCCAGTCGGCCATCGCGTTCAGGTCTTCGGTCATCGTGCCGAACTCCCGAACCGGCTCCTCGGCCGTTGACCGGGGACGGTCACCCAGTGACTGGAACCGCCCACATCAATGCCCGCTGCGTTCGGAAATACCTCGGGATTCTCTTCCCGCTTGCGCATCGCCATTGCCTGTCTCACTGTTGTTAATGGATGGCAGCGCCATGGGAAGCGTCGTATTCGACTCGATCTCTCAAACGGGATGCGGCTCGCGCCGCTCACCAATGTCACCGACGATTCCCGGACCATGCTCAGTACCGGGCTCGCTACACGGCGTCCCCAGACGCCATGAGCTCGCACCAATGCAATATCGGTCATCACGGCGCCGCCGTTCACCTTGTAGCGCATCGTCATCCCCAGCATCGTTTCTTCAGGAACACCGTACCCGCCTCGGGTTTGGGAAGCTCAGGAATCGCACGTGCGCCTTCACCTGCATGAGTTTCGGAGTATCGCGGTTCGCCTCCTCCTGATTGACGACCGTCGGGCCGAGCCAGACGTTGTCGCGGCCGGCGCACCAGTCGTGCGATGGCAGCCGCCGCATGGCGTTGCCGATCCGCTTCGTGAGCAGCAGCCAGTTCCGGTTCGGCGTGAGTTTGATCAGGTCCCACAGGTCGCGGCGCCACTCCGGATCGACCGCGTTGTCAAACACGTCGGCGAGTGACGCGCAGAACACTCGCTGCCGTCGGTCATGCTTCGCGAAGAACTCGGCGTGTGCCTTGTTCCACTGCAACGGCCTGCGCCAGTTTGCGGGCGAGGTGCGGCGCCGCGGTGCGCCTGGTCCCCAGTTGATCGCGGTGCCCCCGGCGAAGCGGCATTACGAGTCTCGGCGTCGCAGTGGTCGCAGCCAGGCCGGACCTTCTGGCAGCCTTTCCATGGATTGAAGGTGTGGTCGGTCCACTCGATTTTGCTGTTCTCGCTCATGCTAGGATATCCTTGATAATCACGATGGAGACGAACATGGCTAAGCCAGTTATCTCGCCCGAGGAGGTCATCGCTGAAGTAAATGGGCGAATCCCGAGTCACCCGGCTTATGCACAGGGTATGCATGCGTTTCTGGTTCTGCGCGGCTCCGATAGCAAGACGGCTAGCGGATACGACTGGGAACCGGATGGCCTTGCGACTACGGGCGTCGTGCAGCCACCGCGGAACAGGTCGAAGCGGAGTTTGACGTTGATCCACACATTTCCCGCGCGCCTCATAGCTGACTCCCAAGTGCTACGATTCCTTGAAAGGCGAACAGGAGATCGTCGTGGACGATGAGATCTACGCAACTCACACGCACATCGCACGAGTTCGCGTTATGAAGATTGTTGCAGGCTCTTATCGCGGAATCGGTCATCTGCGAGAAGTGGGTGCCGAACCTGAATCGGACGATCCGCACGAAACCGAACTGGATTTCGCGCGTGAGGACCGGGCGCGAGATACAGCGCGCGCTTGCTAAAAAATTGCTTAAAGAACAAGCGTCCTGAATTGTCGCGCCAACCCTCAGAGCTTCGGCAACTGGCGAAGCGGAGGAGGTAGCGATGTGGACTTGCCGAAACTGCAGTGCGCGATTTGCCTCCGATGAGGTCATAGCCCAAACCGACGAAAGTGGATTTTTTTCATTTGTCGCGACTGTGACTACCGAAACAAGTCGGTGAACAAGGTCCAGACGCCGGGGGGCGCCCGCCGTTTATCCAGCGCGACGACGAGTGGAGCACCTTTTCGGAGACGGCCATGCAGTTCGACTACAAGGAGTTTCACATCGACGTGTCGCCTCTTGATGAAGGCGGCCGTTACTACGCACGCGCAAAGATCTACAAGCGCGCGTCGGCAGCCGGAGATGCCGTCGAAGTGAAGTATTCGGGTGACCTCGGCGATTACCCCTCCGACGCGGACGCAATCGAAGCGGCGCAGCGCTGGGCGATCGAGTGGTGCGACAACATGTCGTGATAAGGTACGCGTACGGCTTCCTCGAAATGGCTCTGATATGCCGATGATTTGGTCTCCGTGGACCGGCTTCGGCACCGCGCCGCAGTCGCCGGAGTGGCATTGATCAACCAGTTGCTCATATATCCTCGCCGGCCAATGCCGAACTGTTGAGTGCCGGGTGCGTTGGCTCGCTGTGCTAGCATTCCGCAGAGCCACAGGTGAGGCATCTATGACTTACGAACAAGCGCACACACGATTTTTGACGGCACTCCAAGCGACGGTTCGACTCGTTAAGAGTCTTAAATATGTGCAAGCCGCAGATGCTGTCGTTGAAACTCTGAACGTCTTTCTGACTGATGCGGCTGAACTGCATGATCGACGCGAACAAGTAGATGGCGTCCGAGACTACAGTCGATCTTCAGCTCATTGATGTACATCGCTGCGTGGTACGAAGAGCCCTCCACGGATACGTCGATTGCCACAGACCACAGGCATGCACTTCGTGAAGGCACGGCCAAGATCGCAATCCAGCTCTTTGAGACCGCTATCCAACAACTTCGATAGTCGTCTGAAAAAGAGAGGGCCGGGACTGCGCCCGCTAAAACGCGAGGCTTGGGGGAGCCGCCGCACTCGCAATTCGGCCTAGCGCTTCGATTCAGGCTCGTCTGGCACTTCCTTGAAGGTACCCCAGAGATGAATCCCGCTACAAATGAAAAATGGACTACTGAGCAGATAACGCGTTGATATCGTCCATTGGTGAGCCTTTACGGGATCAGGTGCGGCGATTCGAATAGCAGATGCGTGCGACGCGGACGTCGTTCGCATCCCACTGCTGCACGGTTGCGCAAAGCAGGGCGACAGCAGCGAGGGCCGAAGTCGACACTGCGACGTATTTAACGAACGCGAGCCTTACCAGGCACCAAAGAGGCGGCAGAGGCCTTCAGCGATGAACGGGAGCGACACGAGGATCGCGGAGCAGAGCAGCGGGGCGCTTCGTTGTGCGGCGCGAGTACTGCTTCAGTTGGGCCTGCGTGAGCGGGTGGGATTCGCTAGCGAAAAACTCCAGCTCGTTGACGATGCACGTCGTTGTGGTGTGCAGCGGTTAAATCGCTTCCATCTCATCCCTCCCTCTTTCCCAAGGGTCTGGGGCACAAGAACCATCATAGGAAACGCGTCGGCGCAGCGCCGGCCATTTTCACCCGTGGAAGTATGCAGCGGCGACCGGACTGTTACAGAAACCGCATCGCTGATAATCCCGAGGATTTTTCGCGAAGCGGCTTTTGCCGGTGCGAAATGCCTGTACGAGGTAGTGCCCGGTTGCCACAGTCGTGACAAAGCCTGCCCGAGCCCAAGCCCAGAGAATCGCATACGACTGAGTGCCTATAATCGACTAAGCGGGGCCGGACCCGCGCACTGCGAGGTGGGCCAGGTCCGCGAGGCGGTCCATTGAGTGAGCCGCGCCATGAACTTTTTGCGCGAGGCGGATCATTCGAGGCAGTGATACAGTCTTGAAGCAGGTACTGGCGGCCTTTGAGCGCGAATCGCACCTGATCCTGCAAAACCATCTCATCCATATGAGTTTCAGCGGCGGCACCTTGACCGTAGCTGGCGAGGTGCCGGATATCGCATCCAGGAAGCGCATCATCCATTTGGCGCACTCGCTCAGCGGTGCGGCGGAGTTGGTAGACCACCTGCGCGTGAGAGTCGAGTCGCCGTTCGGTGACGGGGCCATGCGCGACAGTGTGTGCGAGCGGCACTTGCAAGCCGTGGACTTTCGCAACTGCGTGATCTGTGCGCGCGTCAAGGGGCAGGTGGAAATACTGCGCGGCACCATGGACGCGGCAGGTAACGACGATGGCAGCGGCGCCATCGAAGTCACCGTTCAGCACGGCGTGGTGACGCTGACGGGACAAGTGATCAGCCTGTCCCACAAACGCCTGGCCGGGGTGTTCGCCTGGTGGGCCGGCAGTTGCCGCCAAGTGGTGAACCTGCTGGACGTGTTTCCAGCCGAGGAAGACAACGACGACGGAATCACCGACGCCCTACACCTGGTGTTGGAAATCGATCCCTGCGTGGATGCCGACCAGATCACGATCAAGTCGCTGAACCACACGGTGACACTCGAGGGTTGGGTGTCGAGCGAGGCCGAGCGCAGACGGGCGGAACAAGACGCCTGGTACCTGGACGCGATCGACCAGGTCGTCAACCGCATCGACGTGCGGGCCTGATTCATCGACAAAAAACTTTCTGCCCATGGCGTACCCCCGATGGTTTCGGCTACCCGCATCGAGAGGTTGTTGCAAAATCAAGCGAGGCGGTTCCGGCGGCCTGGCGCGGCTGCAAACAGTACAGGTAGTATGGCAAGGCCGCGCCGGAGCGCCAGCCAATATCATTTTGCAATAGCCCCCAGGAGATGACCTGTGGCTGCAACCTCCGTGCCGATCGCCGGCATCCGCAACATCGGCGTCATTGCCCACATCGACGCTGGCAAGACCACCATTACCGACCGGATTCTCTTTCACACGGGACGTACCCATCGCCTGGGCTCGGTCGACAGCGGCACGACGGTGACCGACTGGATGGTCCAGGAGCGCGAACGCGGCATCACGATCGTGGCGGCGGCCATCAGCGCGCGGTGGCGCGACTGCATGATCAACCTGATCGATACCCCGGGGCATATCGATTTCACCGCCGAAGTGCAGCGCTCGCTACGGGTGCTGGATGGCGCCGTGGTGGTATTTGATGCCGTGCATGGCGTCCAGCCGCAAAGCGAGACGGTATGGCGGCAGGCCGATCGCTACCGGGTGCCGCGGCTGTGCTTCATTAACAAAATGGATCGCATCGGGGCCGACTTCGAACGCGCGGTGGCCAGCGTGCGTGAGCGCCTCGGTGTGCCGGTGGCGTGCCTGCAAATGCCTGTCGGCCACGAAGCGGCGTTCGAAGGCGAGGTCGATCTGCTGTCGATGCAACTGCTGCGCTGGGGGGCTGCGCAGGAAGGAAAGCCGGAATGCGGTCCCGTACCGGCTGAATATCGTGCGGCGGCCGAGGTCGCGCGGCAGCGCCTGATCGAGTCCGTTGCCGAGGCTGACGATGAACTGCTCTCGCTTTATTTGGCCGGCGGCGACATCGGGACGGAGCCGTTACGCGCGGCGCTGCGCCGTGCCACGCTCGCCAATCGCCTGTTTCCGGTTTGCTGTGGCGCCGCGTTACGGGATATCGGCGTGCAACCGCTGCTGGACTGCGTGGTCGATTTTCTGCCGTCACCGCTCGATATCGGCGAGGTACAGGGAATCGATCCCGACAGCGGCCTCACGATCTGCCTGGCGCCGCGCGACGAAGAACCGCTCGCGGCGCTGGTTTTCAAGATCGTCAACGATCCCTACGTCGGCCACCTGGCCTATGCGCGCATCTATTCGGGCATGGTCCGCGCCGGCATGGCGCTGCACAATGCCACCCGTAACCGCAAGGAGCGGGCCGGGCGCCTGCTGCGCATGTATGCCAATCACCGCGAAAACGTCGAGGCGCTGCACGCCGGGGAAATTGGTGCGTTTCTCGGCCTGAATCAGATCTATACGGGCGATACGCTGTGCCACGCGGAACGCCCCGTAACGCTGGAAACAATCACTTTCCCGGAGCCAGTCCTGCGGGCCACGGTAGAGCCGAAAACGCTCGCCGAGCATGGCCGCATGGCCGAGGCGTTACGCCAGTTGACCGACGAGGATCCGACCCTTCAACTGAGCATCGATGAAGACAGCGGCCAGTTGCTGATTGCCGCCATGGGCGAACTCCACCTCGAAATCATGCTGGACAGGTTGGAGCGCGAATACGGTGTAGCGGCGAAAATGGGGCGGCCGCGCGTGGCCTACAAGGAAACCATGACGCGCGCAGTGGCGGCTGAGGAGGGGCGTTTCGTCCACCAAACTGGCGGGCATGGCCAATACGGCCATGTGATTCTTTCGCTGCACCCCGGCGCGCGCGGCTCGGGCATGCGATTCGAAAACGCAATCACCGGCGGGGCTGTGCCGCGCCAGTTCATCCCGGCGGTGGAGCAGGGTGTGCGCGATGCCGCCGAAATCGGAGCACTGGCAGGCTATCCCGTCACCGACATCGAGGTGCGTCTCGAAGGCGGTTCCAGCCATTCTGTCGATTCGAGCGAATTCGCTTACCGCGCCGCGGCCATCCAGGCATGCCGCGCGGCGTTCAGTAAGGGGCGGATGGTGCTGCTTGAACCGATGTTCCGCATCGAGGTGCTGGTGCCGACTGAGTACACTGGGGTCGCGCTGGCGCAGCTCGGCGCCCGCCGCGCCGAGATTGAAGCGGTGGCGCCGCGCCCGGGCGGTGTGGAAGCGATTGCCGGCCGAGTGCCTCTCGCCGAAATGTTCGGCTACGTTACTGAATTGCGCTCGGTCACCCAGGGCCGCGGACTGTATTCCATGGAGTTCGACCACTATGCGGAGGTCGAGCTTGAGGTGGCTGGCGTGTCGTCCCGGAGTTAAATTAAACGGCGGCACAACTTTCATCGGTCGAATTCAGTCCTGCCGGCGTGGTTCGAAAACTGCCGTTTTTGGGTCACACACAGGCGAGCGGAATCCGTTTGGGCAGCGTCATTCCGCGCTTCGTGTGTAATCCTCAACGTGCTGGGTCCCGGTACCGCACACGCCAAGCACAGCTCACGCATAGCCATCCCAACAATTTCCTGGGCGGCGTCTCCTATCTGCAAACGTAGGCAGGCACAGACACGAACAATTTTCACGATCCGCGCCCTCGGACTGCCACCATTCGTCCGCCGGTCACCGAATTGACGGCGTACAACGCCGACCAGGCGGTGGTGACGGTGAGCGACGGGACCTTGCTCGTGTTTACCACCTGGCTGCCACATTCGGTGTCAGTGTGAACACGAACGCCCGCTCGCGCATCAGCGTTAGTTTCAATGTCATGTTCACCGCTTACGACACGACCATGAGCCTGCCGCTATTGGGCCAGGACTAGGTGCCAGCCCGGCCCCTGTAGATCTCAACCCGGCCCGATTCCTGTCGGGCGTGGGGTTATCTCATTGGGTTGTGACACCAACCGAAAACACGGCTTACTGATGAGTGGCCTCGAGCACGACCGACTTCGCGAGGTCGTGCAACTCGGGTATGTCGATGAGCGCCGACAGTTGCGCATTCTCAAACTGAAGCCTTTCGACCTGATCGAGCAGGGCCAGGACCGTTGTAGGGTCGACAGCTGATATGTGGTCCACGTGGGCAACGCCGCAAGCGACGTCGGCATGGTCTCGGCGTACCATAGTCGTATGCAGTACGCCGCCGTCGGGGCCGCGCCCCGCAGTGAGGCGCTTAGCGCTATTACCAGTCCACCATTTCCACGGTCCCGGCGTCGCGCGCTTGGCAATCTCACGCAGCTTGTTCGTGTCAATGTTCATGCTGCGAGAGTCTTCCTGAATGATGATGGAGATTGACATGACCCACGCTGAGAACACGTACAACGGATTTCAGTACCTGGTTCGAACGTTTGCGAAACAAGGCGTCGGGGGCGAGCACTTGCAAATATTCGGATTCAACGGTTTCGTGCTTATCCCTCGCGAATTTGATGCAGAGCAACCCATGCAAATCCCCGTTCAATGCCTCGAGGAAGAGGGGTATCGTCAAGAAGACTGGGCGTTGGATGCAGCGATTGATGAAGCGAAGGCGATCATCGACGGCAAGCGTCCGCTGAAAGACCCGAAAACGTTCCGAAAGGGCTAGGTCAAAAACTGCACGGTACGATCGTCTATGAGTCACAGGATGAAAGGTGTTCGCGCTGTGCTCTCGCTCAAAACGCTGACGCATTCCTGGAGATGCGGCTGTTGAAGTGCTGTTCGTCCCAACTGCCGGTTCACGTGAATGTCTCGGATCGGCGCAGCCCCTCGCGTGCCTGGTAGCCAGCGGTCCCGCGTGGACAACGTCCGCAGTAGCGTCTGAAACCAAATACTTCTTTCTGGTCGTTAGTCTTCTCATAATTAGTTGCGCAGTCTATTACCGTACAGGAAGAGTGCGATCGTTGCATGGGCCGTAGTCCAAGCAGGATACGCAACGTGGAAATGGAATCAGGAACGTGGCGTTGAGCGCGCTGGACTGCCCCGTGGGATGTAATCCGGGGGAAGTGCAGGCAGCGCGCGTTCGAGGAAGTTTTTTTATCGCGCACATCTGATTGCATCCTGAGTCGCTGAGCCATCAGAAATCCATATGCAGCGATACTCAGTGTGGCGCGGTGGTGAAAGCCACGCCAGCCTCGCCCTTCGTAATGACCGAGCCCGAACTCCTGTTTCAGGTCCTGATAGTCGCGCCCGATGCGCCAGCGCATCTTGGTCACGAGCACAAGCTGCTCAAGTGTCGCCCCCTCGGGGGCGGTAGTGAGAAAGTATTTGAGCGGCTCCGTATCGCCATCAGGCCATTCAATAAGCAGCCATTCTTCGTCGCGAACGGTACTTCGCCAATAATCGCGATGTGCGGGATGAACCCGCGCGGCGGCAAAGCGTGAGGATAGTGCTGCGTTGCTACCTTCCCGCCAGCTTACGGTCTGCCAGGCGTTCCTGGGTAATTGCATGGCCAGCTCCTTCACCGCGAGCGGTTCGTGGCCGGGCGCACGGCGCAATAATGTCGGTGGCTTGCCGCGCCCGCTCCAGGGCCTGGGCGGAAGTGGCGCCGTACCGTGAGCCCACACAGAGGTGCCAGGCCGGATCCCTACCGCGTACAACAAGCCCAGTTCAGTTATGCCATCCCGGAAAGCGGTTTCGTCGCCGTACCCAGCACCGGCCAGCACGATGCCCGGTGCGACGCCGGATGCTATAGCCTCGCGAAGTTGGGCCAACGCAATCTGGGGCTTGGTCTCGAAGGCCAGATCGTCGCGAATGCGCGCACGACGAGCACGTTCGCGGTCGTCAATCCATTCCTTGGGGACCTACAGCTGCCACGCAATTGGCAGGCTGCCGCGTTGCGTCGCGATCGACAGGCTCACGGCGACCTGACAGTTGTCCTGTTTGCCGAGCTGCCCACAGTACTGACGTGCCACCCCGACCGAATGATGCTCCTTCTTTGGAAAACCGGTGTCGTCAATGATCCAGTAGCAACCGGTTCCTTCAGCAGCGTGCGCGTCTAACGCGGGCTTCACCCATTCGCGGACCCGCTGCAAGGCCGCCCGGTCAGACCATTCTGCCTTGGCCACAAAGTGGTGGAGTGACTGGTGCTTCGCACTCGCGTGCAGTGGGTCAATATGCGCGGCCATCGGCTCGACGCTCTTACGGGACAACGGCAATACCAGACCCGAACAGTAGCCCTTGAGGCCCGCATGGCGATCGGCGTGCTCTAACGCCCGCGCCAGATGGTTCAGATATGCGTCAAATTCGTCGATATCTTCTCTCATCGCGATCCAGTTCGTTCATGTAGCGTGCGATGGCTTGCTCGAGTTGCTCCATTCGAGCCTGGATTTTGCGGTCGGTGAAGTTCTTGTCGCGGTTGTTCACCGCTTTGAATTTGCTGCCATCGATGGCAACCGCAGCATCTGTGAATAGTTTCAACCGCCGGCAAAGCAATACAAACTCCCGACAGACCTTGCGGATCGAATCGCCGTTGTCCTTTCGGAAATCAGCGATGGTCGTGAAGTCTGGAGTCAAGCGGCCCGTCAGCCAGATCAGCTCGAGGTTCCGCTGTGCTTCTCGCTCGAGACGACGACTAGATTGGAGCCGATTCAGGTACCCGTAAATGTGGAGTTTGAGCAAGGTAGATGGGTGATATGACGGTCGGCCGGTTAAGGCGGGCGAAGCACGCTCGAAGCCAAGACTCACCAGATCAAGCTCATCGACGAAGACGTCAATCACGCGTACGGGGTTCTCGGCGTCGACGTAATCGTCGAGAGACTCAGGTAGCAACGCGATTTGCTCTCGAGCCGCGCTTTCGATGAATCGCTTCATGGGCCACCATCGGAAAACGTGTTGACTAAATATAGGCGATCAACGCGTTTTCACACACCCGGTCGAATCCGGTCCCTGGCTTCGCTCATGAGCGGCCATTCGTTGAGCGTCGGACTCGATAGGGTACGGACGACTGCTATGGACTTCTGGCCATCAGCGTGGTGGTCCGCTTTGCTGGCAAGGACTATCCGCCCACATCGCTCGCAATGCTGCATGGTTTCCTCGCGGCATCGCCGTGACGCCGCCGATCTACGCTGCAGCAACGGTCGGCCTGCCGAGCTTGGCGATCTACGCCACGGTGCTGTTTGTGGTTGCCGCCGGTGGCGGTGTCCCGATGAACCTGGGCTACCATTGGAAGAAGCGGTGGCTGCCCAGGGCGCTGGTGGTCGTGCATGCGCTGCCGGCGGCCGTTGGATTTATCCGCTCGGTGGTGGCAACGTTCTCGGCACGCGGGTAATCGCGCCGGGGTGACCGATCCAGCCGGTAACCTGCGACGTCGGGTGTCGAGGCGCTCCGATGAAACCGAGCCGGCCGGTCGGCTATGGCAGTCGGTCGCCATCAGCGCCCCGGGGCGATTACTCGCCCTTGCTACCGGGGTCAAGCGCCCACGGAGGTCGACATGAGCAGTGATACATCGAATGAAAGCGGTCCTGATCTGGCGCAGGGCGTGCCCATCGAATCGCTCGGCGGAGCTGGCCTGTTGTCAGGTCACGTCGGTAATGACGCGGTGCTGATTGCACGGCTCGGTGATGAATTCTTCGCTATTGACGCTGCCTGTACTCACTACCACGGCCCGCTCGCCGAAGGGTTGATCGTCGGGGGCACGGTACGGTGCCCATGGCATCACGCCTGCTTCAGCCTGCGCACGGGGGAAGCGGTGCGGGCTCCGGCTCTGAGCCCTGTCGCGTGCTGGTCCACGGAGGTTCGGGGCGACAAGGTTGTCGTTCTGCACAAAAAAGCTCCACCTGCCGGTTCGGTGTCCGCGCCGGCCGGAGCGCCACAGAAGATCGTCATCGTCGGCGCAGGGGCTGCAGGTTTCGCCGCTGCTGAGCGTCTGCGGCGCCTCGGCTACGTGGGCAGTCTCACGATGCTGAGCGACGACGAGGCGCCGCCCGTGGACCGGCCAAATCTCTCCAAGGACTATTTGGCCGGCAGCGCGCCTGAGGAGTGGGTGCCGCTTCGCGACGACGCTTTCTACGCAGATCAACGCATTGATCTGCGGCTGAAGGCCGGCGTCGTACGCCTTCACGTCGCCGCGCAGGAAGTGGAGTTCGCGGATGGGAGCAAGGTGCCCTACGACCGTTTACTGCTAGCCACGGGAGCCGAAGCGGTTCGCTTGCCGATCCGCGGCATGGATTTGCCGCATGTGCATACCCTTCGCTCGCTGGCCGACTGCCGCGCCATCATCGCTCGCGCGGCGAGCGCGCGACGCGCGGTCGTGATGGGGGCTAGCTTCATCGGACTGGAAGTGGCGGTGTCATTGCGCGCGCGTGGACTAGAAGTACACGTCGTGGCGCCAGAGCAGCGTCCGATGGAACGTGTGCTTGGGCCACAGATGGGTGACTTCTTGCAGCGGTTGCATCAGGAACACGGCGTCGTCTTCCACCTCGGGAACACCGCCAGCGCGATCGACACGCAGCAGGTATCGCTTAAAGCGGGCGGCAACGTGGAGGCCGATTTGGTGGTCGTCGGCGTCGGCGTGCGGCCACGCCTGGCGCTGGCCGAGCAAGCCGGCCTCGCGATCGACCGCGGCGTGATGGTCGATGCCTGCTTGCAGACAAGCGCGCCTCGCGTCTTCGCTGCTGGCGACATCGCTCGCTGGCCGGATCCGCACAGCGGCGCGGCCATTCGCGTGGAGCATTGGGTTGTCGCTCAACGCCAGGGACAAACGGCGGCGATGAACTTGATTGGCGGACATGAGAAGTTTGACGCCGTGCCATTCTTCTGGAGCCAGCACTACGATGTCCCGATCAACTATGTCGGGCACGCGGACAGCTGGGATGAGATCTCGGTTGACGGCAATATTGCAGGACGCGACTGTGTGTTGCGCTACAAGCGAGACGGACGTGTCGTCGCCGCGGCCTCTATCTATCGCGATGCAGAAAGTCTGCGGGCAGAAGTCGAGATGGAGCGCGACTCACCTTGACGCCAGAACGAATCGCAAATGGATTCCTCACCAGGCCGAGGCCGGAGAACATGCTCTATCGGCCAACGCACGTCCTTAAAGATGACGCGACGCTCCGCTGGAGAGTGGGGAGCGCCGCAAAGCGCGACACCGCGGTCTTGACCGCTTCCTCGCGCATCAACACGGGGGCAGGGCTGGCAGGGTCGGCAATGTCCGAGGCGGCGTCGCTGCCCTCCTCGACCTCACGGTCGACGCCGTGAAGGGCCATCTGACGCGGGGTCGTTGTGCGCATCGCGCGGCGAATGAAATGTCGCGCGTTCTATTTGCTTCAACTACATAACGGCGACGATCCGCCGGCGTGTACTTCCTACAAAGCGAGCGTCCCGTCTTATCACAGGCGAGAACCTGCACCCACAACACTTGACATCGCACGCTCGCCGCGGGACGCAAACCCTCGCAGCGTCTGTGAAGAAATATGGCTCGGCGTGAGCGAGGCACCACACTTCGGGCAGGACGGGCTCATCTCCCCAAATAGATCGTCAGGTCCGTCGTAAGTACCCTTGTGATCGAGATCGCGCAGGCTCGCCATGTACCAAGCGGCCGAACGTTGCTCAGCGTTTCCGGTCTCGACGATGGCACCGCGATGTCCGCACGGACAGGTTACGTAGGTAAATTTTCGGGTCAGCATGATTTCCCAAATGACCAGGTGAGATTCTCAGTCACGCATACACCGTGCCAAATGTAAATGGCAGTGGTGCAATTCGGATGCGTCGGTCTGTACGCGCGAGTTTTTGATGAGCAGGAGCCAATGCGTAAGCTGAAAGACATTGACGGATTGCTCAACGGGCGCCACTTTGATCGCTATCTCTAGCGGTCGGCGGTACGCTGAAGAACTCCCGCAGCAGGGGGCTGGCGGAGCCTGCATTTTGTATTGAGCCCGGTCTGAGTCCGCGTCGAAACGTAACCTGAGCTTAAACTGGCATTACAGCTCATCGACCAGATTGCCGAGGAAAACTACGACCCGACGCAGTACGAAGACGAGGAAAAGAAGCGCGTTCTCAGCGCTATCGACGAGAAGATTGCCGGCAAGCAGATTGTGACGCCCGAACAGCTGGAAGTGTCCGCTACCGGCGAGGTCATTGATCTGATGGATGCGCTCCGCGCGAGCCTGGCCAAAAGGAGTCAAGGCCAGGCGACCAGCCACCAGGGCCAAAGCTTCTGCAGGCGATGTTGCCGCCCTTGCCACGAAGGAGCGCATAGGCATCAAGCGCGTCGAAAAGATTGAGGAACCACCTGATCGGGTACACCAACCTGGGCGTTCTCTTGTGTGAAGAGGGACGCTGCGAAGAAGCGCTGGCAGTGTTTGACAGGTTTTTGGAATTCTTCTCCCCGGACGATTGCCAGCCACACTTCAACCGCGCCGTTGCCCTGGAAGAGCTAGACTGCGCCGAGGATGCGCTGAATGGCTACAGAAAGTGCCTCGCGATTGAGCCGGACTACGCGGATGCACACTACAACCTTGCAAGACTTAAGGAACTTCGAGGGGACAAGCAAGGCGCGCTCCGGCACTACAACGGGTACCGCCGTATCCAGGGCTTTTGATAGACGGGGTCTAGGCTCGGTCGTAGGCACTAACGGCGGTCGCCTCAACGCACTGAAGAGGGGGCTATGATTGAAGCAACTCAAAGGAAGTTACGGGAAGCCGATTTCTTTCTTCAACGGCTGATCGATGAGCGTCGGCGGTCTGTGCGGAATGAACCGGAAGCTTTCCTGTTCTATCTCAGTGCGTTCCTGTCCGCCGCACGAAGTGTGACTCTTGTGCTTCAGAAGGAAGAAAAGCAGCGATACGACGCTTGGTTCCCTAAGTGGTTTGCACGGCGCTCTAAGGACGAGCGTGACCTGTGCAATTTTATGAGGGACCAACGAAATGTTGAACTGCACGAGACGGGAGCGGACGTCAACCTGTCTTCGGTATCCATCCCGTACATAGAAATTGCAGCCGGTGAATTCGGGGACCCGCTGTACAGCTTTCAATCATTTGGCCGCCACCGGCAGCACGCCCCTAACATCGAGCGCCCCGCGTATCATTTTGGACTGCTCGGTACGGAAACGGAGGTAACGGTCGCGTGCCGGCGATACTTTGATCTCGTCGCCGAGTTAATGCGAGAATTTATCCGGGACCACGCATCACCCGTATCACCTTAGGATGCAGTGGCTTGCAATCCACAGTGGGCGTACCGTTACTCCGCTAATCCTGGTCCGCGTGCGCCGTCGGTTGTGCTGAACAAGTGCCAGCGGCACCAGTGAATACTCGTGGTGGAGCTCGCCAAGAACCGTTTTCGCGTGCACAACAAGGCACCGGTCAGCGTGATGACGGGAATTCTCATGGGGGATCGGTGCAAGATCGGCCGGCGGATCAGGGACACCCGGTCCCAGGGACATATGAGGACGTCCGCGGTTGTAGTGCTCCGTCCAGCTTTTCAGGATCGATCTCAGATGCGACGCGGAGAGCGGTATCAGCCAGTCAAGGCACTCGCGCTGAATCGTGCCGATGACTCGCTCGCAGATCGCATTGGCAGTCGGCGTCCGTGGTGGCGACTTCAGCACGGTCAGCCCGAGTCGGCTGATGGACTCGTCCAGATGCCAGGCAAAGATGCTATCGCGATCATGGAGGAGGTATCGGTAACCGTCCCCGAAAACGATTGCTTCCCGCAGTTGTTGTAGCGTCCAGACTGCCGAAGGGTGGGGCGTCACGTTCATATGCACCAGCCGGCGCGACTCATGTTCGATCATCACAAAGACGTAGAGTTGGCCGAAGGTCGCGGTGACGATGAGGAAGAAGTCGCACGCAACGATCGCCTGGGCGTGATTGCGCAGGAAGGTCGACCAACGCTGATCGCCACGCGGCAGACGCGGTGGGTGCCGCGACATGTACTTTCTGACAGTCCGTGGCGAAACCCGCAACCCAGGTTTCAGGAGCAGTTCGTTGGCAATGCGCTCTTCGCCCCAGGGCAGATTCTCGGCTGCCAGGCGCCGAATCAGTTGGCGCAGTTCAAATGGAATCGGCGGACGCCCCACACGTGACCTTACACGCCACAACAATCGGAAACCGGCGCGGTGCCAACGAACGAGCGTCTCGGGACGTACCACCACGAGTGCCGCGCGCCAGTCGAACGGCCGCGGTAGCAAGGTGAGTCTGATGCGCGCTGCCGCATCGATGCGGTGTGGCGTCACGCTTCCCTCCCGATACAACGCGAGTTGACGGCGCTGGAAGAGGTTTTCGGCCATCAGGGCACCGCGCGGACGAAACAGCAGGATGACCAATCCGCACACGTCCGATAGTAGTGAAATGGCAATCGTGATGAGCGCAATCATGCGGTTTCCATGCCGTACGCAATCCTGCACTGCTGGCCACCGTTCTGCTTTGGTCGAGTTTTTGCGGAGGACAGCGATTTGGCTTTGTGTCGGGCGGCATCGGCGGGGCAACATATAGTCAAAAGCTCACAATGCATGGACGACTTCGGTTTGCGAGGCTCTCATTTCGGCTTTGATATTTACATAGCCCTGACAAGGTCCTGAAGACAGGTCTACAATGAAACAAAGGGACGCGTCGTATATCGAAATACTTCCCAGTAAACGCGAAGCGGATGGCGACGTGGCCATGAATTCCCACGCAGGCCCGTGTCTTTCATTGTAAACGTGCCGATTCCATTTCGCTGTAATCTGGACCAAACCGGTCCTGTTTAAAACAAGAGATATTCCGATGTTGCGTATGAGCAAACTCGCCGACTACGGCACGGTGATCATGACCGCGATGGCGCGCGACCCGGACGCCGTCCATAGCGCTAGCAGCATTACGGCGGCGACCGGCGTCGCGATGCCGACCGTGGCAAAGGTGCTGAAAGTCCTGACTCGGGGTGGTGTGGTGGAGTCGCTGCGGGGCGCGAACGGCGGTTACCTGCTGCCGCGGCCGCCCACGCGGATCACGCTGGCGGAGGTGATCGCCGCGGTTGACGGCCCGATCGGGATCACCGAATGCAGCACGATGCCTGGCTTGTGCATCCAGGAGGGTGTGTGCGCGGTGCGCGCCAACTGGCAGAAGGTCAATCGCGTGATCTACGAGGCGTTGCAGCAGGTCACGCTGGCGGACATGGCGGGACCGACCTTGCGCACGGTCGATATCAGCGCGATCCGTGCGCGTAGCGTCCCCAGCCGCCGCGCGGGTGCGACGCCACTGGCGCGAAAGACAATTGACGGAGGCCATGCATGAGCGCATCCACAACCGGTTTCGACGAACTGATCAGTCGAGAATACCAGCATGGTTTCGTGACTGACCTGGAGGCCGACGCGTTGCCGAGCGGGTTGAGCGAGGATGTGATCCGGCTCATTTCCGCGAAGAAAAACGAGCCGGCGTTCATGCTCGAATGGCGGCTCGCCGCCTATCGGCACTGGCTCACGATGACCGAGCCGCATTGGGCGACGATCCAACATCCGCCAATCGACTACCAGAGCATCGTCTATTATTCCGCCCCGATGACGCAGAAGAATCGTCCGAACAGTCTGGATGAAGTCGATCCGGAACTGCTGCGTACCTACGAGAAGCTGGGTGTGCCGCTCAGAGAGCGCGAACTCCTGGCGGGTGTCGCGGTGGATGCGGTATTCGACAGCGTTTCGGTTGCCACGACGTTCCGCGAGAAGCTTGCGCAACTCGGCATCGTGTTCTGTTCGTTCTCGGACGCCGTGCAGCATCATCCTGAGCTGGTGCGAAAATATCTCGGCTCAGTGGTGCCGCATACCGACAATTTCTTCGCCGCGCTGAATTCCGCCGTGTTCAGCGACGGCTCGTTCTGCTATATCCCGCCGGGCGTGCGCTGCCCGATGGAGCTGTCGACCTACTTCCGCATCAACGCGCAGAACACTGGGCAGTTCGAGCGCACACTGATCATCGCGGACAAAAGCGCGTACGTGAGCTATCTGGAAGGCTGCACCGCGCCGATGCGCGACGAAAATCAGCTGCACGCCGCCGTGGTCGAGCTGATCGCGCTGGAAGGCGCACAGATCCGCTATTCGACGGTCCAGAACTGGTATCCGGGCGATGCGTCGGGCAAGGGGGGCATCTACAACTTCGTGACCAAGCGGGGCGATTGCCGCGAGGCGAATTCGAAGATTTCGTGGACGCAGGTGGAAACCGGTTCGGCGATCACCTGGAAGTACCCGAGCGTGATCCTGCAGGGCGATAACGCGGTTGGTGAATTCTATTCGGTGGCGCTGACCAACCACTATCAGCAGGCCGATACCGGGACGAAGATGGTTCACCTCGGCCGCAACACGCGCAGCACGATTCTGTCGAAGGGCATTTCGGCGGGCCGCGGAAAGAATGCGTATCGCGGCCTCGTGAAGGTCGGCCGCGCGGCCGAAGGCGCGCGCAATTACTCGCAATGCGATTCCCTGTTGCTCGGCGACCGTTGCAGCGCGCACACATTCCCGTATATCGAGGTCAAGAACCCGACCGCGAAGGTCGAGCACGAAGCGTCGACATCACGCATTGGCGAAGACCAGTTGTTCTATTGCCGGCAGCGCGGGCTGTCTACGGAAGATGCGGTGTCGATGATCGTCAATGGCTTCTGCAAGGAAGTCTTCAAGGAGCTGCCGATGGAGTTCGCCGTCGAGGCGCAGAAGCTGCTCGGCGTTAGCCTGGAAGGCAGTGTGGGATAGCCAGGACGATTCGCGAGGGATTTGAACCATGCTTGAAATCAGTCGTCTGCAAGTCGAAGTCGACGGCAAGAAGATTCTGCGCGGCATCGATCTGAGCGTGAAAGCCGGCGAGGTGCACGCGATCATGGGCCCGAACGGCTCGGGCAAGAGCACGCTTGCCCACGCGCTGGCCGGGCGTGAAGACTGTGTCGTTACCGGCGGCGCGGTCGTGTATCTCGGTCGCGATCTGCTGGCGCTCGCGCCCGAAGAACGCGCGCACGAAGGACTGTTTCTCGCGTTCCAGTATCCCGTTGAGATACCCGGTGTGAGCAACGTCTACCTGCTCAAGGCGGCATTGAACGCACAGCGCCGGCATCGTGGCGAGCCGGAACTCGACGCGATGGAATTTCTGCAACTGGTGAAGGACAGAATGACGCTGATGCGGATGGACGAGAGTCTGCTGTATCGCGCGGTGAACGAAGGCTTTTCCGGCGGAGAAAAAAAGCGCAACGAGATCCTGCAGATGGCGGTACTTCAGCCCCGGCTCGCCATTCTCGACGAGACGGATTCCGGACTGGACATCGACGCACTGCAGATCGTCGCGCAGGGCGTCAACAGCATGCGCAGTCCCGACCGGGCGATCGTGCTAGTCACGCACTATCAGCGTCTGCTGGACTACGTCGTACCGGATCGCGTGCATGTGCTGGCGAACGGCTGGATCGTGAAGTCGGGGTCGCGTGAACTGGCCCAGGAGCTGGAGCGCCAGGGCTATGGCTGGATCGAGGATGGGGCCATGCAATCAGTCAGTGCAGCGGGTGCGGAGCATCCATGAAAAACGAATCTCTCGATCACTTCCACGAGGCTTTTGCGCAACTCGCGAAGCGGTTGCCCGGCGCTGAGTTGCCGTGGCTTCGGGCCGTGCGCCGAAGTGCGTTCGACCAGTTCAACGCGCTCGGCTTGCCGACCACACGGCACGAGGACTGGAAATACACGAACATATCGGTGATCGGCAAGCGTCCCTGGCATTTCGCGTCGCAACGCACCGACCGCCTTGGCCTCATCGACGGTAGCGACGTGCAAGGCATCGTCGATGAACTCGCGCTCGACCCTGCCGGGCATCGACTGGTCTTCGTCAATGGTCTTCATGCGCCGCGGCTGTCGAAAGTGAATGGCTTGCCGCATGGCGTATTTGTGGGCTCGCTCGCACGGGCGTTGAGAGAAATGCCGCAACGGTTGCAAGGGACGATCGCCGCGCAGACGTATGCTGACGGCTTTACCGCGCTAAGCACGGCGTTTCTGACGGACGGATTTGCCGTCGTGCTACCGCCGGGCGAGGTCATCGATCAACCGCTGCACATGCTGTTCCTGACCGATGAGGGCGGTCTTGCGGTGCAGCCGTTCAATGTCGTGCTTGCAGGTGCGCGCGCAGGCTGTGTGATAGTCGAGCACTTCGTGGGACTGGGCGGCGACGCGTATTGGACCAATGCGGTTACCCGCATCGTTGCTGACGAACAGGCGGATGTGCAGCACTACCGGTTGCAGCAGGAAGGCTCGAAGGCGTTTCATATCGCGTCGGTCTCTGCTGCGCAGCAACGCGCCAGCTGTTTTACGTCTCATGCGTTCGCGTTCGGCGCCGCGTTATCGCGCACGGGCATCGGCACGAGTCTGAACGCCGCCAATGCGCAAGCCACGTTGAATGGTCTCTATTTCGTTGGCGGCCGGCAGCACGTTGATCACCACACGCGCATCGATCACGCGGCGCCGCACTGCACGAGTCGCGAATACTACCGCGGCGTCCTCGACGGGGCCGCGCGTGGCGTGTTCAACGGCCGCATCATCGTGCATCGCGATGGCCAGAAAACGGACACGCATCAGGCGAATCACAACCTGCTGCTGTCACGCGATGCGGAAGTCGACACGAAGCCGCAACTCGAGATCTACGCCGACGACGTGAAATGCACACACGGCGCGACGGTCGGTCAACTGGATGAGAACCAGCTGTTCTATTTGCGTGCGCGGGGCGTCGAAGAGCACACGGCGTGGGCGCTACTGACATACGCGTTTGCACGCGACATCGTTGAACGCGTGCGCATCGACTCGCTGCGAGGGCGGCTCGAAAGCCTGCTGCTCGCGCGCACCCCGGAAGGCGAGCGCATCAGGGAGTTGCTATGAAGCCGATCGAACAGATGTGGACGCCAGATCCGCGCAATGTCGAGGACTGGCGAGCTGATTTTCCGATTCTGGGCGAGCGCGTGCATGACCGGCAATTGGTCTATCTCGACAATGGCGCGACGACGCAAAAACCTGCCTCGGTCTTAGACGCGGAAGACGCTTACTATCGGCATAACAACGCCAACGTGCACCGCGGCGTGCATCTTCTGTCGCAGCGTGCGACCGATGCATTCGAAGCAGCGCGCGTAAGGATTGCACGCTTCATCAATGCTCAGCGTCCAGAGGAGATCGTGTTCGTACGTGGTACGACCGAGGCGATCAATCTTGTCGCCCAGAGCTATGCGCGCCCACACCTCAAGCCCGGTGACGAAATCCTGATCAGCGCGATGGAGCACCATTCGAACATTGTGCCATGGCAACTGGTCTGCGAGCAGACCGGCGCGGCGCTGAAAGTCGTGCCGATCGACGATACGGGCGCACTCGATACCGACGCCTACGAGCGCTTGTTGAACGGACGTACGCGGCTGGTCGCGATTACGCATCTGGCTAACGCGCTCGGTAGCATCAATCCGGTAGAGGGCATCGTTGTAGCGGCGCACGCGAAGGGCGTGCCGGTGCTGCTGGATGGCGCGCAGGCGATCTCGCATCTGCCGGTCGACGTCCGCGTGATCGATTGCGATTTCTATGCATTTTCGGGGCATAAGGTGTACGGGCCGACTGGCATCGGCGCGCTGTATGCCAGGGCTGCGCTGCTTGAGGCCATGGTGCCGTGGCAGGGCGGCGGCGACATGATCCGTTCGGTGACGTTCGAGAAAACGGAATACAACGCGATTCCGTGGAAGTTCGAAGCAGGCACGCCGAATATCGCCGGCGCGATTGCCCTGGGCGCGGCGCTCGACTATGTCGACAGCATCGGCATGGAAGTCATCGCCGCGCACGAGACAGACCTGCTCGCCTATGCAACGGATGCATTGGGGATGATACCGGGCTTGCGTCTCATCGGTACCGCACGCGACAAGGCGAGCATCCTGTCATTCGTGCTCGACGGCGTGCATGCGCATGATGTCGGTACGATTCTCGATCATCACGGCGTCGCCGTGCGGGCAGGCCATCACTGCGCGATGCCGGTGATGCAGCGCTTCGGCATACCCGCGACAGTGCGCGCGTCGCTGGCCCTCTACAACACGCATGAGGATATCGACGCGTTGATCGAAGGTCTCGGCAGGGTCAGGGAGATATTCGGCTTATGAGCGATCTGCGCGATCTGTATCAGGAAGTCATCTTCGACCACTACCGGCGGCCGCGTAACTGTCATGGGCTGGCCGATGCGAATCACAAGGCTGAGGGCTATAACCCATTGTGCGGCGACCGGATCACCCTGTATCTGCGAATCGAGGATGGCGTCGTCAAGGAGGCGAGTTTCGAAGGCGCGGGCTGTGCGATTGCAACGGCGTCCGCGTCGCTGATGACCGAGGCGCTGAAAGGCAAAACGGAAGCGGAGGCCGAAGCGCTGTTCGGTCGCTTTCACGATATGGTGACAACACCCGCTACAGGGCAAGCGGCGGCTGCGCCGGAGTTGGGCAAGCTGGCGGTGCTGTCCGGCGTGCGTGAATTTCCCGCGCGTGTGAAGTGCGCGACGCTCGCGTGGCATACGCTGCATGCGGCGCTGCACGACGAGGACCGCCCCGTTTCGACAGAGTGAGGCAGACGATGAGCACATTCGACTGGCTGAAGCGCGCCGAAGCCGAACAACCTGGCAGCGGCGCAACGACAGAACGTCTTGAAGAACGCGTAATCGACTCGCTGCGCACCGTGTTCGATCCTGAAATTCCGGTCAACATCTACGACCTCGGTCTTGTCTATGGTCTCGACGTGGATGAAGCCGAAGGCCGCGTCGAGATCCGCATGACGTTGACCGCGCCAGGCTGTCCGGTCGCGCAGACCTTCCCGGCGACGGTTGAGGACGCGGTATTTTGTGTGTGCGGTGTGAACGAAGTGCACGTGGAACTGGTGTGGGATCCGCCGTGGTCAAGAGAGCGAATGTCGGACGTTGCACGCCTGCAACTGGGGATGCTCTGATATGTCCGATTGGGTCGATGTCGCCGCGATCGAGGATTTCCCGGCGGGTGCTGTTCGCAGCGTCGAGGTCGATGGCGCGCAGTTTGCGGTGTTCAACGTCGACGGCACCTGTTACGCCATCGAGAATATCTGCCCGCACGACGGCGGCATCCTGACAGGCGGTACGGTGGAAGGCGACGTAGTGATCTGTCCGCGCCACGGAGCGCGGTTTTGCATCAGGACGGGGAAGGTGTTGGCACCGCCGGCTTATGAGGATGTGGTGGTGTTTCCGGTGCGGATCCAGGCGGGTGTCGTTCAGGTGCGTGATGAGCGGTGGGATTAAGTCGATGTCAACATCAGGCCGCGCGATTTGACATCGCGGGGCGTCCGCTTCCATGAGACGGGACGGAGGGTCGGCTGGGAATCGTTAATACCTGAAGCTTCGGGTATTCGAGATTAGAGACCGCGCCAAAGTGGGGGCTGCAATCGGATTCGCGACTATGACTGAAGGACGTGTTTATAGTGGCTCGATGGACTCCGACTCTTCTGAAGTCACTTCCGTTCTCCAGTTGCGAATCAGTCTGCGCGGCGTGAACCCGCCGGTCTGGCGGCGACTCCTGATTCCCGAGGAGATCACAATTGCGCAGCTGCATCATGTGATGCAGCTCGCCATGGGCTGGAACAACGAACATCTGCACCGGTTCATCATCCGCGGATGGCGTTACGGTGGACATCGCGACGGTGCGTTCCAATTCTTCGACGGCCCAGACACCCTGTCCGTGGCGGCATTTGGCCTTCACGAACATGAGCGCTTTGCCTACCTGTACGACTTCACCTCCTGGTGGTTACATGACGTGCGCGTCGAGCGGCGAACGTGCAACCAGCGGGCACGACGACTACCACGCTGCGTCGAAAGCTCCGGGCGTTGCCCGCCGGAAGACGCCGGAGGCGCAGAGAGATACATGAACGCTCTGGAGGTCCATGGCGAGCACGAATTTCTCGAGTGGATTGAGACTTTACGCGAAGGCCAGATCGCGGTGAACGATCTGCGCGTCGAGGACGACGAATGGCTCATCTGGCTGGATCGGCGTTTCGACCGTCGGACGGCGAATGAACGCCTGCTGACGCTGGCGCGATAAGCTGATCGCCCCGGCGATGTGCCGAGCGGGGGGGCCGCCATGCAGATCAGTGTGCAGATTGTGGTTCAGACGGAAGTCAACGAGCAGTCGAGTGTCACGGAGATTGCCCACTTCGAACGGGCAGGCTTCGAAGCCGGCTCACTCGGCTTGCATCTTTAGGAGGCCAAGGCGCTGCTGGGCCGGCTGCAGCGTTCGATGATCGACGCCCAGGCCGCCGAAGCGATCGCTCGAATGAGCGTGTGTCCGGAGTGCGGTTCCCGTCTGACCGTCAAGGGCCATCATCGCCTGGTCTACCGCTCGGTGTTTGGACGGCTATCGATCGACAGCCCGCGGTTGTACCAGTGCCGGTGTTCCGGAGCGGGGTGCCGGTCGGTCAGTCCACTGGCCAGTTGCCTGCGTGAGCGAATGAGTCCCGAGCTGCAGTATCTGCAGGCCAAATTTGCCGCGTTGATGTCCTACGGGCTGACCGTCCGGGTACTGCAGGAGGTGTTACCGCTTGAGCATGTGCTCGCGGCCACCACGATCCGGAGACGCGTCACCGCACTCGGCCGCCGCCTTGAGAGTTCGAAGGCAACGGTCGCCGTCGAGCAACGGCGATACGTCGATCTGCCTGCTGGTCGATGCGCTATTCCGCAGCACAGTCCAGTACGCGCCGTGGGAATCGACGGCGGATATACCCGCCTGGCCGGACGCAGCAGCCGGCAAGACGGCTGGTTCGAAGTCATCGTCGGAAAATCACTGCGCGACGACGGTCGCGGACACAGCTTCGCTTACATTCACACACTCGAGCACCAGCCCGCTGATCGGATGCTGGCGTTTCTTGCGCAGGAAGGCATCGGCGCGGACCAGCCGGTAACTTTCCTGTCCGATGGCGGCGACACCGTGCGCCGCGCCCAGCTCGACTTTGGCGATTGTGGCGAGAGAGTACTCGACTGGTTTCACGTCGCCATGCGGGTACAGAATCTCGAACAGATGATCAAGGGGTTGCCGGACCGTGGCGAACGGCCATGTGTTGACACGCTGATCGATGGCCTGCGCAGGGCAAAGTGGCACCTCTGGCACGGCTGCCCCAATCCGGCACTGCAGCGGCTTGAGAGCCTGGGCTGGGAAATCGCCACGGATGGCAGTCCCGGGGAGACCCGGCTGCTGGCCAAACTGGAGGAGTTCATCGGTTACCTCGAGAACAACCAGAGCTTTGTCGTGAACTACGGGGACCGCTACCGTCATGGCGAGCCGATCACCTCGAGCTTCGTCGAATCGGCGGTCAACCAGGTGGTCAGCAAGCGCTTTATGAAGCGGCAGCAGATGGCGTGGCGACCAACTCATGCGCAAGGCCTTCTGCAGGTGAGGACGTCCGTCTTGAATGAGCAGTTGCGATCATGCCTGCGAGCGATGGTATCCGACGCTCGCAGGCAACGATTGCACTCATCATATCGCGGCATAGAGCCCCCACTTTGGCGCGGTCTCCTACTCGCCCTTGCGTGCACCGAAGAGCGGCAGCATCCCGAATGGTTTGAACCACTGCGCCCAAAAGGGCGCGGCCTCCCGCGGAATGACTGGTTCGACGCTCGGCGGCTTGCGAGCGAGCAGTTGTACAAGTGTTGCTTCCGCTATCCGGCGCCCCTCCGTAAAGCTCATAAAAGCCGGCACCAGTGCGTTCAGTGCAATCGGATCCGCGAGCAGCCCGCGCAACGTCCGCTCGTCCATCGCTTCAAGCTGCAGTTCGTACTCGATTTGCAGCGTGCTTTGCAATTCGGCCAAAGTCAGCATGTCCGCCTCCCCGGTGATCGACGAAAATGGTTCAACGCTTCTTCGCGCACACCGCCTACACTGCTCGCTATTAACTAGCGGCGGCGGCCGCAGTGGTCTCCACCATGCTGCCATCCGAACGCATTGCGTGCCGCGCAACGGTTCCGTTGGTGAGTAGTATGGCGCATTTGTGCAAAGCAGCAAAGATCATTTTCATGCCGGTGCCCACTCCGGCTGAAGAACCGCTTCCCGGCCCCCGTTCAAGGACTCACCGCATACCCGTTCGCCAGAGCGGGCCCCGAATTTGATTGCTGCAGCGCACGCAGTATGTCTGTTTCGGCATTGTCTCGACAGCAACGGCTCCCATGTCTGCGTCCCCCGGCGCAGACCGAAGGAAATCTGTCCCGTTTGCGCTGGGAAATGTGTCAACCCGTCCACCAAGCCGATCGAACCGAACAACTTCTCAAAAACTCAAACAGTTACCTCCGAATGAAATGTGTCACTGATCGCGGCCTTATGACTGGGCCCACAGTGTTGTCTACGTATGTGACGCTGCCCGCACGACTGACGACGATCAATGAGTTTGACGGATAAGCCATGCACATGCGCAATCACCGCTGAACTCCTCTTCTCAAACATGCGTCGCCCCGATTGTCGGACTCCATATATGCGACAGTCGGCCACGGCTCACATCGGTTACCCACGGTTGCACGTGTCATTCTCGCAACGTTGCCTCTGCAACGACAAACGATGCGCGCAGCGCCAAATCGCAGGAAATGAAGCCTTAGCGCGCCGCCCACTCGTCCCTCGAGAATAGATTAATCGTGGGACTGGTGACGATCATTGGCTTCTGTGCTCAGCCCTATACCACCAAAGAGCGCGGGGCTGTTATTACGAGCCCGCTCTCGAGTAATCAGAAAACCTGAATCCAACAACCAGAACTATGAGGTTTTCTTGCTTAATTGCTTCTGCGATAGTTGTTGCAAGCAGGTGCGAGCAATATCAAGTCGTCTGCGCAAATAGCTACCTTGAGAATGCTCACCATGGACCACCCACTGCGCGCCGCTCTAGCTGCGGAATTGCACGCTCGCCCGTTTCTGAAGCTCGCCGAGTCTGTGGCTTTAACGCACTACGCGATCTACACCGAGCACAATCCATCAATACACGAGGCGCTATTACATTCTTTGTGCCGGGATACGGGAATAACGATGCCTGAGGAAGGCGCCACGCATTATTTCGTGCAATCGCCGTGGGGATGGCATCTGAGGTGGGAGCGGCACACTGAGTTCTCTACATTCACGTTCGTCATCCCATGGAACGACAGCGACTATTTCCACGACACCCGAATTCAGGGGATTCCCGCGGGGTGGTTCAGGCAACTCGCCGGATGCAGGTTTGTCGCATCCCGCATGGAACTGCTGACAGGTAACGACGCACTCGCTGTGTCCGATGTACGTCAGTGGATCGACGGACCCATTCTCGTCGGCAGTAAGGTGCTCGGCGGTGGTCGGGTGTTCTGCGACTGGAGCGTGCGGCCGGACGGCTTCATGCGCTTTCTCGTCATCGACGAGGGCTTTCGCGAGGAGCAAGGAGGTCGACTGCTGCAGCGACTCTACGAAATTGAAACCTATCGGATGATGTCTTTGCTCGCGCTGCCGATCGCTCGCCGAATGAGCCACGATCTGGACGAGATTCACGCGTCGCTTCAGTCGCTTGAAGAGCATGGATGCGGAAAGCACGGACGGCGATGACTCGCAGTTGCTCGTCAGACTCACGCACCTCGCCGTACGCGTCGAATCGCTGTCAGGGGCAGGCGGCCGCTTTAGCGCGTCGCGCGCTTACGAGAAGCTCGTGCTGGCGCGCATTCAGGAATTGCGAGAGGAACGCATCGAGGGTATGCCGACGATCCAAAAGTGTATGGAACGGCGCTTTGCACCCGCAATGGAAACGTGTCGCAGCGTCTGGGCGCGCCATGAGCAGATCGCGGCCCGTATCGCGCGCGCCGTCGATCTCTTGCGAACGCGAGTAAATCTTGCACAGGAAAAGGACGTGACGCGTCTGCTCGCCGGTATGGAGCGCACCGCGCGCAACCAGTTGCATTTGCAGCATGCAGTCGAGGTGTTATCCGTTGCGGCGATCTCTTATTACGTGCTTTCGTTGATAGCGGCCGCGTTCAAGGCGTTGCACGTCCTAAGTCTGCCCGTCGAGCCCGAGTTGGTCGAAGGTCTCGCGATCGGCCCGGTCATATTCGCCGTAATCGCAATCACGAGACGGACCCGAAGCCGGTTATTGAAGCGGGACGCGAGCGACGGGGCGTATGTCGTTTGTCCTATGAATCAATCGGGCTAACCAGAAACCGTTCAGCATAAGTAACGGCGACTTCTAATCCTTGTTAGCATCTCGCGCCTTACGAAACGACTTCACACGAGAGTCGGCACGATAGGCTGCCGTGACGTGTTGTGAAAACATGACCCGCGTCGGCGCGCGTCGGTCGGGCATCTGATAGCACACATTTGACATAAAAACCGTTGCCTGTCGCAATTCGTTTGCCGACATTGAAGCCGAACCATGGTTGCTGGTGCCCTGTCCATCACCCGGCGGCTGGGTCTGGGATTCGGGGCTGAGCGCGGCTGTGAGCGCGTCTGCATCGACGACACGCTTGCCATTGAATACGCCGTTGCTCAGTATCATCGTGAGCCACTTCGCGATGTCGTTTGCGGAAGCGCTCATGCCGCCGGCGGGCGATTGCGCATCGGGCTTCGAACTTCGAACCTGAACCAACGACCCATTGACAATCACGATTGACGTGTACCGTCGCCCGGTTCTTGCGGACGATGATATTCCCGTAGCGCGAGCTCGTGCTCGTCATGCCCTGCGGCTGGTAAAAGGGTGCGCTCCGACAGCGTCGCCCAGTCGAGGTCGGCGGCGGCCGTCAAACCGAGGTTCGTATAGAAGTACGAGCGGGGAACGGTGCGAGCGGCAAATAACGCAGGCGCTCGAGAATGGTCTTCTGGTCATATGCTATGTCCTCCAGCAGAGCGCCTGCGCGATGGGGCAAGCCCGAGCGATGCGAGTACAGGTCGCCGACGGTCACATGTTCGTTGACAGTTAGATTCAACAGAGCAAACCAACGCAGATTCGAGCGCGCCGGCGTGTCGCACGGCACCGAGCCGATTCCCACCAGGTGCGCGACGACCTGTTGTGTCGATCGGCTTCGAGAGCGGCGCTAGCTGGAACACGGTGTCGGCATCGACCGGCTGCCCCGATTCGACGAGCCGCGTGCTAAAGCCATTTGCATTAACGGTCTTGAGATCGCGCACGACCGCGACCAACGTGCCCGGTAGGCCAGTCGCCGTCATCAACTGATTGGCAACGGCGTCGATCCGCGCGTCGAGCACTGTTCTGAACCGCTGTGCTGGAGCCGCTGGCGACCACGCCGCTCAATGCGGCGCCGAGAAAGGGCTGCCGTCCTTGCCCTGCGATCATGTGATGTCTCGGGATGACCGCTGCGGCGCGACCCGAAAAGGGCAGTGTGCTTTGCGTGCGCTGTGTGCCCGGCTTTCATTTATAGCGCATCATGCAGAGAAAGCGCAACGTGCTCAACTGCTTTGCGTGTGCTGAGAAAAATTAGCGCTGGGCAGCACGCCCGGGACATCGGGTGTTTGGCGCGTACACCAGGATACACATGCCACCTGGCGGTTTGTGTCGTAATTTTGCCAGCTCGAATCACAACCTGGAGCGGCAAGATGCAAAACTCGAGGGCACTGAGCGACTGGATTGTCGAGCAGACGACGACCGCGATCATCCACGCGGATCGGTCCGAAACGATCCAGCGCTGGAACGCGGCGGCTGAAGTTCTGTTCGGGCACAGTGCCCCCGAAGCGATAGGCGGCAACCTCGATCTGATCATCCCGGAGCGTCTGGGCGCCGCACATTGGCGCGGTTAAAGCTGCAATCACGAACGGCACGACGCGTCTGCACGGCCGCGTCTCGCTGACCCGCGCGGTGCACAAGACGGTGCGCAAGCTCGATGTCGAGATGACTTTTGCAGTGGTCCGTGACAATCAAGGTGTGGTGTGCGGATCGGTCGCCATCGCGCGGGATGTTACGGCTCGTGTCGAACAGGAGAGATCGGCTGAGCGCCGTGGTGACGACGTATGACGCGACTTTGCCGGAAAGCGGGAAGCGTTTGCGCCGTCACAAAGCTTACGCTTTGTCACCACTCCATGGTCAACTCCTTCCGGTGGGCTTCCGTTAAACGGGCAGCGCTGAATTTCCTCGGGCGCCTAACAAGGAGTCACTTATGAAGACGATTTACGCCGCTCTCGCTTCCGCTCTGCTCGTTTCGACAGCTTTTGCACAGACCGCTGCGCCGACGCCTTCGACCGCCGCCGCAACCGCTGCGGCGCAAGCCGGCCAGACCAACTTGAAGGCCAGCACCGAAGTGCAAACGGACGCATCGAAGATCAACGGCGCGGCCAAGGAAGCCGGCAGTGCGACCGACAAGGCAACCAGCAAGGCGACTGATAAGGCTAGCGCCGAAGTTCACGCGAACAAGAAGCCCGCGGTGCACGTCAAGAAGACTCAAGCGCACAAGCTGAGCAAGAAGGAGCCAGGCACCGAAGCGGCCGCGAATAAGACCAAGACCGATGCCGGCAACGAAGTCTCGACGGCGCCAGTGAAGGCCGACACCAAGACCGATGCCGTGACCAAGATGTAATAACGACACCGGGCTTCGGCACACACCAGCCAGTAGGCATAAGGCTGGACGTGCATTCAAGGCGAGTCCGACTCGCCTCTTTTATGACCGTTTCGCTTTGGGTCGTAACGACAAGCGACAAAACACAAGACCCACCCGTTCACGCGCATCGACTTGAAGTGTCATGCTCAGAGCAACGACAAGTGCCCCGGCGCGCTTTGCTCTATTGATGCCATCCTTGAGGCCGCGACGCAACCCGCTTATACCTTTATGTCTTCAAAAGACTCCCAGCGCGAAACCTGTCTAGCCGGTCGCCGGCGTCGGCAAACGCAGAAAAGGGGCGCACGCTGCAGCTGTCGGTCGCAGGTGGTCAACAATGGCTGCGAACTGCCTAAAGCCATCGTCTTCGGGTGATCGAAATCCCGAATCGCAACCGCAGTCGAATGCCGTCGAGATATCCGTTTCCGCGTCCCATATCGCGCTCGATGCGATGCGTCGTCGACAAGGCAACATGAACACCGCGCAGACGCTATGTCTTGCCATGATGCTTACCGGATTGCTGGCGGAGGTGAGCTACGGGATTGCGACGACGAGATTCCGGGACACAATGCAATAATCGACATGGGCAATGTTGCCCGAGAGGGAGAATTAGAATGAACCGTAGAAGAATGCTGCCGGCGGCGCTAGCGTGTGCAGCGCTCACTGCGTGTGGGGGGCCGCACGAAGGGCCGGGTACATCAGACATCGATGGCGCCGTCCGTCGGGCGCTGGACGCGGCGAACAAGGGAGGCCTGAATGCCCTTGCGGGCAATCCGCTGCCGACCTCCGACACGGTGGCATCAGTGAAATCCGATGGTGACTGCGCGAAAGCATCGAACGCGACCGGTAGCCTTGTATTCACTTGCAACGCTAGCATCGTCCTACGGCCGGATCAGTCAAATGATCAAGGTGCGACCCTCCACGCGGAACTGCAGTTCGCGAGAGATAGCAATGGTCGCTGGCAGACCTCCGACATCGACCGCGCGCTTGTTGTTGGCACCGCGAAATCGATCATCGATCAAGCGAGTCACGCGCTGTCTGGACGGGCTGCATCGAACCCACAATAGCCCCGAAGATAGTTCCGGTCCCAGACCGCCAGCGGGATCATGCTGTGGTCCGGCCTGATGGCCGGAGAGACGGTAGCCGCGAGGATTAACACGCGTGCCGCGTAGGCCGCGGACAGTGCGGAAACGAAGCCGGCGGGCGCCCGGTACTGGGTCCGTCTGGCGCCTGCCACGCACCAGGCACGACTGTATTACATGCTAAGCCGCTGCGTCCTTCAGCTTCTTCAGCGCGCGCGCCTTGATGCGAACCGTGGCTGGCTTCGCATCGAACCAGCGCTCCTCGCCGGTCAACGGATCCTTGCCGAAACGGCGTTTCTTTGCCGGGATCTGCTGAACGCTGATTTTTTTCAGAAGACCCGACAGCGTGAACTCGGCGGCACCCTTCTTGTGGACCGAGCCGAGCATGGTGTCTTCCAATGCGGCGAGCACCGCCTTTTGGCGGCCTTCGGCTCAACGTTAGCCGCCTGTGCAACGTGCGCGGCGAGCGACGCCTTCGTGAACTTCTCCTTCTCGGGCGCGCCAGCGGCCAGATTTTTACCCGGACCACTTGCAGCCTTTGCGCTACCCCCCTGGGTAGCGGGTGCAGCAGCTTTGCCCTTTGTGGCGACTTTCGGTGCAGCCTTTGTTGCAGTCTTTGCCATGGTCGTGGTTGACTCTCTTTCGAATTGGGAGGTGCTCGCTAATCTGTTTATGCAGCAAGCACGTGCATTCTATGACGCATCACAATCAAGAAAATGTCTTAAAATATGCGCTCAAGTGAATGTCTCACAACACCACCGGGCTCGGTAGATTCAGGAAGCGGGAAGGCACCTGTCATTTGTACCGGCTTTCAAACCAGCTAAAGGTGAGGATTTCCAGGAGTTAACTCGGTTCTAACCTCGAGATCCGGGCGAATCAGGTCGCTCGCAATGCAGGGGCCGAGACGACGTCCCATGATCGACTGAGCAGCCACTCCGCAGTGAGGTGTTTCCGCACCGGAAGGGGTATCTTCTGGAGCGGCCAGGAGACATCGCGCCGTTTGCCAGTGAACGGATTCGCCCGGCCCGGACATAGTGGGTCTCCGGCGGCGCAGTTTCTTTACCGCGAGGTACATGCCGCTAACGGTCGTGCAAACTCCGTCGTTCGAACTCGTGAAGCTCATGCTGAGCTCCTGGACCCAGTGACGTTGGTAGTCGGTGAGATGTAGCGATTGGAAAAGAGTGTGAAGTCGGTTGCGCCAGTACGGCGTTGTGATGACATCAGGTGTGCATCGAAAAACGAACGCGCGCAAAACCCGAGCGAGATGCATGATGTCTTGCTCAATAATCGTATTTGTTCGCACCGTTAATCCGAGTGCCTCGTCGACGCCACCAGTGAAGCCTCTAAGACGCTTTGTCGCAGTGTTGCATATCGAATCGGTGGTACTGGCTGGGGTACCGGTCGTCGCTGCGGTACTCGTCTCCAGCCCACTACCTGGTAGTTCGTAGTCGATCCGGTACCGCTTGTTTCTCAGGTCCACGCAGATGGTCAACGCCGCAGGGTCAATAAAGGCTGCATCCTGCGTCGATTGATTTCAGGTAAAGGCCATCTTTTACGGGACTCGACAGCACGTTGGGTCCTTTTTTATTTCCGCTGTGTCTTAACCGGAATTCGTGTTCGCCCGGTACGTGTGCGTGCTTCCTTACAAAGCTCCGATTCCCTCTTACAAAAGTCCAGTGATACACCTCAGCTTGGCGTGCTTACCCTATCGCAGAAGTGAGCGGTCAACCCATGTCTCACCTGTTGGGCTCTCCACACAATAAGCATGCGTGCAAAGCGAAATGGCGTCATCGGGAAGCGACGCTGATGGCGATGCCGGTGAACGCAATACGTGGATGCCTTTTCAGTCTTTGCCTTTACAGGTAACAGCGGCGACTGAATGCATGCACGCGGCATGCAGGGGGAGAGACGGCCATGAACCAGGCTTTGAAGGGCAGCTACGCGCATTATCGCCTGCTGCACATGGGCTTGCTGGCGGCGCTCGCCGTGCTGTGTATGTTGCAGACCTTTCCCGCGCACGCGTTGCCCATATTCGCGAGACAGACGGGGCAGAGCTGCGTTGCCTGTCACGCCGGCGGCCAGTTTCCAGAACTCACGCCCTATGGACGCATGTTCAAGCTGAATGGCTATACGTTCGGCGAACGCACGATTCCGCTTGCCGTCATGGGCACAGTCGACGTGACCAAGACCCGGCACAACCACGATATCGACGGCAATCAGATTTCGCCGAAAGACGGTAATCTGACGTGGGATGCGGCGAGTATTTTCCTCGCTGGCAAGATCACCGACCACATCGGCGGCTTCGCCCAGTATACCTACACGAACTACGATCACCAGAACGCCAGTGGTACCTGGGTCGGTCACTGGGGATCGGATAACACGGACATCCGCTACGTCGATCGAATCATAGGAGATGCGAAGGACCTCATTCTGGGCGTGACGTTGAACAACAGCCCGTCGGTGCAGGACGTCTGGAATACGGCTCCTTCATGGAGCTATCCGTATCTGTCGTCGCCGACGAGCACAGTCGGGGCACCGCAGTTCCTGCCTGTCTTCGAAGGCAGTCTCGCGCAACAGGTGGCGGGCATCGGCAGCTACCTGTACTGGAACAAGACGGTGTATGCAGAGTTGAGCGCGTACGCGACGGCCGAAGGCATCTGGTCGTTCCTGAGTAAGGGCAGCAAGGAAGGAGACACCGCCCACCCGCAGACCTATCTGCGCGGCTATAACCCGTATTGGCGCCTCGCGCTAACACACGACTGGGGTGCGAATAGTGTCATGGTCGGTACGTTCGGGCTGAACGCGAAGATCTACCCAAACGACTCGAACGCGTTCCCGATATTCGACCAGGGTGTGACGCGCTTTACCGATATCGGTTTCGATGCGCAGTACCAGTACATTCTGGAGCCGCATACAATTACCGCGCAGGCACGATATATACACGAGAACATCAGCGATCCAAATAATCTCGTTCTTGGCGACAGCCAATCGGCGACGCTCAATTCGCTTCGGTTGAAAGTGTCGTACATCTATCAGGCCCGGTACGGCATAAGCCTGTCCTATTTCAACGTGACAGGTAGCACTGACAGCGCCGCTTACGGCAGCAGCGCGAACTTTTCACCCGCCACATCGGGTTGGATGCCAGAGATATTCTGGATCCCGGTGCAGAACATACGGATTGGCGTGCAGTACACGCATTTCACCAAATACCTTGGCGCGCGCTCCAACTACGACGGCATGGGGCGCAACGCGTCGGACAACGACACATTGTTCGTCTATCTGTGGGCCGCGTACTGGTAGCAGTGACCGCAACGCCCAGGAGGTTTCGACATGAACAGGATGGCGCAAATCGTCACTGTCGGGCTGCTGGTTGCCAGCTCGGGCTGTCATGACCTGGAACGGTCCCGACAGGTCGACAATCCGGCAGTCGCCGGAAAGACAATCGCTCTGCAGGTCTGTTCGAACTGTCATGGCGTGAACGGTGTGTCCGTTTCGCCGACGTTTCCCAAGCTGGCTGGACAGACGCATCAGTACCTGGTCGATCAGATCACGGACTTCAAGACGCATAGCCGGTCCGATCCCAACGCGCGGCGATTCATGTGGGGCTTTACGCACCTGACCGATGCGCAGATCGAAGACCTGGCGACTTATTTCTCGAGTCTGGCGACGGAACCCGGCGAACCGGCCGCCCCCGAACTGATGGATGAAGGGCGGACGATCTTCACGTCCGGTCTGCCGGCCAAGGGCGTGGCTGCCTGCGTCGCGTGCCACGGCCAGCACGGCGAAGGAGTGGGGCAGTTTCCCCGCCTTGCGGGCCAGCATGCGGACTACGTCGTCAAGCAGTTGCGGGTGTTCCAGCAGACCGATACGAGGCCGCGCGGAGCGACCATGAAGGCCATCTGTACCAACATGTCGGAGCAGGACATGCATGCGGTAGCGGCATATGTCGAGGCCTTCCCGCAGGCGCCAGCAGCGGAGTCTGCGTCGCCCGTGCGTGAAGATGCGGTAGACCCGCCGGCGAAAGAAGAGGTCGTTGACCCACATTCAAAGAAAGCTGGTGAACCATCCGTCAATCAGTGATGGTCCGCATGCGCCTCGACGCGATTTTCGCAATGGTGAAGACCATGAAGCAGACACATGTAGTCTCCGTGCCTCGCGCGCAACGGCAGCAAGCCGCCACGCAGCTGGACGTCGAAGCGATGATCGCCGATGCCCGGACGCGTTCGTTGCTGAAGCGCCTGAACGCTCTCGACTGGCTGTTCGCCCTCACGATGGTGGCGGGTGCCGGGTTTGCGCTGTCGCGCTACGACGACTACATGAATTACTACGACAAGCTGGTGCTGGTATGCACAGTGCCTGCTTTCGTCGCGCTCGGCTGGCGCTGGAAGCCGGCGCGTCTGCTGATGGCGTGCATCGCGGTGCTGTCGCTGTCGGCTATCCAGATTTACGGCGGCGACCTCGCCCGCGCCGATCACGCGTTCTTTCTCAAGTACTTCCTGTCGAGCCAGTCGGCCATCTTGTGGATGAGCGCGCTGTTCGTGCTGGCCACGCTGTTCTACTGGATCGGCACGTTGTCGCGTTCGCCGACGGGCGCCGCGATCGGCTCGAAGATGACGTGGGTTGCCGTTCTGATGGGCTTTGTCGGCCTGATGGTGCGCTGGTACGAGTCGTACCTGATCGGCTCGGACGTCGGCCATATTCCGGTCTCGAACCTGTACGAAGTGTTCGTGCTGTTCAGCCTGATTACGGCGCTCTTCTACCTGTACTACGAGCAGCACTACAACACGCGCTCGCTCGGCGCGTTCGTGCTGCTGGTGATCAGCGCGGCCGTCGGCTTCCTGATGTGGTACTCGATCGCGCGCGACGCGCAGCAGATCCAGCCGCTCGTCCCCGCGCTGCAAAGCTGGTGGATGAAAATTCACGTGCCCGCGAACTTCATCGGTTATGGCAGTTTCGCGCTGTCGGCGATGGTTGGCGTCGCGTATCTGATGAAGGAGCGCGGCGTGCTGGCCGACCGCCTGCCGACGCTCGACGTGCTCGATGACGTGATGTACAAGTCGATCGCCGTCGGCTTCGCGTTCTTCACGATCGCGACGATTCTCGGCGCGCTGTGGGCCGCCGAAGCATGGGGCGGCTACTGGAGCTGGGACCCGAAGGAAACCTGGGCGCTGATCGTCTGGTTGAACTACGCGGCGTGGCTGCACATGCGTCTGATGAAAGGCCTGCGCGGCGCGGTCGCAGCATGGTGGGCGCTGACGGGCCTGCTGGTGACGAGCTTCGCGTTCCTCGGCGTCAATATGTTCCTGTCGGGGCTGCACAGCTACGGCAAGCTGTAGCCCGTAGCATCGTATCGGGATGGGCCAAAGCGGATCCATGGCGGATACCCCAGCCTGTGTTAAATCGCTGAGTTCGTTAAGCAGGACGCCGTTATCTATGGCAAGCGTCCGCCGTCAACACAGATTGAGAAGCTAGTCCCATTGCAGTTGAAGTACGGCACGGGAAAGTATGGCGCGCGTGAGGTGCAAAAGCGTGATAAGTCGAAGGCCGTCTTTACAGACCTGGAGGTCAACGCGAAAGAACTGCGCCGCGCCCTGCGTGAGGTATGGGAGAGCCTGAGGGCGACGACGCCAACCTGAGGAGGAGCAGCCGTAGACCGGAACCTCCACGTGCTTCCTGGAGCATGAGCATGACATCGCAAACCTGCGATCGCGTCGACGTCGCGCGCGCAGCTGGAGATGGCGCTCGAAGTGTTCCTGGAGCGCCGCCGCTTCGCTTCGGCAATCACCCGGCGAGCGCGACCGAACGTGTATTGGGCCAGGCATTGCGGCACGCCGGCAAGCTGGCGGTCCGGGACTGGAAGTTCGATGCGACCGACCTGGTGCATACCAGGTTCCATGGCCGGCCGCTGGACCGCAAGACCTTCAATGACTCGGAGAACTGTGTCGCCAACGCCCCGCTGCGCTTCGATAAAACCAATGCGCGGGACTTCGAAGCTGACCCCGAGGAGGCTGTGTGCTGGATGCTGGTGCGCCCCTGCGAGAACGCGCACCGCCTCGGGTGGACTGTGCAGGGCTTCGATGCATTCAACGACTGGTTCTACGAGCACGTTGTCAGCATCTGACATCACAGCGTTTTGCTTCGCGAAATACTCCCGCGTCTTGGTTAAAGAACAGCAATAGTCACGTATCCGTGTTTGGAAGAACCGCCGCGCATACCCGTCGAGGTGGCGGTACCCGGCAGTATCATCGGTTTTGATACTTCATTCGCATGGAGACAACCGATGGCCGACCGGTTGACGGTTCAGGAGTTCTTTGACGCACTCCGGGCGCAGAAAATCAGTCCGCTCATTGATACGCCAGCGGTGCGAGTGAGCGTTGACACGCGGGTGCGAGCGCTTTGTGCCAGCTATCCCATCCAGGAGCACTGGCCGGTCCTCGACCTGGAAAGCGCCTATCAGCAGGCGCTCAACGAACTGCCGAACGTCCAGGACCTGGTCCGCGACGGCTACACCGGAACCGTCAACCTGCGCGGATACGACGGCACCTACACGATGGACGAATAGTTCGGTGATTTCGCGGGGCAATGGGTGCTCAACGATACACCCCACATCCGGGCGACCATGCTTGAGCAGCTGTCGGCCGGTAGAACCTGGAAGTCGCCGGAGTTGTGGGACGCCTACAAGAAAGCCATCCGCACTTCTCGCGACTCATGGCTGCGCCGGCTGATGGGCCGCCACTGAGACAGCTGATTCGTTCTGGTGCACAGACCGCTTGAAGGCAAACCCAATCTCTAGTGCAAGCAATTGCCCCGAAACCGAAACAGGCCCGTGAAACGTGGCCGTGAAACACCTTTATGGGCCGCTATATGACGAACGACCGGCGCTATATGACGAAAGGCTTAGTGTCTTTTCCGGAAGACGACATATGGTTAAGTCGTGCGCTTCCTTTTTCGCGTACCGGGCTTACCGGCCCTCCGGCCGTTCTTCAGGTGCCTCCTGTCTCCTCGAACGCCAATCGCGGATTTGCCGCGATACCTGTTTCTCCCTGAGCCCGGTAGAAGGCCAACGCCAGGAACAACATCCCCGTAACCGGGTTCCGGCATCAGGTGGAATCACCGGCATCGTCTTGTGCTAAAGCACATGCCGGCCCCTTCACCCATTGCCAGTGTCATAGCGGCTGCAAAACTGAAACCTGATGTCGTAAAGGAGGTAAGCCATGAAGACGACGTTTCTCATGTCTGCAGCGCTCCTGGGCACTTTCTCGTTAGCGAGCGCGGTTCAAGCTCAGGACACGTCAGGGCAGCAAGATGCTCAATCGGTATCGGCGTCTACCAGTGCCTCTCCCGGCACATCGACCAGCGCCTCTCCGGGCACGACTGGATATGGTGGTGTATCCGGAAGCACCAGCGCGAGCGGTAGTTTGACCCGCTCGGGATGGGCCACCTGTGGTCATCTCCCACAATGCAACGCTGACAGCGGCCACTAAATCCATTACTCGAAAGTGGTGGGTCTTTTTGCGGATTAGCTTTCATTCGCAAAAGACCCACATTGAGCTTCCGATGGTCGCCAAAATGAGCGCGCAACAGGCAGTCTTATTTTCTCTCCTGACAGATGTCGGGCCTCGCTGTTGCGCAGTGCACGCTGCAGAAGTTTGGCTTTATCCCGGAAGGCCTTGATTTCGCATGCGCCCCGTAAGCGCACTCCTTAGTTTTCTTTGCGGGAGGTTTTGTCTTTTCCTCTTTCCGCTATCGCGTCGCTTTTGAAGTTCTGAGCTGGCGCTTCGTCTGCTCAGCTGGACCTCCAGGCGCTCCCGGATATCGGTTGCTGGAGCCTGTCGATACATCAGCGAGCGCCATACCGGCGTTGCCTGGCGAGCCTTGCCGTCGAGGCTACCCCGAGTTCGTGCCCTTCGGAGGTCGTCATGCTTCTGCGCTTTGCCAATCCCGCGTCTGCTCTTGCCCTCACCCTCTTGTTCGAGGCTTGCGCACCAGCCGTCAACGCGCCACCCGTAACGCCGACGGTGGGCTGGCAGATAAGGGACGAGACCATCGGTGCGGTTGTCCCGGTAACCACAGTCGTGTCTGGTCAGGAGCAGGCAGACGGGGTGGGGCGCGGCACCTTCTCGGTGGCTTTCAACGCGAACAGTTCCGGCGGGATTGGTAGCGGCTCGACCAGCGGCAGTCTCGATGCACTATCAGTTACATTGTGGGCGGGAAGCCCCCGGGGGCCGTTCGCGTCTTCACGACTACGGCCCTAAGCAGTCACGCCTCATCGATAGCTTCTCGTACACCGCAAACAGTAACAGCGTGTCGACAACGGGATTCGAGTATTACGCGTTCAACGCCTCGCTTTCGACGCAAGGCTACGACCTGCAACTGTCTCCGACAAACATCGGGACACTGGGCGGGTACATCCTGCTAAACCGGACGGCGACGGCCTGGGGCGACGGCACAAAATCTGCCAGTACGACGCTCACCATCACGCTTCAACCCCACGTTGAGGGGCCGTAGCAGAGGAATGATGGTCGCGCTCAGAAAAGCCACTTCTGGGAGCAGCAACTTTTTGCATCTCCCTCAAGCGGTAACGTCATTTGCTGCCCGAAAGTGTCAACGAGTCCTTGTCGACCACCTTGAAGCAAGCGTGTGCTTCCTCGCATCGGCTTGACGACAGGTCCGAAAGCAGGCGGCGCGCATCGACCTTCGGATGAGTTTCGCTGTCGACGGAAACCGCCGTCACACGATAGGTGCCGGAGCACCTGTTGCCAGCCATGTCGACTTCAACCGGCCGCGTTGTTTCGCATTCGTGTGTGGTAGCCGGTAAAGTGGACGTCAAAAAAATGACATTGACTGTAGAGCTTCTCATAGGTCAATTAAAAGCGAATTGATAGTTGTTGATGAAAAGCGGGGCCCATCCTCCGCTACCTTAAGTCCACGACTATTTCGTCGCGGTGCGAGTCTTCAGAGTATTCCATACGCACTTCGCGGCCTGCGAGCGTGCCGGGTACGGAGGTCAAAGTGGCGGACATGACGTGCGCCAGAAAACTGCCAGTGATAACGACAGTTGGACTTATCCGACGGCGGACACATCGCCGCGTAGTCAAAGCGCTCGCTCGCCGCGTCCCGCGACTACGCTTCGCTGCTTTAGCAGCTTTCCCGACTGCCTCGTCAGCCGATTCGTTCACCTGTGATGCAGCTTTCGTTGGGACATTCACGTTGCTTTTTGGGCGACATTGACTGCCTGCTCTGCGGCATTTTGCGAGACATTCTCAATAAACCATTGAACCTGGCGGTTGACTTCAAGGTACTGAGCATTGACAACTTCTGCCAGCTGGGCCTGCACGGACGAAGTAATCTCGGCAACCTGACGTTCGTAGGTCAGGACGTTTTCGACCGCGGGCAGCGCCAGCGTGTTTGGCAAGTCAGTAACGTCCTGTGCGTCTTTTTCCGCGAGCCTGTCCTGCATACGTTGGTACCAATCGGCAAACGTCGCTTTTGCAATATCCAGATTCAGTCGGACAAGCTTTTCCTCGCCTTCGAGCATTGTGCCGGCCAGGTTGAAGAAGAAGTCAAGATTTGTGCGCTGTGCCACGACTGCCTGCTCCTGAAAATCGGTCATGTTCGCCTCCTGAAGACGTAGGTTCAACGTTCAGCATGTTCGGCAACGGTGACCAGGTGATGAAGCGTGTCGTCTGGCAAGCCACCGTGTCGGCGTACATTTTCGAGCCTGCCTGCCAGACGTAGTCTCAGCAGCGATTGTCTTTTCAAATTCTTCCGCGTTGGGCGATGCGATGGTGCTCGCCGAGCGTCGACAGGTGTAGAGCAAAACAACGAAGATTCCATTACAGGTCGGTGACGGTCGGGATACCAATTGAATTGGGCTATCACAGTACTTTATGACGAAGCGTATTGTCCTCGCCCGATGGATTCGCTAGCGCCAAGGGTCGCCGCTTTTCATGCGAACAGAAGACGGTGCGCAATGTTGCAGACGGTCTTCTTCAGATTCCAGACTCGCCATAATCGCAGCGACCCGCTGCGCGCCATGCAACGATTATCGTCGTCCCGCCGGACCGTCCAGTACATGGACTTCAGGCGGTCTGAAACCGTTTGGCAGCGAGCATGATGCCGCGACAGCAGGGCGAGCCGCATTGACACCAATACAGTTCTCGAACTTCGTCTGTTCGTGGTCCCTCGACGACGAGCCCGTAATCAATCGTCAGCTCTTCATCGCGTTTGATATCTGCCAAAGCGTAAATAAAACACGCGTCCATCGAAGACGTACGCCTTGCAGTTCAGCTCGCAACTGTGATTCATCCAGCGGGCGCTGCTGCCTCTGCACGTACCATCAATAACCGTCTCATCACCGATATCAAACAGGAACGTGTGGCCGAGAGTCTTGCCGTAACTGGAGGCACTTTGCACGAAGTATTGCCAGGGACCCACGGGCCCCTGTACTCCAAAATCAGCTCGGCGCGACCGATATTCCGATTGGCAAACACGCCGCTGCCGTGCACGGGCGAAGGTTGGACGAGTAATTTTGCAACTGAGGACTTATCAGACCGCATATATCAACCAATCGCTCGGGTAAAGCTTCTAACCAGTCTTCGGATCAGACACCGAGGAAAAGAGCACCGCACCGTAGTCATCCGCGTCGTCGTCACAGCCTTCGTTGGCCAGGTAATGCAACACTGCCGGACACTTTTGCGCAGAAAACGCGACGTCGGTCGTTCGTCCCTGTACGGTTCCTTCCCGGGTACGACGTGCAGCGCATCAGGACGTCGAACCAGGCTGGGGCCAAGGCCATCCCCTCTTGTCGTCGGGTTCATCCCACTCGGCTAGCGGTGCTTCCTCGACCGACGCTTCCGCCGGACTGGTATCCATCTCAGCGGCAAGCGGCGGCCCATCTGCGTTGCGCTTTTTCATCTCGGGCAATCCGGTCCCGAACCACTTCACCTTCTCCTGCATATCGGCAACATACGTCTTCCAGCCGTCAGGGTTGCCGTCGAACAGGTCGTGCTGGACGGTCGACGCGAGCGCGTTGCGGTTGGGTTCCGCCTCGAGCAGTTCCTTTGGCCAATGGAAGAACGCACTGGCGACGCAAGCGCCAAACGCGCCCACCGTCATCCCCGGTGCGACCATCCGTAGAACCTTGAAGGACTGCAGCGATTCCTCTTGCGCCGCAAGTTGGGCGACCAGCATGTCCGGTTGACCTGCTATCGACAAACAGTTCAAGGCTTCGAGCATGTCCCCGAGGTGAAGCAGCAGCTCTCTTCTATCAAACCGATCGTCCATTGCCGTAACTCCTGTCGATTCCCTTGTCCGGTGATACAAGCCGTTTTCGAAGTGACGTTACGCGACTGTAACGGACCGCCTCTGATGGGAATGGTGGGGCAGAGGAGGCGCGTGCCCAAACCTCATCATGAAAACACGTCAGGACAGGGTTAGTCATTCCGACTTTGACCTCCGTCAAATATCGTATACGCGTATGTCCCGCACAGGCACACCTGTGTTACAAATGCCTTTCATGTTCGTCGGCCATCGGGGATATTCGTCCTACAAACCTCGGGACAATTGCGGCTGGATATTGCTGCCTGCCGCCCGTCGTGCGTATGGAAAAAGCGGTTCTCGAAAAGCCATGTGTTGGTGCGGCAGGAGCGGCGAAATGTGGTACTCCGCGGATGCACACAACTGTTCCCGCGTCAGGTTGGTCAACCAGCGTTGCCCTGGCGACTATCGCCTGCTATTGCATCGTATGCGCGTGCAACTATCAAAGCTGATAGCCTGATGTGACTTGATATTGCCAAAATGGCTGGTAAGCTTTACCGGCACGCCCAAGAGGCGGCGACGATAAGAATATTTCTGAGAGATTTCAAACGAGATGAATCAAAGCGCTCAAACCATCGAGCATCTTCAGCGTAGCGATGAGGACAGTAGCCTGAGACGCGCCCTTGCCGCCCGCCTCGACACCGCTTTGAAGCGCGCTGGCATCAGTCCGCTGGTGCCGCCAGACGGCTCGACGTGAGTGAACGCGACGTGCAATTCTGGCGCCGTGGAATCACGGTTCCACCGCTAAATGCGTTCACGCGGATTGCGACCTTTCTCAATCTCGACGTCTATTGGCTTTGCACCGGACAGACACCGGGAGCGACGGCTGCCTTCTAGGGAGTCTTTCCGGCTGAACGCCATGCAAATATTCGAGCCTGCTGACGTCCGGTTGCCCGCACCGCGTCTGTAGAACCGTTGGTGGAAAGTTGACGCATCGGTACGAAGCAGTTCGAATTCTTGAAGCGAAAAATAGTAGTGCTATCAAGTTACGAGGAAAACTCTTGCCGCCGTCGCAAGAATATTCCATGCACTAACCATAACGGCAAGGAGTCAAGGACATGACGAAGCGAATTGCTTATGTAACCGGCGGCATGGGCGGAATCGGAACGGCAATCTGTCAGCGTCTGCACAAGGATGGGCTCACCGTCGTGGCGGGCTGTGGGCCGAACTCTCCTCGACGGGAGCGCTGGCTGGCCGAGCAGTCTGCGATGGGTTTCACTTTTATCGCGTCGGAAGGCAACGTCGCGGACTGGGAGTCGACCGGGGCCGCCATTGCGAAGGTGAAGAAAGAGGTGGGTGAGATTGATGTGCTGGTGAACAATGCCGGCATCACGCGTGACGGCGTATTTCGCAAGATGTCGAGGGAGAACTGGAACGACGTCATTGCGACCAACCTGACCAGTCTGTTCAACGTGACCAAACAGGTCATTGAGCAAATGGTCAGCAAGGAGTGGGGCCGCATTATCAATATCTCGTCCGTCAACGGGCAGAAGGGCCAGTTTGGCCAGACCAACTACTCGACGGCCAAGGCGGGCATTCACGGTTTCACGATGTCGCTTGCCCAGGAGGTGGCGACAAAGGGCATCACGGTGAATACGGTGTCACCAGGCTACATCGGGACCGATATGGTCCGGGAAGTGAAGCCCGAGATCCTCGACGCGATTGTTCAGAGCATTCCGGTTCGCCGTCTTGGGGAAGCCTCGGAGATTGCGTCGATTGTCTCATGGCTAGCCAGCGACGAAGCCGCTTTCGCTACGGGAGCGGACTTCTCACTGAACGGCGGTCTGTACATGAGCTAGCAACCGCCGCCCCCTGAGCCAATGCAGCAATGCGACTGTCTCCAGCGCTCGCGACAAGGCGCTGGAGACGCAAAAGCGCCGCGCGTGACGCCTACTTCGGGCCATACTCATTTCTCGGGGCGTGCGGGGAGTCAAGACTTCCTGCATCGAGAGCGCACCTAAGTTCATCGGTAACACCGGACTTGGGGACACGCGATGAATCTCACACATCACCTACGGAGACCAGCATGCGCGATGTGCCGTGCATCGAATTTTCTTCGCTCCTCGTTGGGCAAATGACGACGCTGCGCATGGTTGCGCGCGATGCCAGGCACCCCGGTGCCGCGCTCGTGTATTGGCTGGGGATTACAGAGCCGTCATATGAGGCGAACTTCTTTGAAGCGACGCGAAAATTTGCTCCATTGATGCAGCTCGTTCTTCCCGACGAGCGCCCTGGCGTATTTGTGAACCGGAGCGCCGTTCATACCGTTCAGGATTGTGGCGTCCTGAAACGGCTGGTTTTCAAGGATGATTCCTCGCTCGACGTTCGATACAGCGGGCCTTGCAGCGACCTCTGCGACGCGTAAGCAGCATCACGGGGCTAGCGGAGCAGCTGGATACAAGTTGCACGTCGATTAACGGTATTGCTGTCACTGCGACCGCTACGTCGCCTGACGCCGGCGGCCCGCCTACAAACGCTGCGATGCCGGTTCCCACATTCCGCTGTGAGCACGACAGCGGCGACGCTTGCGGTGTTTCGAATCGAGCGCACTTTCGGCGCGTTCGAAAGGACCCTCATTGCTATCTCCTGTCGATGTATCTATCGCGAGCACGACTGTGCCGAATTGGATATCCGCCGCCAAGCTGCCGTTTGGGCGTCGTTATTGCGTAATAGCTGAAGCCATATGTCGTGACGCTGTTTATATTCCGCGGGTTGCCATCCACCAATCGCTGCCCTAGGCTTATGTATATATTTCTTACCTCGTCGTGAGCTTGTTTGGTGACCGGAGGAAGTGAATCAAGACGAACCGGCAACTATGGACACTTGCTTCCGGCACATACCCTCGATATCCCGTCAATAGCGCGCTAGCGCGGCCTCTCCGGCGCACGCGTGCTCCTGTCTCTGTGACTAACGAAGGACAGCCGGTGGGCGATTACTTTCCCTCGTTTTTTCACAATCAGGAGAGGGACGTGGCATCGCACGCCGTGCGAAGCCAGTTGTCACGTCGTCAATTCGCCCAAACTGCATCTCACTACGCCTCAAGGAGCTAGGACCATGGACATCTCGCAGGCATTTGCCGCGTTGAACGGCAGGTTCGTCGATACAGTCAACTCTCACGATGCGCCCGGTTGGGCCGCCCTGTTTGCCGAAGACGCCATTCTCATCCCGGCGGGCCAGGAAGCTGTGTCCGGGCGAAAGGGAATCGAAGAATGGGCCGACGTTGCGACGAAAGTCTGGAACCATCTCGAAATCCAGCAAGGGTTCTTCACATCTGATGAAAATGTGGCCTGGGAATCCGGAACCTGGTCTGGGAATATCAACATAGCTGACGAACGGACCATTGACATTGGCGGAAACTTCCTACTCATTGCACAGAGGGAAGGCTCCGCGTTGCGCATCAAAGCGCACACGTGGAACGTGAATCCCGCGACGCCGTGAGGAGTCTCGTCCCTGTTATGCCGCCTTGACGACTCAGTCGAGTGGCGCACTGCTTGACACACTCGAAGTCTAGCGCGGCACCCGCTTTCCCGATGTTACAACGGGCCCGGGTTATGTCACAGTGGCAGCAGCTGCGCGAGGTACCGATGCCGTTGTCGTCGATTTTGCAGCGGCAATGGTCGAACAGGCGACGCGTCTAAACCCATAGCTCACCTTCAAGGTAGATAGCGCGAAAGAACTACCGTCTCCTGATGGGAGCTTTGACGGGAGTGAGTCGACTCGGCGATCTGCTGCTCCCAGCCTTGATGGGACCGGCGTCCATTCGCCGTTGCCGTGGGCCGTGCATTCCTGATCACCAAGGTATCCGCAACGTCGAGGCGGCCGACCTAGACCAGATGCTTCCGCGAGGGTATACACTGGAATTGACTCTTCAGCGGAGAGCGCCATGAAAACGCAAAATCTCCCGGGCCCAGACAGGCTGTTGACAGTATGGCAAAAAGTGACAGGTAACGCGGCCAGCGACGGACGGGGCGGATACGAAATCGACCCGCTGGGACGAGTCATCGCCCATCGACGGGTGTGTCCATGGCATCAATTCCTGGTCACCGACATGTTCTGCCAACTTGCGTCGCAACTGGGGCCTCGCGTGGCAATGCGTCAGCCGGTAACAACCCGATCGTTCGGCATCCGCATTGCTGACGTCGTCTGGATGCCCGAGGAAAAGTGGCCCGAAATCGATTCGAACGCCCCGTTACCTTCCGTTCCCGACCTGTGTATCGAGGTGCTCGCGGACGACAATGACGCGGACCAGGTTGAGCGCAAGGCCGACGCCTACCTCAACAGTGGTGCACAGGAAGTCATCATCGTCGGCCCCCTCGGGAAAGTTGAATTTCGAGGGCTAGACGGCCCGCGTGCGTCATCCCTGTTTCGCGTGACCCTGGAGCCGGACCCGATGTTTTTCGCATGGGCGTGACATACATCGTGCACGTGGGCGTGGATCTCGTACACGGCCATTCGTCGCACCACGTGAAGGGCATCGAGCTGTATCGAGGCAAACTCGTCCTGTACGGTGCCGGGGACTTCATCAACGACTATGAAGGTATCGGCGGTCAGGAAGCGTTTCGCAGCGACCTCGCGCTGATGTATTTCCCCACGCTCGACCTTGAAACGGGCACGCTGGCCGAACTGGCGATGACGCCGACGCAGACACGCCACTTCCGGGTCAACCGGGCGCCTGAAGAAGGCATTCGATGGTTACACGAAACGCTGAATCGGGAGAGTCAGCCGTTGGGCGCCACTGTGGAGCGCCGCGTTAACGACACGCTCGTGCTGCGTGGGGGCGATTAGGCGCCGAGATAACGCTCGAACCATTGCACCGCGTACCGCGCAACGGCTTCCAGTGTGCCGGGCACTTCGAACAGGTGGGTCGCGCCGGGGACGATCACAAGATCCTTCGTGCGTTCGAGAAGAGCGAAAGCCTCCCGGTCGACTTCGATGACATTGGCGTCGAGCCCGCTTACCCCGAGCAACGTCGGCGTCTGCGCCGCGGCGAGGGCGTCGCGTCCGGCGAGGTCGGGCCTGTCGCCTCGCGGAACGATCGCCTCAATCGGGACCGACGGCACGTGCGCCGCACGGATCGCCGCAGCCGCGCCCGTGCTCGCACTCGCGCCGAAGTAGCCATACGAGAGGCGTGTCGTCCGCTTCGCCGCGATCCAGGCCGTTGCTTGCGAGACGCACCGCCAGCAGTTCGATGTCGAAGCGGGCGGCGGGACCGGTGTCTTCCTGCTCGAGAGCAACTCCATCAGCAGGGTCCCGATGCTGGCCCGGTTGAGTTCGGTGGCCACGTACTGGTTACGAGGGCTGAACCGTGACCTGCCGCTGCCGTGCGCGAGCAGAACCAGTGATTGAGCGTCCTGTGGCAGCGCAAGCGTGCGCATCAGGAAGGCGTCTTCCACCGGAATGGTGACTTCCTGCATTTGGAGCCGAGGGTCCATGAGATCCTCAAGCCGGGTACGACATTTTCCGACCCAATACGCGAGGCGCTGCCGTCATTGTCGCGGGCGCGCTGATGCAAGACATTAGATTGCCCGGCAGGCTTCCGCGCACCTCCGGCACGCATCGCTGCATGTGCCGCAGTGCTCGGGTGCGTGCCGCGCACATTCATCGGCACACTCGTCACAGATCCGTGCGGAGAGTTCGCAAAACTCGGGTGCGAAATGGCTTTGTCGAGCCAACGCCGCAGATGTGAGGCGGCATAGCGAAGCGCAATCGGCGTTGAGGCGAATACATTTGGCCATGTTCACCCGGCCAGGTTCATCGAGGCAGGCGGATGCGCAGCGATCGCAGGCAGCGGCACAAGCATCGCAGGCTTCAATAGACGGCTGATAGATTTCGGGGTTCATCGACGAGGCTCCAGATTTGAATAGAGTTGTTCGGCGTCCGCCGTGCTCTCCTCCAAGGTCCGCGAATGAGTTCAGGGCCGACCAGCGCCACTCTCATAGCAGCGTAGTCGCTAGTGTCGGTGCCGTAAAGCTAAGCTGCGAGTCGGATTTCTCGTAAGCGGCTCGCGAGGGCCGTTCGCCATCTCGCGTGAGCTTGACGCATGATTCGAGCAAGCAGCGGACATTGAGATCATCGCCCGCATTGATTCGGACTGTAGAGGACCTACCGAGATGTCGGGTGGTGAAATGAGCGGCACCCACACAATTCAATGTTTAACTCACGTGAGATTTGAGGCAGAAGCAACGCGTCACGACGCGTCAAAAGTTCAGCGCCCGGTGTGACCGGCCGCACGCAGCAAGGAGCGCAGCCATCCACACAGCCAGCGATGTAGCAAAACGCAGATGCGCCTGCACAGTTTGTTACTGACACGTCCCATGGCGGCTCGCCAGCCACCCGAAGTGCCACGGGTGGCATCCGCTCATCGTCCTGCAATCCAAGACCGCAATGCGATGTCTTTTTCGGCAATTGAGCCGGAGCACCTGCTGTCGGCACTTGGTCCGCACGATGTCGTCGTGACAGCGCGCGGAGATAAGCATGATTTTGTGTCCCGCTACATTTGGCCTGCCAATGGCGGAGATGAAGATCCGGTGACCCGGATCTATTCACACGGCGCTTGCACCATTATGGTCCGACCGTTTGGGCAGGTCAGCACTCGTGGCCATGCAGGTGTCACGGCGCAGCGGGATACTTCATTTTCGCGTACAAAACGACCGGGTGTATATCTCTGCTCAGGCTGCTCAATATCTTGAAGGAACAATCGAAATCCCGGAAGCGCAGGAGTGACCGTTGTACCGTGTGGGCCGGCCCCCGCGAAAATCGGACACTGGGTAACGCTTAAACTATGAGGTAGTCTTCCGCCTATGTTTAAGCCTACAACTAACAACATGGAACCCGTTGAGGTTCTGACCCAGCCGGAGCAACGCCGACGGCGCTCGGTTGAAGAGAAACTGGCGATTGTGCGTGAAACCTTCGAACCCGGAGCCACCGTCTCCGGGGTAGCCCGTCGTCATCAGGTGAATGCGAACCAGGTGTTTGCGTGGCGCAAGCTCTTTCAGGACGGCAGCCTGTCGGCGGTGAGTGCCGGTGAGCAGGTGGTGCCGGCATCGGACCTGGCCGAAGCCATGAAGCAGATTCGCGAACTGCAGCGACTGCTGGGTAAAAAGACAATGGAAGTGGAAATCCTCCGCGAAGCAGTGGAGTATGGTCGGGCAAAAAAATTGATTGCGCGCTCACCATTGCTGCCGGGGGACGACCGATGAAGACGGTCTGTGAAGTCCTGGGTGTGTCGCGCTCGAATCTCGCAGTCAAATCAAGGCGACAGTCCGATTGGGTCGACCGACGCAAGACACCGACCATGGATGACAAGCCGCTTGTTGCACAGCTTCAGGAGCTCGTTGCCGACCTGCCCACATACGGCTACCGGCGTGCATGGGCGCTGCTCAGACGCCGTTGCGACGCGCTGGGCCGTCCACGTGTTAATGCAAAACGGGTTTATCGCGTCATGCGCGCCCACAACCTGCTACTTGAACGCCGTCCTCGCCATACCCCGTCCTCGCGGCGACACGACGGCAAAGTCGCGGTGGGCAGGAGCAATGCCCGCTGGTGTTCGGACGGCTTCGAATTCCGTTGCGATGATGGCGCGCCTTTGCGCGTTATCTTTGCACTGGACTGTTGCGACCGGGAAGCCATAAGCTGGGCGGCGACGACGGGTGGTTACACCGGGGACATGGTGCGCGACGTGATGCTTCAGGCGGTGGAGAACCGTTTCAATGGCGCGCTTAAGGCCGACAGCGAAATCGAGTGGCTCAGCGATAACGGTTCCTGCTACATTGCCGAGGAAACGCTGACGTTCTCGCGGAAAATCGGTTTAAAGCCCGTCACGACCCCTGTCAGAAGTCCGCAGAGCAACGGGATGGCCGAAAGTTTCGTCAAAACGATAAAGCGAGACTACGTTTCATGGATGCCCAAGCCTGACGTCAGAACCGCACTGCAAAACCTGGCTATCGCGTTTGACCACTACAACGACTCGCATCCGCACAGCGCCTTGAAATACTGCTCGCCACGCGAATTCCGCCAGCGCGCAACTTCACCAACCGAAGCGTGACCGCGTGTCCGGTCATGCAGGGGCAAGTCCACCGTGGAAGAGACCGTTGAGTGCCCGTTAGGTCGAAGGGCGGAAGTGCGGCGAGCTGGGCCGTTCGCCGTGGGACTGGGATCGGGCCATGAAGAGACTGCCCCCGGGCGAGATTGAGCTGCCGCTCCCGCGCGTTGAGCGGCCGTCAACGGGCGTGGCACTTCGGTCGCAAACCGGCACTTCGACTGCGCGTTGCAAACGGGGCAACGGAGACGCTTCCGATGCGATTGGCAATGCCGGGTCGCTGCGTCCATCACAAAATCACGCGCGTTCATGTCTTCGACGAAATGTCTGACCCGTTACGGTCTTGGAAAGCAGACCTTTGAGCGAACTTCGGACGGCGATTCTATGTTCCGTACTGGGGCAACCCGCATTCGGTCTTATCCCCACACCGACAGGTTTGCTTCGCCACGCGTTAATGACAAAGATGAGGATCACATAGTAAAAATTCAGTCGCCGGTTGATCCTGACGATTGCGGTCTCGCCAGGGGGAACATGGGACGCTCGCTTCAAGCCTGAACCTCATACGGCGGAAATGCAGAGAGGCGTGGATCGTCCACCGCGCCACCGACTGTGAAGTGATACAAGCTCTGCCAGGCGTGATCCTTCACTCCGAGCAGTGTGTGCATTTCGTCGTCAAAAAAGCAACCAACCCCCGTGGCACGCACTCCGGCGGCTTCGGCTTCGAGATAGAGAACCTGGCCGAGAATGCCGCATTCCCAGAAGAGGTGGCGGTAACGCCATGGTTGCTTCAGGGCGATTTCGAATCTCGCGATCATTCCCAGCGCAAAGCAGGCGTCGGCGGCAATATCCTGGTGGCAGCAGATCAACCTTGCCACGGTGCGCAAATCGTAAGGCAGTAGAAAATAGAGCGGCAGATAGTCCGGCCCGGGTCTTCTTCACAGCCATTCCGGACGCAGAGACTGCCTGAGAACCGGCAGCGCTCCGGGATTTCTCACGAGCATATACAGACCCGGCTCCAGGCCGTCGACGCGGTGTACAAATAGCGCCGCGTGCACTGCCGCAGGAGATATCAGGGCATTCCACGGCGGCGTGTCGCGACGTGGCAACAGGCACGCCAGCATGCTGAAAAAGGCCGCTTTGGCGATGCGCGTCGTACCATCGAAATTCACCGCGCCGCGACGCTGCCGGGCGATCTGGGCACAGCGGAGATCAAGGGCGGGCTGCGCAGGGGGCGGGCGCAGTTCTGGATTCGGCGAAGTCGGTTCGGGAGTCCGGGCCTTGTGCGTGGCGCGATGGATCGAATCGATATCCGGCCACTTCACGTATCCCGAGCTCAGCTGATTCGCGCGTCCGGACCACTGCGCCTTGTCCAAAGCGGTCCGCATGCGCTCAAGATCAGGCCGCCATTCAGGATTGCCAATCCAGAGCAACACATCCGGCGCCTCGGCTTCGGCGTCCACGAAATCTGCGCTGCGGTGCGATCCTAGCAAGTCGGCCAGTTCATCATCGGCAGCCGCCTCCACCAGCCGCGTCTGCCAGCCGAGCGCAGTCGCTGCGTAACTCAGCGCAGCGATGACATGGCCGCAATCGTGCTGGCAGTAGCGCCAGGCACGCATACCGTATTTCCACGCCTCGCGCCAGTGGATCGAGCTTATGCCGACCAGGACACCGCTGTCCGAAAACGCCTCAGTCCATCGCAGATCGTTCACTGCGGCGCGTTGTTCAAGCGCATGGTCCCGGCTCAGGTAGTGGTAGACCCCGGCGGACACACCGGGCAGAGCGGGACACAGCAGATAGCTCTCGGTCGGATGCAGGTTTCCGCTCGAAGGGTTGCAGCGCAGTGCCCACCGCTGGGCGCCATAAGATTTCCACGCCGACAGGCCGAGCGAGAGTTCGAACAGGATTGCCAGACTGGTTAGATCGAATGCGCGCGCGGGCGGCAGGGCGCCGCAGCGCAACGCGTTGTAGCGTGTAGTCAGTGTTTCCGCGGCTAACGGCAGATCTACGCGCGGTGTGCCGTGAAACACCCGGAACGGATCCGGCTGGGTTGTCCAGTCGAGCCTCCCGGGACCAGGGGCGTAGATGTTGACGTGGTGCTTGCTGCGTTCGTGATATTCAAGCAGCCCATGCCTTGTCCGGTCCATGTTCCCCCCTCAGGCCAGGAATCCCCGCATACGCGGCTGTACAAAGGCAGCTGGCTGGACGTTGAGGCGCAATCTCATTTCGGTCGTGGACGCAGGCGCGCTTCGGCACACTGCTGTTGCCTTTGGTGTCCACTGTACCGTGGCTGGCACTCGGCTTGTCTCCACGAAAGCCCATGGATGTTGCCAGCGCACAAGTCGCGCTTCAGGCGTCTTCAAAGGCATTCGAGGCTGCAGACTTCAAAAACTCGTGGCTATCCCAGGTTAGCCGCCATTCGCTACCCACCGAAATCTTTGCCCTGATTGCGCTGCGCAATGACCGGACGCTCACAAACGGCTCAGCAGCTCTGCTTTCTTGGCGGCGAACTCCTCATCGCTGAGAATCCCCTTCGCGTGCAATGCGGCGAGCTTCTCAATGGTGGCGAACACGTCTGCCTCGCGGGCGACCGACTGAGTGCTGACGGGCTCCTCCTGCACCGGCGACGCCGCCGGCTGCGGAACCCCACCGAACGAGACAACCGGCAGGCTGGCGACAGCAACCAGGCCGTGCTGGCTCGCGAATGTGAGGGACGCGCCGCGGGACTGCTGCTGCGAGAAGCCGCTGATCTGGTGATCGAGCGTATCGTAGACCGTCACCTTGCCGTTCACTTCGATCGCCAGGTGCCGGGGCGGTGCGAAGTAGGCATAGCGGACGTCGTTCTGGGCACCCGTTGTGTTGGGCCGCCCCAGATCAGCGGGCCATCAGTCGCCAGAGGTGCCGGGCGCGGGCGGAACGAACAGACTCACCGGTTCGACTGGTCCGGCTGCAGTCTGCTGCTGCTTCCTGCCACCGTAACCAGCGTTCTGCTGTTGTTGCTGGCGGCCACCGTCGTTGCCCTGCTGCTGGGTACCCTGGTTCTGCGACTGGAAGCTGCCGCTGCGAATCAGGTCGGGCTGGTTTGCCACCAGGCGGGAAAGCTCAGAACAGAATTACAGACTCCAGCATGCTCATCACCGCATCCGTGCTGAACCCATGTCGCTGGGCTACTTCTTCGATCATTGCTGGCCGGCGGGGGTGAGTTTTCGCATGGTGATCCACTCATGGTTTCTCGTGTTGCCTCCCGGGATGATGTTACCCCCAGGTAACTGCCACTGCGCGTTGTTTTGCGATGAGGCGTCTGTCACCTCCGACCTGTAACGATCGGCTAGGGATGCATCCCTGGGAACGAGCATACTCTGCGTGCCGGCTGTGCACCGTTGGCCAGGAGTCAGCACTCCGTTGGGCGCTTGATATGCGAGTCAAAGACCTCAGCATGTGTGAGCATTGGGTGCCGCTTTCGTGGTTACCTCGGCCGTTTAGATGTTTTCTCTTGCTGCTTCGCGGCTCTGCGGTACGTGTCAAGACCACCGCTCGCTTCATAACAGACGCTTGCGACGGACAGCATTGAGGAAACTTGGGTGACTGCTGTGGGTCCCATTTCTGCCGAACTGGCGGTGGGAATACAGCGAACTACCTCATCGACCGGCATCGGCCAGTTTCGGCCTGTCGCCGACGCGATCACGCGGTCATTCGAACGTCGCTTCCGCCCCCGGCAAGCTGTCGTTCAATCCGCGGATGCGTGCGCTCGTCGCACTCCACTTCGGTAAGCGCTGACCTAGAATATAAGCATGGTCGCGACCCAATAAGGAGGCTGCGATGACACAGTCCATGATCTACTTCGTTGTCGGCCTGGCGGTCTTGTTGATCGCAGGGTTCATGGTGGCGCAACGGTACAGGCGCGATCACCCAGAAGAGGGGATGGCCCTGTGGCTTGATTCGCACCATATGGGTTGGCTGCACCGGCACAAACATTGATGCCGCATCGCACATTGAATAGCCCGTATCAAACGGTTGCGACGCCGAGGAGCGCACCATGACCCTCGCGCTAACGTCGCAAGCCTTCCGACAGAACGGCGAGATTCCCGTGCAGCATACCTGCGAGGGCGCCGATGTATCCCCGCCACTCACCTGGTCCGGCGTGCCCGTGAACGCAAAAAGCCTGGCGCTGATTGTCGACGACCCTGACGCGCCGGACCCGGCCGCGCCGAAAACGACCTGGGTACATTGGGTGCTCTACAACATCCCGCCGACGGCAACCGGGCTGCCCGATGGCGCTACTGCGCAGGCTCTGCCGGGCGGCACGCTCGAAGGTATCAATGACTTCAAGCGTGCTGCTTACGACGGCCCGTGTCCGCCCGTGGGACGCCACCGCTATTTCCACAAACTGTATGCGCTCGACACCGTACTGCCCGATTTGAAAAACCCCAGCAAAGCGGCGCTTGAAAAGGCCATGCAGGGGCACGTACTAACCCACGCCGAACTCATTGGCACCTATCAGAAGCGATGAGCGATGACGTCGTTTCATGAATCGAGTTTGATGACGAAGAAAATTCAGTGGTGCCGACTATGAGGCCGACGCGGATCGCAATCGGTCGCCCCGAACCGACGCGACGTGCCCCACAGGAGAATGCCGGTAAGTGTCTTAGGGTTCGATCCATTTGCTTCTCGACAATGGAGTGCCGGTCGTAGCCGCTGCGCGTCAGCCGTTTCACTCGCACGGACCGGAAGAGGAGAAAGTCCATGGCCAGTACGCAAGGAATCACCGGCTCGCCGTTTGCAGTGTCCGTCGAAGCGGGCAGCTATCGCGTCATGCGTCCACAAAACGCAAGCGATGTGATCGACATGCTGCAAAAACACAGTATCCAGATCGTCGATCTGAAGTTCACCGATTTGCCTGGACTCTGGCAGCACTTCTCGATTACGCTCCCCGAAGTTCACGACGACCTGTTCAGTGCCGGAATCGGTTTCGACGGTTCGTCGATCCGCGGCTTTCAGGAGATCCACGAGTCCGACATGCTGCTCAGGCCGGACCCGGCAACCGCTTTCGTCGACCCGGTTAGCGGCACGGCGACCCTGTCGATCATTTGCGACGTAGTCGACCCGGTGCTGCAGCAACCGTATTCGCGCGATCCGCGCTACGTTGCAAAAAAGGCGGAGAACTATCTGCGCCAGACGGGCATCGCGACCACATGCTATTTCGGGCCGGAGCTGGAATTCTTCATCTTCGACTCGATCCGCTTTGGACAGGACCAGCACAGCGGCTACTACTATGTCGAATCGGCCGAAGGCGACTGGACCACCGGTCGGGACGAAGGCGCATACGGCGGTGGCAACCTCGGCTACAAGCAACGCTACAAGGAGGGCTACTTCCCGGTACCGCCCCATGACACGCTGCAGGAGATCCGCTCGGAGATCGCGCTGACGCTTCAGCAGGCGGGCGTACAGATCGAAGTGCATCACCACGAGGTCGCGACCGCCGGACAGAACGAGATCGACATGCGCTTTGCGACGCTCACCCGCATGGCCGACAACGTGATGATCTACAAGTACATCTGCAAGAACGTTGCGCGTCGGCACGGCAAGGTGGCCACCTTCATGCCGAAACCACTGTTTGCCGACAACGCGAGCGGCATGCATTGTCACCAGAGCTTGTGGAAAGACGAACTGAATCTCTTTTACGACGCGGACGGCTGGGCGCTGACTTCCGATATGTGCCGCTGGTACATCGGCGGACTGCTTCAGCATGCGCCCGCGCTCATGGCCTTCTGCGCGCCGACGACGAATTCCTACAAGCGTTTGGTGCCGGGGTATGAGGCGCCCGTCAATCTGGCGATGTCCCAGCGCAATCGTTCGGCTGCGGCGCGCATCCCGATGTATTCGGATTCGCCGAACGCGCGGCGCGTCGAGTTTCGCTGTCCGGACCCGTCGGCGAATGCGTACCTGGCGTTCGCGGCGATGATGATGGCGGGCCTCGACGGCATTGAAAACAGGACGGACCCGGGCGATCCGCTTGACCGGAACATATACGACCTGCCGCCCGAAGAGGCCAGCACCATACGGCAGGTGCCGGGTTCCCTCGAAGCGGCGCTGACCGCGCTCGAAGCCGACTACGCGTTTCTGCGTAAAGGCGATGTGTTCACCGACGACGTGATCCAGACCTGGATCGAATACAAGCGAAAACGAGAGATCGACACAATCAAACTGCGTCCGCATCCGTGGGAGTTTTACCTGTACTTCGATACCTAGAGAAGAACAAGGGGATCTGTCATGACCCGGTCGGCAGCTTTCATATCGACTATACGCGGTACCTCGGCCCCGGCGGTAAGCGTACCCAACTGTTACCCTCCTTTGCGCTGGGCGTGCTGCTTGACGCTGATTGAACTGCTCAGCTACCGCCTGGTCGATTGCACGACGCCCGATGACGCGACGCGCCGTCGCGACCCGGACACCGTCAGCAACTACATTTCCATTGCGGTTGATGCGGCACCATCCCATGCGGCCCCTTGTATGCAGCGAACGCCGGCGGCGTCCATCCGTCCGGCATCTGCGGCCCGATTTCGATCGGCCTTTGCCCGGAATACGCAAACGTCCCCATCACCCCAAAGATCGGTCAGTCGGGAGGCCGATGGCGACTGGTCGCAACGGGTCGAATTCACCCGTTGATTGATGCATGGAGATGCCGTTCGAAGTTGACACGCAACGAATGGCCGGTCTGAGTCGTTGAGCGGCCTTTGCCGCGTCGATAGGAGAACGTCACCTATGGCCGATGACTTGTCCGGCAGTGGCCATGCCAAGCGGCTGTTTGACTCTGATACCTGCCGTTGAACGTCTGACGACTCGACCGCCGGCTATGGAGACGCGCGCTGACGTCGGTGGCAACGAACATGGCGATCGAGCGCGGCGATCGGCGGTTTGGCCATTTCCTGCCATCGCCGCTTGCGCCCGCAGACGCTCAAACTGCCGTTCCGCGAATGGCAGGCAGCCAACAGATGACAAGGCCAGAGCTGATACACGACCGACATCCGGGTTCGGTGCCTGCGTGGTGGTCGAAAAAAACGTCAGGTCCTAACCTTTCACACAAACCACCTGTCGCAGCGTATGCACCACCTCGACCAGATTCCGCTGCGCGGACATCACCGCGTCGATGTCCTTATAGGCCATCGGAATTTCGTCGATAACCCCTGCATCCTTTCGGCATTCGACATGCTCCGTCGCGCTGATCTGATCCTGGACCGTGAAGCGCCGCTTGGCCTCTTTACGGCTCATTGCGCGCCCGGCGCCGTGACTGCATGAGCAGAAGCTCTCTTCGTTGCCGAGGCCGCGAACGATAAAGCTCTTCGCGCCCATCGAACCGGGTACGATGCCGAACTCGCCCGCCCGCGCCGACAACGCTCCTTTACGCGTTACAAATATGTCGACGCCAAAGTGCCGCTCTTTCTGTACGTAGTTGTGGTGGCAGTTCACCACGTGCTCGTCGATGGTGAAGGGTTTGCCGATCGTTGCGCGCACCGCGTCGATCACGGCATTCATCATGACCTCACGGTTGCAGCACGCGTACTGCTGTGCCCAGCCGACTGCTTCCACGTAGTCATCGAAGTGCCGGCTGCCTTCCCTGAAGTACGCAAGATCCTTGTCCGGAAGATTCGCAAGGTGTTGACGCATGTCGGCCTGGGCCAGCGTAATGAAGAGGCTGCCAATCGCGTTGCCCACGCCGCGTGATCCGCTGTGCAGCATGAACCAGACGCTGTCATCGCCATCGAGACATACCTCGATGAAGTGATTGCCGCTGCCGAGCGTGCCTACGTGCGCGTGGTTGTTCGTGCGCGCGAGGGAAGGATACTTGTCGACGATGCGCTGAAAACTGGGCGCCAGCAGCTTCCAGGCGTCGTCGACGACTGGCGGGGGACGCGACCATGCACCCGGATCGCGTCGCCCCACCGCACCGCCGTGCGGCACGGCGCGTTCGATCGCGCTGCGCACGCGGGAAAGCGAAGCGGGCAGGTCCGCGGCCGTCAACGTTGTACGAACCGCCATCATCCCGCAGCCGATATCGACGCCCACGGCCGCCGGGATGATTGCGCCCTGTGTCGGAATCACGCTGCCGATCGTCGAGCCTTTGCCCACGTGCGCGTCTGGCATGACGGCAACGTGCCTGAATACGAACGGCATGCGGGCCATGTTTCTCAACTGCCGGCGACACGCCTCCTCAATAGCCACGCCCTGTGCCCACATCTTCACGGCCTTGCCGCTTGCCACTTCCATTAGTTGATAATCGACCGGACTCATGCCTCTCCCTTCGTCAGCTTCGCTCATCGGCACGGGTCAGTGTGCGCGGTACGGCATTAGCGTGAGCCGGTTTTTCTGTTTCGACAAGTATTCACATGTACTCGAGCGCGCAGCACGGTCCCGTTGTATTCAAGGTTGACACCGGAGGCGCGAAGCATCCGCATCGTCCACGAAGCGGGCACGCGCGGCTATGGACTTTACGGTCAGCTCGTGCAGAAGGGATTCGACTGCATCGTGCGTGCACCGTCACTGATTCCGAACAGGCGCGGCAAGCGCTGCGTCGCCGCGATTTACGGCAGATCAGGGTCAACGGGCACGCGTTAATTGAGCATTGGCATTGCAAGACAGCCCTATCGATCCGGTCGCTGAGCACGGCATTCTCCGTACCGCACGTGACGGGACTAGACTTAAGAGGTTGATACGCGGACCGCACCTTTCTGATGCGACGTTCGCGACCGTTCCTTCCGGGAGCCGTTCATGAATGACCGGACGTATAACGTGCTCTTTCTTTGCACCGGCAACTCGGCGCGCAGCGTGATGGCAGAGGCGCTACTTGCTACGCTGGGGAAAGGTCGGTTTCGCACCTACAGCGCAGGCAGCAATCCAATCGGAAAGATCAATCGTTTCGCCATCGAACAGGTGCGCAAAACGGGGTATGACCTGGCGAATCTGCGCAGCAAATCCTGGGACGAGTTCGCCATCTCCGAACCGAGCGCACCCCATATGGACTTCGTTATTACCGTGTGCGATCAGGCCGCGGGCGAGGTATGTCCGTTGTGGCCCGGCCATCCCGCATCGGCACACTGGAGCTTCTCCGACCCCGCCGCCGTGGAGGGGCCGGATGAAAGCAAACGTGCTGCATTCAAACAGGTTTTCCAGCAGATTCGATGCAGGGTCGAGGCGCTCGTCGAGGTGCCACTGGACGAACTCGACGCCGCCGCCATTCGCGCCGCGGTGCGACGGATTAGCGACATCGACGTCACGGCCATCGGCACATCCGGGATGCCGACGCGAGGCTAGAGCTTTCGAAGAGCAATTCCGATTGTCTGGTTTTCTGGTGGCGGCTACGGCCGACGGACGGGTCGATGAGCGCGTCGCACAGTTGGCCGCGCCCTTGCAGGGCACGCGACCCTGCCCGAATTGATCATGAGCGCTGGTGGGTGCGCCCGTATGGAGACCAGCATGACAAACCGGCTTGCTACAGAATCCTCGCCTTATCTCCGCCAGCATGCGGACAACCCGGTGGACTGGTATCCGTGGAGCGACGAGGCGTTTCGCCGCGCGCGCGAGGAAAACAGGCCGATCCTTCTCTCGGTGGGCTACGCCGCGTGCCACTGGTGCCACGTCATGGCGCACGAGTCCTTCGAGAATCCGCGCATTGCCAGCCTGATGAATGAGCGCTATGTCAGCATCAAGGTCGATCGGCAGGAGCGTCCCGACATCGATGAAATCTACCAGCAGGTCAGCCAGATGATGGGACAGGGAGGCGGCTGGCCGCTTACCGTGTTTCTCACGCCACAGGGAGAGCCGTTCTTCGGCGGCACCTATTTCCCGCCGGACGATCGCTATGGCCGCCCCGCGTTCGCGCGCGTGTTGATAGCCCTGAGTGAAGCCTGGCGGCATCGGCATGATGAACTGCGGGACACCATTGTGCAGATTCAGCAGGGCTTCCGGCAGCTCGATCAGGCACAGCAGGGCGGGCCAACCGCCGCTGTCGAAGATCTGCCTGCACAGACAGCACGCGCCTTGACACGGGACACTGACCCGGCTCATGGGGGGCTCGGCGGCGCGCCCAAGTTCCCCAATCCGAGCTGTTACGACCTCATGCTACGCGTCTATGAACGAAGCCGCGAACCCACGCTGTTTGACGCATTGGAACGCACACTCGACCACATGGCGGCGGGCGGCATCTATGACCAGGTCGGCGGCGGGTTCGCCCGCTATAGCGTCGACGCGCATTGGGCCGTGCCGCACTTCGAGAAAATGCTGTATGACAATGGCCAGCTTGTAAAGCTGTACGCGGATGCCTATCGCCTGACTGGCAAGCGAACATGGCGCTGCATCTTCGAGGAGACCCTCGCCTATATTCTGCGCGACATGACGCACCCCGAAGGCGGCTTCTACGCCAGCGAGGATGCCGACAGCGAAGGCCAGGAAGGCAAATTCTATTGCTGGATGCCCGCCGAGATCAAAGCAGTCCTTGGCGAGTCCGAAGGCGCACTGGCCTGCAGGGCCTACGGTGTGACAGAACGCGGCAATTTCGAGCACGGCGCCACGGTACTCCACCGTGCGGTCGAGTTGGACGCGCTGGAAGAAACGCAGCTCGCAGGCTGGCGCGAGCGGTTGCTGGCGGCGCGCGCCCGACGTGTGCGCCCGGCCCGGGACGACAACATTCTCACCGGTTGGAATGGTCTGATGATCGCGGGGCTCTGTGCCGCCTTCCAGGCGACGGGTGTCCCCGAGTATCTCAGCGCGGCAAAGCGTGCCGCCAATTTTATCGGGAACGAACTGACACTTGCCGATGGCGGCGTATTCCGGGTCTGGAAGGACGGCGTAGCCAAGGTGCCGGGGTTCCTCGAGGACTACGCCCTTCTCTGTAATGCACTGCTCGACCTCTACGAATCATGCTTCGACAGGCGCTACCTCGATCGTGCGATCGAACTCGCGACCCTCATCCTTGACAAGTTCTGGGAGGACGGGCTGTATTTCACACCGTGCGATGGCGAGCCCTTGGTGCACAGGCCCCGTGCCCCATACGACAGCGCCTCGCCATCTGGCATCTCATCGAGCGCATTTGCCTTCGTGCGTCTGCATGCACTCACCGGGCGCGATCTCTACCTTGACCGCGCCGAGCACGAATTCCGGAGATACGAGACGGCAGCAGGCAGCGTACCATCCGCCTTCGCGCACCTCATAGCCGCGAGGGACTTCGTGCAGCGCGGCCCGCTCGAGATCGTCTTTGCCGGCGAGAAATATTCAGCCGCAGTGCTGGCAACTGGCGTTCACCGCGCCTACCTCCCCGCACGCGTGCTGGCTTTTGCAGAACACGTGCCGATCGGCCGGGAGTGTCACCCGGTCGACGGCCGGGCCGCGGCATATGTGTGCCGGAATCGCACGTGCGCTGCACCCATGACCGAAGGCAACGCGCTCCTTGAATATTGCTTGTCCGGTAGGGTGTGACGGTGCCGGATCGATCCATGCACGCTCTTTTTGAACCCCGGCTTGTCAACAACGTGTTCGGCACCCAGGTCTGTATGTGGACTTTCGCGACGAACGCCGCGCTGTTCTAGTGCGGCTACATCGAATGTGTACCTCGAACGGCATCGTTCGTCGGACGCCTGTTACCCCTGATACCATGAGCCGTGATTCTTGCAGGATGAGTGGAGGCGGGTATGCACTTCGATGCGTTTTCCTTCGGTTCCATCCGCATAGATGGCGTGACTTTCGAGCATGACGTGGTGATCGACCGCGGGCAGGTTCACAAGCGCAAGAAAAAGCCATCCAAGGCGTTCCGCGAATTGTTCGGGCATACACCGGTATCGACGGCTGAGGCTATTCCCTGGAATTGCCAGTGCCTTGTGATCGGCACCGGCACCGGGGCACTGCCGGTGATGGACGAGGTAAGGCAGGAGGCCGAGCGCCGGAAAGTCGAACTCGTTATCGTGCCGACGGAGGAGGCCATCGCCAGACTCAAGGTGAAGACGGAAGGAACCAACGCGATTCTGCATGTCACGTGCTAGGGGGCGCATTGCGTGCAGCGTTTCACAGGCGAGCCAGTTCGACCGGTACACCGCAGGTCGCCAGGCCGCCTTGCCACGGAAAGCCGGGTGAGCGTGTTAGTCCGATACGCCTTCGCAGGGGAACATGCATCACGGCTACAGCGCCCCGATGAAATCGCTCCACACAGTCGCTTGCATCGTCTCGGTGGCGGCATGCCCATAACCTCGGATGATCAGCGCCGCAAGCTCAAGCTGTTTCAGATCGTTCGACTCGACAATGTCCACGACGTCGAATCGCCCGAGTGTCAGATAGCTCGCTTTCCAGGTAACGGCAGGGCATTCATCTTTGATCTTCTCCGCCACGGTGGTGGCGATCTGTTTGAGTTCCTTGGGGTCCTTGAACGCGTCAGGAGCGAGGCGGCTGAGGATGACGTAGGTAGTCATGTAATACCTCCGTGGGAAATTGCTCCACGCTCGGGCACGGTAGCCACTTAAATGCGGACGGCCACCGGTCAGGCGGTGCATTCCTATGCGTCTTGATTATAGTAAGGTCGCTGTCCTTCGGACCTGAGGTCGCGGGCCGCCGTGAACGAGTGCCATCGAGTAATACGCGACGGGGCGTTGGCCTTCGAAGCTTTCCATGACGGGAAGATTGGATTCTTATTGTCAACAGGCGGCCTGGCATCAGGACTCAGACGTGAGGGGAAATGGCCAGTTGGGCTTGCGCGCGGCGCACGTCACGGCGGCCCCCAGAGCGGCGGGCTCATGACCTCGTCATAGTCGGCAAACATGATGTTAAAGCTGATGCTCACGCGTGCCCGCGCGCTCGTATTTGCCGACACCGAATGGGGTAACCAGGCCGGGAATATTAGCAACGTGCCTTCGCTGACCGGAACGACCACCTGATCTGTGTTGTACGCCGTTAACTCGGTGACGGGTGGACGGATGATGGCCGTCTGCGGGCGCGGATCATGGAAGTTGATCGTGTCCGCGCCGGTTTGCGAGCGCAGGTAGTACACGCCGCTCAGGAAGTTGTTTGGATGAGTGTGCATCGCGTGTGTCCCGCCTGGCGTCAACACATTGATCCAGCATCCGGTGAGGTGAAATGGGGCGTTGTCCACTTTGAGAAATGTGAGTACGTCGCGCGCGGCTTGGTCGATAAGCGCGATCAGCGCAGCGAGCTCGGGCTTTTCATGTTGCTGGTGGCTGGATTGCCATGTGGTGCCGCTATCGGTGCCATTGCCGCTCCGGATCAGGGCGTCGATGTACGCCATCAGATCCCGATCCAGGGGTTCGTAACACGCTGGCTCGAGGCGGCGCTGCCACACGAAAGTCGGAAAGAGACGGATGATGTCCGGAGTGGAAGTGGAGATTGCCATCATCCTGCGCCTGATGCGCTGTATGGGATACTCACTTGTCACTATAGGTCGGATGCCGGCACTTGTTTCCTGCACGCGTTGTGCGGTCAAAGGCGCGGAGGTGGAACTAGCCTTGGCCAGTTGTGGATCGCGGAAGCCATCTGCTCGATCTCATGTTCGCGCGATCCAGGCACGTCGGCCATGATCAAGAGCTGGGCATCACGTATGGCGCCACGAAAGCGTTCGAGTCGTGCATTCGGTTCGTCGACGCCGATCATCGTGGCCGTCCAGGCCCCGAAGCCGGCACCTGCCAACGTCAATGCGACGACGGCTCCGCCCGCAAATGCGAGCTCCGCGGGAGGAAACACCAGTGCCACGAGGCCGAGAAGCGCGCCGGTCGCACCGCCGAGCGCCACGCCGCGTTCGAGCGAGCGCACGACGTCGCTGCTTTGCAGCAAGGATGCCTCGCGTAACTGTTCGAGCGCGACACTGTGATTCGCGAGAACATGGATATGTCGCCATGTCATCCCCGCCCGCAGCAAGTCGTCTACGATCGCCTTCGCCGTCGTCGTGTCAGGTACGAGGAAATAAAGACGTCTCATGTCGCGGTTTACCGACGAGCAGATGGTCACGATCCTGCGTGAGGCAGACAAGGCGCCAGTCGCCGAGGTCGCAAAAAGCAGGGGATCAGCGAGCAGACGATCTACAACTGGCGGCAGCATTTCGGCGGTCTGGAAGCTGCCGATGTGAAGCGGCTCAAACAGCTCGAGCAGGAGAATGCGCGGCTGAAGAAGATGCTGGCGGAGCGGGATCTCGAGCTGGACGTGATGAAAGAGATCAACGCAAAAAGTGGTGAGCGCGCCCTCCAGACGCCAGCAGGTTGCCTACGCGAAAGCGTGGGGACTGTCGGAGCGACGTGCGTGCGCGCTGATATCGGTCGCCCGGTCAGCGTTGCATTACGGTTCGAAGCTTGCTGAGCGGGACGCGCCTGTGCTCGCGTGATGGTGATGGGCCCGAGTGCGCTCGAACAGATGTCGCTCTTCAGCTTTGGCATCGTGACGACGGTGCTCGTACTGCACTACGTGCTCGGCGCCATCATGGCCATGGGGATGATTCTCGGAGCGGTTATTGCGCATTTCCACTTCGATTCGAGTGTGGGCATGGAGGGTGTCATCGGGGTGGCCTTCGGGATCATCGCGTATGTGTGGAACATGTCATGACGGCCGTGTTCCCATGGTCCGTCTCGGAGCGGGGATCCGGACCCTTGTTGGCAAACCTGCTGTTCGGTGCGGTCACCGCAATCGTCTACGGCATGCTGAAACGGCGCACGCGGGACGCGATGCACTGACGTGCCGTTTTTTCCCGGCGTGCCGATAGAGTCTGTTCACGTGTGCGACGTACGCGCGTCGCACACGTGAACAGACCCTAAACACCCGGCGCCTTCGGGAGACGGCCGGCTGGGCAACCAATGCTAGGGGCGGCCGTTTGCATTGCATCGCAGCAAGTGACTCCTCCATTCGCGCGATCCGTATATGTGGCGCGCTTCCCCCTTGCGCTGCCTTGCACGTTGCAAAGGAGAGGACTACCTTTGATTTAGAGCCGCTTGTAACGCTCAGCGAAGCGGTCCTGGCAGATGTGCCGGCGCAGGCAGTACGAAGTACGGCAAGGCGGCACAACGACGCCAGGAGCCTTTTTAGTTAGCGGCTCCAGCGAGTGACGCGCAGCGAGGTGGCGTATGGCGCTTGCGATTGCCCTGAGCCTGATCATCGTATTGGCGGTAGGGTTTCACTTTGCCAGTCCCTGGTGGATCACACCGATCGCCTCGAACTGGGTGCGCATGGACGACATGCTGACGATCACGATCGTCATTACCGGCGCGCTCTTCATCGCGATCAACCTGTTCATCGTGATCGCACTGGTGCGCTACCGCCACCGCAGGGGTCATCGCGCTGCTTACGAGCCGCACAACAAGCGGCTGGAATGGTGGTTGATCGGCCTGACCTCTGTCGGCGTGGCAGCGTTGCTGGCGCCGGGGCTCTTCGTCTACGCGGACTACGTACGGCCGCCGTCCAACGTGCTGCAGATGGAAGTGCTCGCCCAGCAATGGCAATGGCGCTTCCGCTTTGCCGGCCCCGGTGGCAAGCTGGGCACGACGGACGTGCGCTACATCAGCAACGACAACCCCTTCGGCCTGAACCCCGGCGACCCCAACGGCCGTGACAACTACCTGATCGAGACGCCCGAGGTGCACCTGCCGATCAACCGGCCGATCCAGGTCCTGACACGGTCGCGCGACGTGCTGCACGACTTCTACGTACCGCCGTTCCGTGCGCGCATGAACATAGTGCCCGGCATGGTGACCACCTTCTGGTTCACGCCGACCAAGGCAGGGCGTTACGACATCCTGTGCGCGCAGCTTTGCGGTATCGGGCACTCCAACATGCGCGGCGTGGTGGTGGTGGAAGACGAAGCATCGTTCTCGCGCTGGCTGGCGCAGCAGAGCACGTTCGCGCAGCGGCAGCAAGCCAAGGTGCAGGCCGCACCCGCCGCTGCAGGCGGCAGCGCCCAGGCGCTCGCTGACCAGGGCAAGGCGCTCGCAGAGGCCAAGGGCTGCATCGCCTGCCATACCGTGGACGGCAGTCCGCGCGTGGGCCCCACCTGGAAGGGCCTGTACGGCAAGACCGAAACGATGGCCGACGGCAGCACCGCGAAGGTGGACGAAGCCTATCTGCGCGGCTTCATCCGCGACCCGAAGGCCCGCGTCGTGAAGGGCTTCTCACCCATCATGCCGAACTTCGACCTGAGCGAGCAGGAGCTGACCGCGCTGGTGACCTACATCAAATCGCAAGGCGGCCCGGCCGCCAGCAGCGCAGCCCAACCCTAGCGGAGCAGACGCAATGTCCTACGCGCACACCGATCACGTCCCGCAAAGCTTCTGGACCCGCTATGTCTGGAGCCAGGACCATAAGGTCATCGCCGTGCAGTATTCGCTGACGGCCATCGCCATCGGCCTGGTCGGCCTTGTGTTGTCAGACCTGATGCGGCTGCAGCTCGGCTTTCCGGGCAAGTTCAGTTTCATCGACGCCAACCACTACTACCAGTTCGTCACCATGCACGGGATGATCATGGTGATCTACCTGCTGACGGCGCTGTTTCTGGGCGGCTTCGGCAACTACCTGATCCCGCTGATGCTGGGCGCCCGCGACATGGTGTTCCCGTTTCTCAACATGCTGAGCTACTGGGTCTACCTGCTGGCCGTGCTGGTGCTGATGGCGAGCTTCTTCGTGCCAGGCGGGCCGACCGGCGCGGGCTGGACGCTGTATCCACCCCAGGCCATCCTTCCGGGCACGCCGGGCGTGGAATGGGGCATCGTGTTGATGCTGGTGTCGCTGGCGATCTTCATCGTCGCGACAACGATGGGCGGCTTGAATTACGTCACCACCACGCTGCAGGCGCGCACGCGCGGCATGACGCTCATGCGCATGCCGCTCACGGTGTGGGGCATCTTTGTGGCGACCATCCTGGCGCTTCTGGCGTTTCCGGCGCTGTTCGTGTCGGCCGTGATGATGCTGCTCGACAAGACACTCGGCACCAGCTTCTTCATACCGGCCGTGGTGTCGATGGGGCAGACGCTCAAGCATGCCGGCGGCAGCCCGCTGCTGTTCCAGCACCTGTTCTGGTTCTTCGGGCATCCGGAGGTCTACATCGTCGCGCTGCCGGCCTTTGGCATCGTGTCGGACCTCATCAGCACGCACGCGCGCAAGAGCATCTTCGGCCACAAGATGATGGTGTGGGCCATCATCATCATCGGTGCGCTGAGCTTCGTAGTCTGGGCGCACCACATGTTCATCGCCGGCATGAATCCGTACTTTGGCTTCTTCTTTGCCACCACCACGCTCATCATCGCCATCCCGACCGCCCTCAAGGTCTACAACTGGGTTCTGACGCTGTGGCGCGGCGATATCCACCTGACCGTGCCGATGCTGTTTGCCATCGGCTTCATCAGCACCTTCGTCCTGGGTGGGCTGACCGGGCTCTACCTCGGCAACGTGAGCGTGGACATTCCGCTGTCGAACACGTACTTCGTGGTGGCGCACTTCCATATGGTGATGGCCGTGTCGCCGATCCTGGTGGTGTTTGGCGGCATGTATCACTGGTATCCGAAGGTGACGGGCCGCATGCTCAACGACACGCTCGGGCGCGTGCACTTCTGGGTTACCTTCCTAGGCACCTATGCGATCTACTTCCCGATGCACTATCTCGGCATCCTGGGCATGCCGCGGCGGTATTACGCGTATGAGGGCTACAGCTTCATTCCATCTTCGGCGCAGACGCTCAACACGTTCATCACCGTCGTTGCGCTGTTCGTTGCGACGGCGCAGTTGCTGTTCCTGTACAACCTGGCGTGGAGCCTCGTGCGCGGCAAGCGTGCCGACAGCAACCCCTGGCGGGCCACCACGCTGGAATGGCAGACACCGCAAACGCCGCCAGTGCACGGCAACTGGGGCGCCGCACTGCCCGTCGTCTACCGCTGGGCGTACGAATACAGCCCGCCGGGGCACGAGGAAGACTTCGTCCCGCAAAACCAGCCGCCTGCGACGGCGCCTGAACCGGCCCACCCGACGCTTGAACCCGGCGAGGCACGCGAATGACCACGCTGCGCCGCTCCTTCGTTCCTGACGCGCCACCTGTCTTGCCGAATGCGGGCCGCATCGGCCTGATCGTCTTCATGGCGGTGGCAACGACATTGTTTTCACTGCTGCTGTTCGCCTATGCAATGCGTATGCGCGAGCCCGACTGGCAGCCGATCCCGCATCCGGCGCTGCTGTGGTGGAACACCGGCGCGCTGGTGCTGGCAAGTATTGCCATGCAGCGTGCCCGGCAGTTGACCTTACACCGCGCGGCGTGGCTGGTGTCCAGCGGTGTGCTGGCGGCCGTGTTCGTGATCGGGCAACTGACCGCCTGGCGCATGCTGTCGGCGGCCGGGCAGACCGTCACCGTCAATCCTTCCAATAGCTTCCTCTACCTGCTCACCGGCCTGCACGGGTTGCATGTGCTGGGCGGGCTGGTGGCCTGGGCGGTGACGATCGCGCGTCTCCGGCGCCGGGACCCCTTCCGAGCACAGCGCGCCATTGCGCTGTGCGCCATCTACTGGCATTTCCTGCTGGCTGTCTGGCTCGTGCTGCTGGCGGCGATGTGGTGGATCACCCCTGGGTTCGTCGCCGCCATCTGCGGGCCGCTGTATGGAGCCGCGCCATGACCACGCCCACGCTCCCGACCGAATCCGCTGCCACCACGCCCACCGACGCCGGGCCTGACGGCTGGCACGGCATCGTCACGGACTGGTCGGCCGACCGCGAAGCCTTCAAGGTGCCGTGGGGCAAGGCGATGATGTGGATCTTCCTGCTGTCGGACACCTTCATCTTCAGCAGCTTCCTGATAGGCTACATGACGGTGCGCATGTCGACCACGGTGCCGTGGCCTGACCCTTCGAAGGTGTTCGGGCTCACTGTGGGCGGCGTGGATGTGCCCTTGCTGCTGATCGCCATCATGACGTTCACCCTGATCACCAGCAGCGGCACCATGGCGATGGCTGTCAACTTTGGCTACCGGCGCAACGCAAAACGCGCCGCCGCACTGTTGCTGGCGACCGCGCTGCTGGGCGTGACCTTCGTGTCGATGCAGGCCTTCGAATGGACCAAGCTGATCGTCCATGAAGGTATCCGCCCCTGGGGCAACCCGATGGGCGCGGCGCAGTTTGGCGCGTGCTTCTTCATGATCACCGGCTTCCACGGCTTTCACGTGAGCTGCGGTGTGATCTACCTGCTGCTGATAGCACGCAAGATCCTGCGGCCGGGGTTCACCGAGTATGGCAACTTCCAGATCGTGGAGATTGCCGGCTTGTACTGGCACTTCGTCGACCTGGTGTGGGTGTTCATCTTTGCGCTGTTCTATTTGTGGTGAGGCAGACCATGGACCACACCGATCCCACCCATCTATCCGACGCCGTGCACGGCCAGCAGCATCCGATTGGCATCTACCTGAAAATCTGGGGCCTGCTGTTCGTACTGAGCACGATGTCGTACATGGTGGATTACTTCCACGTGCAGGGCCTGCTGCGCTGGGCGCTGATCGTCGTACTCATGATCGCCAAGGCCGGGCTGATCGTGTCGATTTTCATGCACATGATGTGGGAGCGGCTGGCGCTGGTGTACGCCATCCTGATACCGCCCCTGTGCCTGCTGGTGCTGCTGGTGCTGATGGCTGCCGAAGCGCATCACACCTTCGGCATGCGGGAACTCTTCTTCCATTGACCCCTTCGCCGACCGCTCCTCAGGTGACGACCGTTGCGTCCCTCGCTCCTCGAAGAGCTCGGCCTGAAGTCGTTCTGCAAGACGAGCGGCGGCACGGGCCTGCCGGGAACACACCGCTCTGAATACAAAACGACCCAGCAAATGCCGGGCCGTTTTTATTTCCTGTCTCGCTGAAAATCTCGGCGAAAAACACCTTCAAATCAGGCGTGCTTCTCACTGAATTCGTCGAGCGGCACAGGCTGCTTGAGCGGATCGAAGTCGGCCCACCGCCCTTGTTGCCAGCGGCCGGTCGCGCGTTCTATCGCCGCGCCTCCCGCATCGCGCAGCACCCGTGCGGCGTTCGACTGGCTGTCCGGCGACACGTGTACGGCCACCAGCACGCCGGAATCACGGGTATCTTCGATGCTGACTTCACGCGTGCTCACCATCGCGCCGGCCAATGAACCGACATACGCACTCACCCCGGCCGCGATCAGCGACACGATAAGCGGCGCCGAAAACGCTGCGAAGATCCCGACGCCGACCATGGCGCCAACCACTGCGCCAATCGTGACGCCTATCTCGGCGCCCTTTGGCGCCCCCCTCGCGTTTGCGTCGGTGCCGGTATCGACTCCGTGCTGGCCGGGCGGATTGACGAAAAACAGTGTGACGTCCTCCTCGACGAAACCGGCATTGAAGAGCCGTTGCGCCGCGTGTTCAGCGGCGGGGAATGTCGTAAAGCGTGCTGCGACGATGAGTGACATGTGGCCTCCCTTCCATCGTTGACTAGCGGTTGCAGACTATGCCGCCCCACCTCACCCGCGCCGAGGTAGAGGTGCATGCGGTGGCACGCGCCGGGACTATGCCGTGGTGCCGCGATCGGGTTCCATGCTGTCCACTCTGAACAGTCCGCTCTGTAACACTACTCCTTTGCTGCCGTTCTGGTCGATCACTTCCGCGCAAACCGAACAGATACGATTGCGGCCGTTATCGAAAGCAGCCATCAGGGCGGATTCCAGCGCGGAATTGGCGCCGAAATGATCTTGCAGCGCCTCGGCGGCAATTGCCGCATTCAACCGGCCCGCCATCGACGCGCGCCGTAAAGCGCACTGTCAGACTCGCGCCGTCGAAGACCGGCTGGTCGTCGGGAAAGTGACGATGCATTGGCAATTCCACCGGCGTACCAAGACGTGTGGATCTGCCCCGACACCCACTTGCCGAGTCGCAGCGGTACGGTCCAGAGTTTCTCGAGCACGCCCAGTCGCGAGCGCAGGCCGATCGCAAACAGCGACACCGGCAGCGCGATTTCGGTGATTGTGCATGTGGACGCCGTGGGCCAGCACCGGATCGGTGGGGGAGGATCGCCGCGAGCAGCAAAGACGGGCCCCAGCGGAGATGCAACACGTAGACGCGGAAGAGAGTCAGTAGAGAAATCGTCGCTAGCATGGTGCGCAGAAGGTGCGCGTCGGTCGACCGACGCGCAAATCGAAGTGTCACCGGACGATCCCACCACGCAGGTCACGCCAGCTCGGGACAGCACACCGGACCAGTGCAATCGTTACCGGCTCACCGTGCGCGCAAAGGCAGGGAAGTTGGGGGTCGTTGCTGCCTGGCAGGTTCTCGGTTTCGAGGCTAGCCGGGCAAACCAAGTTGGAATCCGTGTGGATCGCCGTATTGCTACGAAGAAGTAACCATTACGTTCGCGGCCGTGTCACCGGTACGCTTGCGGCTATGGTGAGACGCCTGATCGCGCTGCCGTGGGCGCAAGATGCGTACTTTTATCCCTGAGCATTGCCTCAGGGGAACGAGCTTCCAGTGTCCTGTACTTCCAGAAGCATGTCGTCGACTTCGAGCTCGATCGAGCAGTCGCGTTCTAACGAGGCGGCTTGTACTGTTCGTCAAAGCGTCGCCGGACGGAAGCCCCAGCCGGTCCCGAAACACCCTGCGTTGGACCGTGTCCATCGCGGCGTTGCGCTCGATCCGTGGTTTCGCAGGCATTTGATCCTCCACTGCGAGCTAAAAGATTAATTACCGATCCGCTGACAGGTCTGCCGCGGCCAACAACTGATGCGCCTCAAGGGTCTCTTGCACGCACAGTTCATCACGCCACGTTGTCGCCAGAACGTGGATCATCCGTCGGGGTGGCGATAGCCATGCGGCGCTATCAGTCTCGCGAGCTGGAGGACTAGAATGAATTATCCGAATCAATCGGGAGAGAAATTGTGGAACTTCACATGGATTCCCATCATTTCACGCACGGCCAGCCCGACTGGCGGGCAGCCGTGCTGGCAGGCGCAATCGCGGGCGCTGTGTTCCTGGCGTTAGGGGTCATCCTGATGGCACTGATGACGGGCGGAAGTCTGCTGGAGCCCCCACGCATGGTCGCCGCGATCATGCTGGGACGAGGCGCATTGCAATCGCCGCAAGCATTCTCAATTGGCATCGTGTTCGCGGCCTTTGTGGTGCATTTTGGCCTTGCCATCGTATTGGCGCTTATCCTTGGTCTGATCATGACGTCATTCAACCTTGACTCAAGCATGGGGATGGCTTCACTGACGGGTGGCGCTTTTGCTGCAGCCGTTTACCTGATTAATTTCTACGGCATGACACAGTTTTTTCCGTGGTTCGCAGAAGCGCGCAACTGGGCCAGCCTGTTCGTTCACATCGTCTTCGGTATCGTGACGGCGAACCTGTACATGAGACTGGAGCGCAACACGTCCCGCAGGGTCAAGGCGGACGCGGGCGGCCCGTCGTAGTCCGGTGCCGTGCTGATCGACCGGTCTCCAGAGCAGAAAGGGCTCGCTGCGCAACAACATGAACAGGACGCTGCAATCGGGGCAGCCCGTCCGCGCTCCCTCGATGCAACAGGCAACGCTCAAGGCGGCGCTGGAGAACCGCGGCGCGGCGGCACAAGCCGCTGCGCGGAGCCGCATTCTCGGGGCGCTGGCCGACCGGATCGCCGCGTCGGTCATCGCGCGCTGACAAGCTGGGAATGCCGATACGTCCCGTCATCCGACGAGGGGCGGCGTCTCGAACGTGTGATAGTTACGAAGGCAGAGCGGCAGCGCGGCACGAATGGCTCCGCGATGCGGGACTTTCGATCATGTATGCATACTTCAGGCGGTCGTACGGGCCTGGCCCTTTTGACGACGAGGGAGGTGTGCCGACCCGCGAGTGGCGCCTCAAGCGCAACTGCTCCCTCACGCCGCGGCAGTCGCTCGCCGCGACCGTGTTCCTCATGGCGCTCGTCCTCGCGATCGGCGTGGCAGCGGCATTCGCATCCGGCGTGTGGCTCGCGTTGCCCTTCTCGATGCTTTGCACCGTGGCCGTCGGCATCGCCTTTATCGCCTACGCCAGGCACGCGACGGACGGCGAGGTGCTGACGTTCGCGCCCCCGTTCGTGATCGTCGAAATACACGAGTGCGGATGCCGCACGATGCATCGGATGAATGCGGCCCGCTTGTCCGTGTCTCTCGGCGACAGCGATGGCGCCGTCTACCTTTGCGACGGCTGGCAGCGTATTCCCGTCGGACGGCAACTGCCTGCCGCCGCCCGCGCGGAGTTCGTGCGTCAATTGCGCCGCTTTATCGTGGACGACTGTTGACATGCCTGCCGATGATCGCCCGGCATGCGGGATCGGCCGCACAGCAACACGCCGAGCGCCCCGACGATGCCGATACCGCACGCGATGCTCACGCCAATGATCGGCGCCACGCGAAATGCGCTGCGCACTCGGTATCGTTCGGAGAGGTGTCCATCATGGCAATCGACGTTAAGGTTTCCAACTACGAGCTCGGCAAGACGGTGACATACGTCACCGTCAACGGTGTGAAGCATGCGATCGCGCGCGCCGACGCCTGGTTCGAGCAGATCGGATCCGGGAATGCCCCTGCGCCGCGCGGCAAATCGTTGTCGGTTCGGTTGCGCGACGTGATCAAAAGCGGTGGAAAATCCTATGGCGTGCAAGCCGTCAAGCTCGCCCTCAACCCTGACCATCGGGCCTGTCACGCAGCGGTGAACAGGGTGACTCACTACCCCGCAGATCAGCCGACGTTCACGGCTGTCTCCAGGAAGAAGCCGCGCCCGGGCATTTCGTCACATGGCAAAACCGGTCGTGCCGGGCGTGGCAAGGTCGGCGTGGGCGGCATGCGTACCAGGTCGCACAGTTGACGGTGCGCGGGTCGAGGCGCAACTTCCTGGTTCGGGGCTAACGGGACGGGCCCCGCTTTTCCTTGACCGCGTTCGCCCTGTCTTTCCGCCAGCTCAGAAAGTTAGTTACCGCGGCCGCAATGAACGCGACGAAAGTGGAAGCCGACGACGCAATGAGTGTCTTTTCCTCGGTATGAAGCGAAGGCGTTGTTGGTTGAAGTGGGAAGGCGGACGTGAATGGGACTGCCGGGGCGCTTCCCGACAAGGCTTGTGATGCATTTTTCGACTGCAAGACGGTTACCTGCGGCAGCTGTTCCGCCGACATATAACGTACGAAAAGGGCGGCCGTTACGCAAAAAAAGCCGACAAACAGACCAAGGAATAGCCGACAAAACAGCCCGAGCCTGGTGAAGTTTTCCACGCTGCCTCCGTCTTCGTCGGCAGTTACCACACTCTTATATTGCACCAGAATCACGCGCAATGGCGGCGGCCCGGCAGACGCGAGATGGACGTTACCGCGCGGTTGAGGCGATGCAGGCGCACTCGCTGACGTACCGTCGCCAGACCGGTGTACTGCCGGGGCGGCTCGATGCCGTCCAGTGTCCGTCCGGCCCGCGCGAAAACGACTCCTGTACATACAGCCCCGACTCGCGTTGGCTGTGCCCCGTCCAGCGCGGACCTCGGGCACGGCGCGCAAGGCAGCAGCGACGGCCCGCAAGACAGCTGCACGCCGCAAGCGGAACCAGGCGGATGGGAAAGCAGCAGCCGCACGCGAAAAGCGCGAACCGGTCTCGCATTTGAGCGAGGCGCTGCCAGGCGTTGACACGGGATGAGCGTATCGTTTGTGTGCGAACTGATAACCGTGTGATGCTGGAGAACTGATCCGGTCTCTTCAACAGAGAGACGACGAGCGGTCATGGCAATGAGCACGCCGGCACTACAATTCTTTCTGAAGCTCGCCGCGCAGAGTCACGACACGTCGCGAGCGTCCGCTTCCTCAGGGTTCGTTCTGTTCATCAACCCGTAGGTCAGCGCGATGCCCCAGCTTGATGAACTTCGCGAGCATGCGCTTTTCGCGGATCTGTCAGAAGCGCTATTACGGTAGCTATGCGACAAGCTGACTGAAGTCAGCATCGCCGCGCGGAAAGTCCTTGGTCACTGACATTGGTGGGCCTATGGTTGCACTTCAGGATTTGCGCGAGATCCCGCTCTTTGCGGACTTATCCGAACTGCGCCTGCAGTGGCTGCAGGCGAACCTCGAGGACATGCGCGTCGAGGCAGGTGCAGTGCTTCGCAACGAAGGCGAGACGTTCCGGGGCTTTTTTGTCATCCTGGACGGTGAAATTGTGGCGAGCAGACTGATCGACGGACAGCAGATGCCGGTTCGTCGATATGTTGCGCCAGGTTTCTGTGGCGCGGTGCCATTGCTCGCGGGGACGCCATCACTGACGACGCTCAAGGCCGAGTCCGACAGCCACCTGGTCCGGCTTTCCGAGCCAGTGTTGCGCGAGTTGCTCGCGTGCAGTGACTCCTTCAGCAAAATCATCTTCCGCGCGACGGCCGAGCGTCTCACTAACCTTGAGGCATTGTTGCGAACGCGAGAGAAGATGGCCGCATTAGGGAAGCTGGCGGCTGGCCTTGCACACGAGTTGAACAATCCTGCCGCAGCGTTGGCGCGCACGACAGACCGTGCAAACGAGGTTCGCGAAGCTCTGGATGAATCGCTCCACGCCCTCAGCCTCAGCTCGATTCCGCATGAGGCAATCGAACTCATTCATGCCTTGAGCGCGCGCGCGTGCGCCAAGGCGAGACAGGCGCCTGGGGACGACCTGGCGAGAGCAGCTGCGGAAAGCAGGCTGGGCGATTGGCTGGCTGCCCATGGGGTCGAAAAGCCATGGCTGGTGGCCCCCGGCTTGATCGCAGGCGGTATCGTGCGTGATGACATCGCTGCGCTCGGCGAAAGTCTGGCACCGCACCAGTTTAACGTCAGCATCCGGTGGCTCGGTGCGACGATTGAACTGCACGCGCTGCTAAAGGATGCCACCGGGAGCGCAACGCACATTTCCGACATGGTCAAGGCGCTCAAGGCGTACGCCTATATGGACCAGGCGCCACAACAGGAGGTAGACATCCACGATGGCATCGAGGATACGCTCGCCATTATGCGCCACCGGCTCATCCAGTCGGTCGCAGTAAGACGCGAATACGACCGAAGCCTGCCCCGTCTTCAGGCGTACGGAAGCGAACTCAATCAGGTATGGACCAATATTGTCGACAATGCGGTCGACGCCATGGAGGGCCGTGGCGACCTTGTCATTTCCACGCGCCGTGAGGGCGACTACGCGGTGGTCGAGTTCACTGACAGCGGTCCTGGTATCCCGCCGGAGATTCAGTCGCGGCTGTTTGAGCCGTTCTTCACCACCAAGCCGGTCGGCCAGGGGACGGGCCTGGGCCTCGATATTGCCTACCGTATAGTCGTCAATCGGCATGGTGGAACGATTCTCGTCAGTTCGCAGCCGGGCGCGACGACCTTTCACATACGCTTACCCCTTCCGGCGCAAGCAATTGCCAGGTAGGAGCGCGCCAAGGCGGGGGCTGAATCCGGGCCTGCGAATATGGCCGAAGGGAGTATTTATAGTCCGTCGATGCACTTCGACACTTCCGAAGCGACTGCCGCCGCAGAGATCGTAGGCGCGGTCGCATTCGAGCCGGACAGGAGGCAGAAGCGAGCTAATCAACGTAGCTAACTATCACCGAAACGAAGCAATCTGAATGTAGGGACTACCCTTGAAGGATTTGTCGCGATAAGGAAGGCGGGTGAAACGAACGTCGATATGCGCAGGATTACTACTTATGCAGTCAACGAGTAGAACTGCTGGGCGGGAGTTTGCGCGATGCCTCCTTTTTTCATCTGGCCCTTGACAATCATATGCATGATCTCGAAGCCACGCAGAATATGCGTGCGCAACGAAAATTCTTGAAGCCGGGCATCGACCGGGTGCGACGCTTGATGGCAAGTTGGTCCTGCTCGACGACGTTGTTCAGGAACTTCTTCTGGCGAATCCTGATCGGTGTCTCACGGTCAGCGTTGAGCTCCTGTAGTGCCGCCAGATCCGCTTTTGTCGCTCAGCTCAATCCTGGGCTCGTGAAGACGGTCAGCACCCCCGTGTAGCCGTAAAGGTGACTCCTTGCGATCTCGCCGCCGGCGAAGAAGCCCACCAGCGGCACCTCGCCCAGGGCATTCCGCACCGTCTGCAGTTCCGCATGCCGCGCTCCAAAATGCGGCCCGCCGCGTCCCGAGCAACTGACATACAGGGCACCCGACAGGTGGGTTGTCGTGCTGCTTTCCAGTTCCGCCCGGATCTCCGTCGCAATGCGCACCAGATCTCGCCTGGCGGCCTCGGCATTGCGCGTGCAAAACGCCAGATGCATGCCTGCCTCGACCAGGTCCGCAATCGCCAATATCCGGTGCCGGGGATCGACACCGATCAGGTGCCGCACGAACGTATCCGCGCCGAACTTTCCGGGCCACGTCGGCACATCCTCGGCACCCGTGCTCAAACCCACTAGCGTAGTCGACAGGGCCTGAGACAACTCATCGGCTGACAGATCCCCGTCGAGCCCAAGATCCTGCAACACGCAATCGAGAGCGGGCTTGCCGTCCAGCGTGAGCACCAGATTGTGTTCGGCGCGGGTGATGGTACGCACCGGCCCGACAGGCTGGCAGCCCTGAGTCACGCGAGAGATCAGGCCGACCTCGGGGCCGAACAGCACACCGGACAACCCACCGCTGAACACACCGTCGGCGAAGTGTAGCGGCCGGTTTCGCGCCGAGGACAGACCGCCGAAAAGATAGCCTGTGGTGGTGCGGGCACTCAGTTCTTGCAACAATTCCTGCAGGTCCGGTGTGGTGCTTTCGGCATGGACCAGCGCCGTATGGGCGACGAACCCGGAGGACCCCGCAGGCAGAGGCTGTTGCCCGGAGAAGAGCCGGAACGACTCCCGCGGCAGCGGCGCGACCATCAGCGCGAGGGCCGGTTCGTCGATGTATTCGACGCCGCTGGCGGCCACGCCAATGCCGATCGTACCGACCCAGGCGACGCCGGGATAAGCGCGATGCAGCTCATCGAGGATCGCCTCGGACGCCGATGCGTAATAGTCGCTCAGGTAACACCATCCGAGAGTGAACCGCGCAGATACATGTTGCTCTGCCGCACTCGCCGTCATCCGGGTGTCAAGTTGCCGTTGACACCCGGCGAGCGCCACCCGCCAATCGGCGTCAGCAGCATGAGCATGGATAAACGAAGCGTGGTTCATGGCACAAACCTGCCGAGGACAACAATACGCCAGCGACGACTTCGCGGTCGAAATGGCGGTCAGGGAACAAACAACCGGTGATTCAAGGTGTACTCATCGAGCGTTCACACCCAAAAAGAATGGTAACTCTCCGGCCCATTGAAGCTCTGCGCCGCGTCCCGACCTTGATGATCACCGGGTGCTACATTAACTGTAGAAGAGAATGCGCAGCGACGGTATCACGAACGCTTCCGGCTCGCGCGCAGGTGGACGTTTCACCGGGTTCTCGTCGTCCGGCGCATCGTCGTACGCGCCACCGGCGTGGCAACGCTCGCGTCGTACATCTCCAGGATCCACTGACCTTCAGACTTCGGAGGATCACGATCATGACAAGCCCCGATCAGGACGTTATCGCGTGGGCCCGAGAACAGGCAGCGCTGCTGCGCGCCGGGCGGTTTGAGGAAATCGACGTCGAGCACATCGCCGACGAAATTGAGGACGTGGCCAGAGGTGAAGTGCGCGACATGACGCACCGCATGGCGACCCTTACCGTGTGGCTTCTCAGGTGGCAGTACCAGCCGGACCTGCGCTCGCCGAGCCTGCATTCGATGATCCGCGTGCAGCGCGAGCGGCTGAAGGCGCAGCTGAGGGGCACACCCAGCCTGCATCCGAGCCTCGCCGATGACGAGTGGATCAAGGATGTGTGGGCCGACGCTCGTCAGCAAGCGAGCAGGGAAACGAGTATCGGCTTTGCGTTCTTTCCTGAGCGCTGCCCGTGGGCGATGGAGCAGCGCCTCGATTCGATGTTCTGGCCGGACCAGGGCAGGCGCGCGCAACCAGAACACCCGGGGATCGGGACTTCCCCGGCTGCGCCACTGAACTGGTGGCATTACTGCGCGCCGGCAGGGCATAGCAATCGACCGCCTGAACATCGCCGCGGAACTTGAATCGATCGACGCGGCGAGAGGCGGGACTATGACCAGTTCAATGACGAGGACGTGGAATGAGCAAGAGCCTGTGGACGTATGAAGAAGTGACCGCCGCCGTCGAAGAAGAGATCAAGCTCCAACTCAGGAAAGCTGATTCAGCGTTGTCCGAGGTAACGCGCGGCACGTATCGCGACTACGCCTTCGGTGCATATCTCGCATGGGAGGCGGTCACGCGCACATGTTTGACGGAACAGCGTTTTGCCGAAGCGAGGCGTCTTGCCAACATGGTCGAGTTTCCGAATTCCGAACGCCCATGATCCATCCAGAAAACGTTGCGAATCCTCTCGTTGAACGGTTGACGGCGTCTTACATGTTCCGGCGCGTTTCGGCGGGGCGCTTGACAACGCGCTGGCTGGTCCTGGGCAACTGGAGGTTGTGAAGGCGACAGAACATAACGACTGGGTTGGGCACGTCGATGAGACCTGATGGCGGGAGGCGATCGGCTTCCTGCTTACGCCATACCATTGAGATATGAAATCCCGCACCGTCACGCGCAAACACGAACACTTCTATGTCCTTGACGAGAAGAACACGCCTGTCGAGGTATTCGACCGCAGCGAATGGTCGCGCTGGATGTCTGGGAACGAACAGATCTTTCGCCGCACGTTGCTGGAAGAATCCGGTGTGACAGTCACGACCCGCTTCCGCGGTGTGTCCGGAACCAGTACGGGGGAGGTCCTGCTTTTCGTGACACGCATTGCCGGCATGCAAGCGCGGGACAACGAGAGCTACGGAGCACGTACCCTCGATGAGGCGCTGGAGCAGCATGAGCGCATCGTACAGAAAATCCTCCGGATGCTGACCGGGCGGTGAGCGCCACACAGCGCGACGAGTCCCACCGACTGGGCCATGACTCGCAGGAGCTACATGTTTGCCTGCGTGAGGATAGGGTCGCGAAATCGTACAACGTCGAGGCGTTCACTACGAGGCTTCCGGTCCAGCTGACGAAGCCGAACCATTCGTCATCGAAACGGACGAGGGTGATCTCCGAATCGGAGACCGCGCCAAAGCGGGGGCTATGCCGCGATATCGTGAGCGTGCTCGTTGCTCGCGAGCGTCGGATACCATCGCTCGAAGCATGATCGCAACTGCTCATTCAGGACGGCCGTCCTCACCTGAAGCAGGCCTTGCGCATGAGCCGGTCGCCATGCCATCTGCTGCCGCTTCACAGAACGCTTGCTGACCACCTGGTTGACAGCCGACTCCACGAAGCTCGAGGTGATTGGCTCGCCATGACGGTAGCGGTCTCCGTAGTTCACGATAAAGCTCTCGTTGTTCTCGAGGTAACCGATGAACTCCTCCAGTTTGACCAGCAACCTGGTCTCCTCGGGTCTGCCATCCTTGGCGAGTTCCCAACCCAGGCTTTCAAGCCGCTGCAGTGCCGGATAGGGGCAGCCGTGCCAGAGGTGCCACTTCGCACTGCGCAGCCCATCGATCGGCGTGTCGACACATGGTCGTTCGCCGCGGCCCGGTAACACCTTGATCATCTGTTCGAGATTCGTACCCGCATGGCGACGTGAAGCCAGTCGAGTACTCTCTCGCCACAATCGCCAAAGTCGAGCTGGGCGCGGCGCACCGTGTCACCGCCGTCGGACAGGAAAGTTACCGGCTGGTCCGCGCCGACGCGGACACCGTACGGCCGGGGGTACGGCTGGCCAAGCCCTATCCGCCTGACCCGCCTGTCGCCCGCCTAGTCGAACGGAGACGCTGTCTTGCCGCTCATGATGAAACGGGTCAGCCGCTGTTCCGCCTTGATCAGATCTCCAGCACGCGCGCTCGCAAGCTGCGAGTCGTGAACCTGGAGAACCACTTCCAGCGTCGCCACCGCCGATGGATCGAGTTGCCACGAGCCATTTTCGTTGCCGCGCCGGATCCCAGCTTCGAGACCCGCCTCAGCCATGCGGTACAGATCAAGCGCGACGCGCATGTAGCCCATTTCGCCGAGATAGAAAGTCAGGTAGATCGCGCGGGTCAACTCGTTAAAAAGATGAGAGCTGCCGTGGACCCCGCCACACGCCGCAAGTGCGAGATGGTATCCCAATGAAATTTCGGTGATCCTGGCTTGTGGAAGCGGGAGGAGGGCATTCTTCGACGGGATAACCCGGCGCTTGCCAGAACGTCCACTGTGTTTGGAGCGAGGCATCCTAAAAACCTCGTGGTATGAAAACGCGACATCGCGGGCAGTTGTTCGGGCACATTGCCTTACGCCGACACTGGCACGTTAGGGGAGAATGTTCGGGATGGCAATCCCGAATATTCTCGCAGCTCGGCACTGCGGGCGAGCAAGATTTTCTAGGGACACCGCACGAACGGGAAGACTCTCGCGGGAGCGCATCTGATTTTTTGAACTTTCAGGGCCTATTCTTAGCATGTTAGTGACGTTGAAGTACTCGAGCGGCGTGAACGAGCATAAGCATGGCGAAGGCTACGAAATAAAGCCCAACAAGAGTTTCGGGTAGGCGTTCGTAGTCTCGTGTGAGGCGATGCGTGGTTGAACCAGCCCAAGCTGCGCTCGACCACCCATCGCTGGGGGTATCCCTGATCCGCGAATGCCATCTTGACATGCTGTTCGATAAGCCCCTGTGGTGACTGTTACTCCAGCCGGATGTTGCGGAAACCACTGGAGCGGCAGCGAGAAGGGCCAAGCTGTAACGCATGGTCGCCGTCGTCCAGTAGTGGTTCTGGGGCATTATTGACGAAACGGACCCGTGAGCCGTACGGGCATCGTCCCATTCGTCGTCACGCTCGCGCAGTCGTGGCGCTGTCGCCAGCATGTTTTTCACACGCGAGCGAAAGCGAACTATTGTTAAGGAATCTCGCGCGATAATCTCCCGTCTTCCTCCCGAGGAGGTGTGTCATGTCGATTTCTGCCACTCTCCAGGACTGCCTGCGCAGCAAGGGCTCCCAGTACGAAATCGTCCATCATCCGCACAGCCATTCCAGCATCGAAACCGCAGCGGCCGCGCATATTCCCGGCGATCGCCTCGCCAAGACCGTGCTTTTTGAAGACGAGCACGGCTATGTGGCGACTGTGCTGCCATCGACCTACGCCGTTCGGTTGTCCGAGCTTTGGGCAAAGACCGGGCGCCACCTCCTGCTCGCCAAAGAGGTCGATCTGCGGGAACTGTTCAAGGATTGCGACATGGGAGCGCTGCCGCCGGTATGTACGGCCTACGGCATGCGAACCTATCTTGACGAGAGCCTCGCCCAGCAACCGGACGTGTATTTCGAGGCCGGTGATCATGAAGCGCTGATTCATATGCGCACAGATCATTTCCTGGATCTGATGGACCGGGCCGAGCAGGCACGCTTTGCCCGTCGCATGCATGGTGTGTCAAGTTGACCGGCGCTCGCCTGATACGGCACGGTTTGCGCAGTGCGGCATAAAGTGCGCTGCGCCACCCAACCTTTGCCCGAGGCAGATCATGCAACGCACCGATATGGTCTCGAAGCAGTTGACGGCCGCCTTCGAACGCGAGCCATACGTGAAGTTCCAGATGGAAAACCACAGGATCACGCTAGCAGGTCGGGTGGCGACCAAGGCCGAAAGATGGGGCGGAACAGGACGGCGGGTGTCCGGATGCATTCGGGGGTGTCGTCAATCGTATCCAGGTGCGGGCCTGATCTGACTGCAGGCCCGCGTAGGGAAATGAGTGCGCGCAAGATCCTGTCGGGCCTGACGATGGCCGTACTGTCCGGAGGATACCTGGCTGCGGACGCTGCGAGTTGGTGTTCTCCGGCATCGTCCGAGGTCGATGTCGAGGACGCGTAGTATTGGCCGGTCCAAGACCTTTTCTCGCAATCGCGGCGGCGAGGTTTCGACCACCGCGATAGCGACAGCGACCGTCAGAACCGCCAGCTCACAAGGGCAGGTCCTTGCCTCCCTGCTCACAAACCATGTACTCCGCATACCAGTCCGGCCAATTCTCATCGCGTTGGCCGGCGGTCCGACCGACCCAATCACCCGAATCGGGGTATTCATCGTCGGCCGAATCGAAATAAGCCGGAAATGACAGGCGCTGCGCGATCGAGTTCTGCGAGATCATGCCGCTGACACTCGAAGTCCACAGGGAAGCTCGCCGTGTTGCCGAACTCTACGGATCAGGTTCTACGATTCGTGCATCATCGTCTTCGCTTTGCGTGAAGCTTATGAAGCTCTCTACAGGACATGCAATACGGCCATGTGATCTTCGACCGGCTGACGGTGGTCAATCCGTGCCGATCACCCAGTTGACCACCTTCAATTCGTCATCACGCCTTGACGTCGTGAAACGCCTGGTCTGGCCAGCAAGGGCGCGCGGTGCCAGGCACTTCCAGGACACGATCGTTCCAGCTCCGACCCGACGTTCCAGCGGAACTGTTCAAGACCGACTCTCGCCAGGTCAAGGGCCAAATGCGTCACGTCGCACCTTGCCGAACGTTTGTTGACCCGGCTCCGAAAGCAGCGAGCGGGCATCGACCTCGGGACGAGTCATGCCGTTGACTGAACCGGCCGATACGCGACAGATGCGGGAGCACGTGTTGCCAGGTGTCTCGACTTCAACCGGCCGCGTTGTTTCGCATTCATGCGTGGCAACAGGTAAAGTAGGCGTCAAAAAAATCACATTGACTATAGAGCTTCTCATAGGTCAATTAAAAGCGAATTGATAGTCTTTGATGAAAAGCGGGATCATCTTCTGCCACCTGGCGTCGTGAAGTCCTCGACGGGTTCGTCGCAGTGCGTGTCTTCAAAATATTCCATACGCGTCTGGCTACCGGCGTCATGGCCGCCATCGCGTTGGCTCACCGCGCTACGACCACGCGGCAGTAGCGTTTCTTCGAATCATTGCCTCACCGCTTTCGCTGCTTTTGCAGCTTTCTCGACTGCCTCGGCAGTCGCTCCAGTCAACTCCGATGCAGCTCTCGTTGAGACGCTCAGATTGCTTTTTCCCACATCGACCGCCTCGCCCGCGCCTGCGCGTTTCCATAGGCAGTGTTGTGACGAGCGAAATTTCCTGATTCAGAAATGTGATTGCAGACTCGGCGCCGACGGGATATTTTGCGAGACATTCTCAACAAACCATTGGACCTGGCGGTTGGCTTCAAGGTATTGAGCGTTGACCACCTCTGCCAACTTCGACTGCATGGCCGAACCGATCTCGGCAACCTGGCGTTCGTACGTCAGGACGTTTTCGACCGCGGGCAGCGCCAGCGTGTTTTGCGAGTCGTGTAAGGTCCTGTCCATCCTTTCTTGCGAGCCCGTCCTGCACCTGTTGGTACCAAACGGAAAACGACGTTTTCGTCATATCCAGATTCAGTCGGACAAGCTTTTCCTCGCCTTCGAGCATCGTCGCGGCCAGGCTGAAGAGTGGACTGCAGGGACTGATGGCCCAACACGTCGGCGATGTTCTTGAAGCTCATGCCGCGTGTCAGCATGGTTGTCGCCGCGGCGTGGCGTAAGAGATGTGCTGCACCGCGTGCGGGAGCGATATCTGCACGCTTCAAGGCATGCCGGACGATCTTGGAAATTGCGCTCGAGTCGGTAAGTGGTCGCGCTGGCGTTACCGCTTGAAGGAAGATCGTCCTGTCCGATGATGACGGACGCTCCCGGTTGATGTATGCGAGCAACGCGTGTCCGACGTCGCGCAAGAGCGGCAGGTCACGACGCGACTTGGTCCCTCGGATATGAATGACGCCGCCGGCCCAGTCCACGTCATCCAGAACTGAGGTGGACGACTTCAGCGGCCCGCATCCCGGTCCTCGCGAGCAGCAGCACGATTGCCGTGTTCCGCAGTGGCTGAAACGTCGCAGCGTCGGCCGCGCACTTGATGAGCCGATCCACATCGTCGCTCGACAGGCTCGCTGGAAGCGTCGCGTGACGCCATCGCCGGATCCGTGGCAGCGCTTCCTCTCGAGACCGGACGACACCCGTCCCCCTCATGCCGAGATAACGTAGCATAGCGCGCAGCGCGATGATGGGTGAGTTCGATGGTCGCCGCGTCTTGCACGAGAGTTCGTGACGCAGATAAGCGCGGAGATCTTCGATTGACAGGTCTTGCCAATTCGGTGGACTGTCGCCATACCATCGGTCCAGGAAGCCTTGGACGAACCGGCCATACTTCCGGCGGGTGCCATCCGCCAGGCCCTTGGCGGTCCCCAGATATGCGTCGAACTCGCTGAGGAATTCGGCTGCGCGCGCGGAGCCCTCCTTGCCGCACGCCAGTTCAGACTGCGCCATTCTCTTCTCCTTGCCGACCACCATGGTCGGTAGGAAAAGTTCAGAACATTATGCGAACCATTGCCACACAACTCGTCTCGCACGATTCCGCCTGAACACGGCGGTGTCGCCGTCGACTACATGGCGCTTCGCCTAATCTGCCGGTGTGGGTAATCGTAAATATCTGAAGCTTCAGATATTTACGAATCACGGCTGACCCTCGAGTCAGAGCATCTGTCCTCGGTCGATCAGCTGGATAAGCTATCGATTTCAATTGGGGGCATACCTCAAGACAAGGGGATGCGCGAGTAGTCGATCACGGGTTATGCGGTAGAAAGGCGTCAAGCCGCATGTAGCAAATCTTCGGGATCTCGAGTTTGACCTACCGCGCAAGGTGCGTGGATTGCTGCATGCAGAGTGTGGTGTGTTCCTGCCTCCAAACGGTCGAACAAGGCGCCACGCTGGTCGCAGGGACACGTGGGAGCAGCCAAGAGATCATGGGCTACTCTAGAAGAGCATCATTCGCGTGCCTGGGGCCGCGTTGACGCAATGCAATGTGGCCCGTTGAAGCGCGCAAATGACGGGGCACGGGCAACACAATACTATTGCTGCCTGAAATTCATCTGGAACTGATGTTCAAGAAAAGGGGGCATCATGTTGCAAGCCAGTGAAATCCAAAAGCGCTTTACTCATCTGCAGAAAACCATCAGCGATGCATCACGGACATGCCATGCTGACAAGACGACCCCAGCTGATTTGATGAACCGGATGGACGAACTTGATAAGGAATGCAAATCGGCAAGGAAGGTCATGGCGTCCAAGGATGAGGATCGGATCCGACAGTGTGTCGATGATCTCGAACGGATAGGCGATCGCGCAGAGCGCGCTTGCCAGCAGGCAGGTAGTCTCGACGCCAGGATCAAGGATGCAGTCAGTTTGATGCATTCGGAACTTACTGACCTGAAGCGTCAATTCCACTGACCTGACCGACAGCCCCTGTCCAACCCGCCGGGGCAATTGGCACTTCAGCGCCACCAGGACGCGCAGCAACGCCTCCGCTCGGTGCGGCGGCCATCTGCGTGCGGCCGCCATGGCACAGGACGAGATTCAGCAGAAGTCCGCAAAATATCGCGGCGCAACGGGAGAGGCGTGGTCCGGCGATGGCGAGATGCCCCAATTGCTTAAACAGGCTCTCCGTGCGGAGTATGCGTTCGTCGCAGCGACGACACAAGGCTTGCTTCGTGTCGCCTAGGTTCGACGTGGTGATCCCTGACCGGGTAGAGGCATTCCGCATGCGCCCACAAGCCAGAAGAGGGACTGTGATGGCTGGGGGTGAGAAGGGAAGGCCTGAGGTGTGTCTACGACGATTGCCATGTGCTGGCTGCGGCTCTGCAGAACTGGACAGGCCGTCACTGGTCGGCGGGGCCGTACCCGCAACAAGGCGGAGGATCGGGCAGATCATCGACCTGGTGGAAACCATCGTACCGCGCGACTCTCTGTTTAACAGTCGCCTCGATAGCGCCCGGTCGCTCGCGATCCTGGAGCGACTCCCGGACTGAACCGCGTCAATGCCCCGTTATCGTCGTTGCGACGGGCCGGGCCCCGCCCGCGACATCGAAGGCGATGACGTACGGCAAGGGTCCGACGCTTCTGAACTGACGGAGGCCGGTCATCTCCTGCTATTTTTTCTGCACGCCGTCGGGCCAGCTCGACATGCTGCCGCCTGGCGCAGCTGGTCGAGTGCCGGGACGTCTTTCCATTCGAGCCGGACAGCAGACAAAAGCGAGATAATCAACGCAGCTGACTCCCAACCACACGAAGCAATCGAATGCAGAGGGGCTACCCGTGAAGCTACAGTGCCCAAGTCTTTTCGAACAATCAGCATATGTTGGCGGCGCATGGGTCGACAACACATCCCTGCCGAGGGTGCCGGTCACCAATCCGTCTACCCACGAAGTGATTGGCTCGGTGCCACAGGTGACGGCCCAGCAGGTCGACGAGGCAGTCGCCTGTGCAACCAATGCCTTCAACGACTGGCGCGAATGGAGTGGCCGCGAGCGTGCCCTGGTGCTGCGCGAATGGGCGCGCCTGGTGGAGACTCATCGCGACGACCTGGCAATTATCCTGTGCAGCGAACAGGGCAAGCCGCTCCACGAGGCTCGGGCAGAAATCACGCAAGCCGCCAACTACCTCGACTGGTTTGCCGAAGAGGCGCGAAGGATTTACGGCGACAATATTCCGGCACCTCGCCGCAATCAGCGAATCCGCGTACTACATCAACCAGTCGGGGTCTGCGCGGCAATGACTACCTGGACTTTTCCATCGTCAATGGTTGCAAGGCGTATCGGGGCGGCTCTGGCCGCGGGCTGTACTGTCGTACATCATCCTGATCCACAGACACCTTTTTCGGCGCTCGCGCTTTGCGTGTTGGGTGAGAGCGCCGGGTTGCCACGCGGAGCCTTGTCTGTTCTGACAGGAGAAAGCGATACCGTCAGAAGCGCGCTGGTCTCGCATCCGGGCATCAGGAAGGTATCTTTTACGGGCGCCATTAACGAAGGCAAACGGCAGATGGCGCTATGCTCGGCCACGGTAAAAAAGGTCTCACTAGAACTGGGCGCAAACTGCCCCTTCATCGTTTTCGATGATGCGGACATCGATCTGGCGGTCAAAGGTGCCATCGACGCTCGCTTTCGGCATTCCGGGCAGGCGGCCATGTGCGCAAACCGGTTCTTCGTGCACACGGACGTGTACGAGCGCTTTGTACGCCAACTTGTGACGAAGGTCTCAACACTTACCCTGAGTGACGGGATGGCCGAGGGCGCGCAGATCGGCCCGCTCATCAGCGAGACAGCCGTCGCGCGACTTGAAAGCCTGGTGGACGAGGCGGAGCAGGCGGGGGCAACCGTTGCCATTGGTGGCTCGCGCCTGACGATCGGGTCTAACTTCTTTCTACCGACTGTACTGACTGGCGTCCGTCCGGAAATGAGCGTGTGCGGGGATGAGGTTCTGGGACCGGTTGCGAGCGTACTCGCGTTCAAGGATGAGGACGAGGCGATTGCCCTTGCGAACAACACACGAACGGGCCTGGCAGCGTACTTTTATACAACGGACATCCGGCGCGCATTCAGGGTCATGGAGGCACTTGAATGTGGTGTGGTCGGTGTCAACGACAGTCTGGTCTTCAATGAAGCCGCTCCCTTTGGCGGAATCAAGGAGTCGGGAATCGGCCGGGAGGGAGCGCATTCGGGGGTCGAAGAATACCTGGAGCCGAAATACGTCTGCTTTGGGAATCTCTGACGGAAGTTGGTGCGGCATCGTCTCCGAGCGAAACAGACCTGTTGGCCGCGCAGTCCCGTCCTCTCTGCCCGGAACCGTTTGGCATAGTTTTATATTCAACATCTAGTAGTAATGCAAAACAATTGCAATTCCCATTCGGATTAAAGTCTCTTTTGGGTAAGGCTTGCCGCGCAGCGTCACAAATACTTCGTCCAGATGCCATGTGGTGCCGGGCTTGCGACGCACAGCCTTGACGCGACGCGCGGAGCCCGCGCCGAATTTGCCGCACCAGCGTCGAATCGATTCATAGCTGACGATGACCCCGGGCTCGAACAGCAACTCTTCGATGTCGCCCTTCGATGCGAGAACCGATCCGCAAATCAATGAAGCAATCGTGCGGTTCATCGAACAGCTGGGCGCCCGGTCGGTCGCCGCCGTCAATCGCATCATCGGGTGTTCGCATGAGGAAGGCATCGACTATCCGGAAGGCGAAAGCTGTCCGCGGTGTCCGTTCTGGAGCAATCGTGACCGGTGGAGCGGCGAGATCACGGGCGGACTCCCCAATTGATGACCTACACCGCCGCATCCACGCAAATTTCCCGAAAAAATCTCGCCGGATCAAGTGACGGAGCACGCCCCAGCAGGTTAGACAGAACCACCGCTCAACGGGATCGGCATCCGCACCGTCGTGCGCGACGATGCCCACCGACACCTTCGTCGCCAGCGTGTCGTCGGGCCCATAGAAGGAAACCGTTGCGACCGGGTAGCCGCAAAGCCCTTGCGACTTTTTTTCGCGAGCTTGTCCCGGTACCACTGGGTCTTCAATGTCATGTCACCTCCGCCCCTCCGGCCGACTGCACAATGCGGCGACGATCGCAGCCGCCGATAGTAATGCTCACCGGTGCTGCACTTTCCGTGTCGCCATGTATGCGTCGAACAGGTGGCTGAGTTCCTGGCGCAGGCTGACCAGTTCGTGCGGCTTTGTCACGTTCTCGGGATAGTCGCGTAAGATCGCGCGATAAAGAATGCAAAACCGCTTTATCATGGCCACCGCTTTCCAGCAGCCGTCATCAGTTGCGACGTGCGCTGGTATTTCCGGTTTCAGCTAAGCCTTCGGTCCGGCGAGATGCGGCGCACCGTGCCAGGATGGCCAGATTAAGTTTCCCTGAATGAATTGCCGCTGTCGCGGCGGGCCGGTTGTTGGCGGTCCGCGGCAGTGCTAGGCTCAAGGCGTCATCTTGCCGACCAGGCGGAGACAAGCAAATGGTCGAAGCTTCGGAACTGAAGCCGGGCATGGTCGTCATGCTTGACGGCGAACTGCATAGCGTCGTCAGCGCCGGGTACCACGCCGGCGGCGGCCAGCAGGGTAGCGCAGTCTTTACCAAGGTCAAGAACCTGAAGTCCGGTCACGTCAAGGAATTGCGGTTGCACCCGCACGACAAGCTCGAAGAGGTCGCGCTCGATAACCTGGAGATGGAATACCTGTACACGGATGGTGTCGCTTTCCATTTCATGAATCCCGATACCTTCGAACAGATCAGTTTGCCCTCGGAAACCATTGGCGCATACGAAAAGTTTCTTCAACCCAGTATGCGAATCCCGGTGCAACTTTATGAGGGTCAGCCCGTCACCATCGCATTTCCCCCTGCGGTCGAGTTAGGCATCGTGTCTACGCCGCCGGGCCTGCACGAGCATGAAACCTCCACCTTCAAGACCGCCACGCTCGCGAACGGCATGGAAGTTCTCGTTCCTCAGTTCATCAAGGAAGGGGACACTGTGCGAATCGAGGTCGCTTCAGGAAAATACCTGGAGCGGGTAAGGCGAGGGGCGCGAAAGCCGTGAGAATGCGCGTAGCCCTTGCGCGACCAGGGGCATACGACGGTCTTATACCGCCGTTGCGGTGGCAGCCACAAAAAGCGTCCAGAATAGTGAAGCGCCTGACGCCATGCTAGTGTTTCACTGTCGGCGCAGAATGGTCCTCTGCGCTGACGGAGACCCATGCCAGCAAACCTCTCTCCCGAGTACAAGCAGGCCGAACAAGCCTATCGGGCGGCGCGCGAGCCGCGCGAGCAGCTCGAATGCCTGAAGGAGATGCTCCGCACCATCCCAAAGCACAAGGGAACGGAGCGTCTGCAAGCCGATATAAAGTCGCGGATGAGAGAGCTCACCCAGGGATCTGTGGGCCACGGGAAGGCGGCGCACCGAGGGCCGTCACATGCGGTCCATGCCGACGGCGCGGCCCAACTCTGTTTGATCGGCCCGCCCGGCGCGGGAAAATCCAGCCTGCACGCGAGGTTGACAGGATCGAATAGTGAGTTCGGGCCCTACCACCGCCCGACCAGGCTGCCGATTCGCGGCATGCTGCCGTTTGAGGACATTTCTTTTCAACTGGTGGATCTGTCGCCTGTCTCGGCCGAATTCATGCGGCCTGAACTCACCAGCATACTGCGGTCGACTGACGGCGCACTGCTCGTGGTCGATCTGAGCGCGCCAGACTGCATAGAACAATTGGCGCTGATTCTGAAGCGGCTCGTCGCGGCAAAGATCATCCCAACGGAGCGCTGGCCGGGTCAGGGTAGCGACCGCGCGGGGACGGCGGTATTGTCGCCCGCTGACCCGTTCAGCGTTTACCTCCCTACGCTGCTGCTGGCCAACAAGACCGATCTCGCCAACCCGGAAGACGCGCCGTGCTCGAAGACCTGCTCGGCGTACACTTTCCGCTGCTCGCAACCTCGGCCACCGGCGGACGAGGACTGGCCGAGATCGGACCATTTCTTTTCAGAGCTCTGGGCATTGTGCGCATCTACACCAAGGCCCCTGGGAAATCCGTCGACCGGAATCGGCCCTTTACGATGCGTCGCGGCGACACCGTGCTGGATGTCGCCCTGCGGGTGCATCCTGATGTCGCACGCACGTTCAGGTTCGCCCGCATTTGGGGGAGCGGGCAGTTCAGCGGCCAACAGGTGGGCGCCGATCATCCGGTGGCCGATTCAGACGTCGTGGAACTGCATTCGTAGTTCAAGCGGCGACGGTTGCAGCAAGTGATCCTGACACGCTCCCCGGAAGTGCCGGCTGTTCGCCTGGCTCAACTGGCACTCCACGCTCACGCTGCTAGCGCCGATTGGCGAGTGGCGCTCGCCGAGCGAACTGCGCGGATACATGTTGCTCTGCCGCACTCGCTGTCATCCGGGTCTCAAGTTGCCGCCGAATAAACGAAGCGTGGTTCATGGCACAAACCTGCCGAAGGCAACAATACGCCGGCGACGACTTCGCAGTCGAAGTGGCGGTCATGGAACAAACAATCGGTGATCCAAGGTGTACTCATCGAGCGCTCGCACACAAAAAAGATGGATAACACCCCGGCCCATTGAAGCTCTGCGCCACGTCCCTGCTTTGAAGACCGCCGGGTGCTACATTACCTGTTGAAAAGCAATGCGCAGCGGCGGTATCACGCGCGCTTCCAGTTCGCGCGCAGTTGGACTGCTTCACCGGGTTCACGTCGTCCGGAGCATCGTCGTGCGCGCCACCGGCGTGGCAGCGCTCGCATCGTACATCTCCAGGATCCACTGACCGTCGGACTGAGGAGGATCACGATCATGACAAGCTACGATCAGGACGTTATCGCGTGGGCCCGAGAACAGGCAGCGCTGCTGCGTGCCGGGCGATTCGAGGAAGTCGACGTCGGGCACATAGCCGACGAAATCGAGGACGTAGCCAGAGCAGAAGTGCGCAACATCACGCGCCGCATCGCGGGCCTTACCGCGTGGCTTCTCAAGTGGCAGTACCAGCCGGAGTTGCGCTCGCCGAGCTTGCGTTCGATGATCCGTGTGCAACGCGAGCGGTTGAAGGCGCAGCTGAGGGGCACACCCAGTCTGCAGCCGATTCTGGCCGACGACGAGTGGATCAAGGACGTGTGGGCCGATGCCCGCCAGGAAGCGAGCAAGGAGACGAATATCGGGTTTGCGTTTTTTCCTGAGCGCTGCCCGTGGCCGATGGAACAGGTCCTCGATCCGATGTTCTGGCCGGACTAGGGCACGGGGCGCAGGAACACCCTGCGAATTCAAGGCTTTCCCGGCCGGACCACGGCGCACCTGCACGGCGCGCTGCGCGGCCGACTGCGAACTGCGGATCGTCTCCTCCACCGGCGCCATGCGCCTTTACGATCAGGACCCGGAGTTCGACACCCGCGCCGACTGATGACGTGCTAGTTTCGTTTTGCAGCGGGTTATATACAAGCGCGAAGTCAATCGTGATGTTGCATTTCCCGCCTTTGAATAGCGTAGGTCCACGGCAAGAAAGAAGGCCCCCTTAATGGAGGTTTTCTGAACCCTGACACATTCGAGTCGAAGGCACATCATCACTGACGGGCTCCGATCGATGCCCGACGCTCAAAATGAAAACGGTGCGGCGGTACGATCCGTTGCCGCCCCTGAAGGGTTCCTGCAACCGTGCTGCGTCGTCGCTCTGTTGCGAGCGCACAATGCGGAGCAAGCGCGGCCTGTTCCGGTTTTTGTTGCGACCACAAACTGACAGCGTGCAACCGCCCACCCACCCGGATTTGCTTCTCTCCACAGGTCTTGCATTAGCTGATTGCAGATCGGGAGACTCGCGCCCTTCCACTTTCAAGTGCGCGGACGGCTATCATGAGAGCATCGATATCGATTGCATCCGCAGTCGCTCTTGACGTTCCAGTCAGGACACGGGTTCGTGGGGCGACGAATACATCTTGGGGGTAGTAGTCATGCTTGACCTGCACATTCGAAAATGCATGTCGTGGCACAAAGAACATCGCGTCGATACAAGCCCACGCGCAGACGTCAGCGCTCAGAGAGCTGACTCACGCTGGCTGGTTGCGCTCGCGCTAATCGGAAGCGCGGTCGCGGCAATCGCGATCGTCACCGGTCTGCCAGCCACCGGACTTGCGATCTACCTGATGCTGACACTGCCGTTTGTGTTCTTCGCCTGACCGAACTGAACTCAATGCGCAACCCCCTCAGAACAGGAGAAGGTCACGCGAGTTGTGCACCAGGGCGCCGAGCCGCAAGGCTTTGCAATCCCACGAATTGCGCGCGATCGAGCGATCCGCACGAAACCGACAGGGATTCTGCGGGTGAAGACCAGGCGCGAGATGACGCGCGCGCCCTCGCTAACAGGCCGCTTGAAGAACGGGCGTCCTGAGTTGCCGCGCCGACCCTCGGAGTCTGGGCAACTCGCAAAGCGGCGAAAGCCGCGGCGGAGGTAGCCAAGTGGACTTGCCGAAACTGCAATGCGCATTTGGTTTCGATGAAATTGAAACCCAGACCGACGAAAGTGGATTTTTTTTCATTTGTCGCGACTGTGATTACCGAAATATGCTGGTGAACGTAGGTCCAGATGCGGTGGGGCGCCTGCAGCTTGTCCAGCGCCGCGACGATCGTTGCCCAGAAAGGGACAGTCCGTGGATACACAGTCCTGTAAGTCATATCGTGGCTTCAATATCGATGTCCATGTCATCACCAGAAACGTCACCTCGCTTAACGGCAAAGAGCGCCGATACTCTGTTTTCTGGACGATAGTATCGACTGATGCAACCGTTTCTTCGATCGAAGCTCTTCCGGAACGGCTCGACTTCCTGTCACCGGGCTCCGCCTTTTCGTACGGTGAACGTCGGGCCCACACCTTCATCGACGGCCTCGTCGGGGCGGCAACCGATGGATAAAACAGACGGCCCCGCGCCAATGAATCTCTCGCAGGCAACGAATCGAGGGACGCTCATGGTCTTGTGGGACAGCGTCCAGTACCGCGGCTTCGAGATCAATATCCTGCCGAAGCCGATCAACGCGACTTGCGGCGCACCGGTCGGCCCTGACAATCGGTTCAGGTTTCCGGATACATTTGCCGTCCCGGGGCTGACCTGCGGCGTGGGTGCCTCACCACAAGGCGTCCCAGTCTCTCGGGCACGCTACGGATATGACTGACGGACAGTCCGGCGAAGATGAACTGCGTCAAGCTGTTTCTGTGCGGGGACGTGATGTTGGGACGCGGTATCGATCAGATCCTGCCGCATCCGAACCGGCCCCATCTTTACGAGCCCTATGTGCGTTCGGCGAGAGACTATGTGAGCCTCGCCGAAGCGAAAACCGGCCCATTGGCGGAGTGTGTCCCGTTCGGCTACGTGTGGGACGATGCGCTGCCCGAACTGGAGCGCATGAGTCCTGCCGCGCGCATCATTAACCTCGAGACGGCCGTCACATCCAGCGAGGACGCATGGCCCGGAAAGGGCATCCACTATCGCATGCATCCCGCCAACGCGCCCGTCTTGAGCGCCGCGAAAATCGACTGCTGCGCGCTCGCGAATAATCATGTGCTCGACTGGGGCTATCGCGGGTTGAAGGAAACTCTGAATGCCTTGCGCTCAGCCGGCATTCATACGGCTGGCGCGGGGCAGGACGACGTCGAGGCGGCCGCGCCTGCCGTGATCGAATTGGCGGGCGGCGGCAGGGTGATGCTCTTCGCCTTTGCCACGGAATGCAGCGGCGTGGGCGCGGACTGGGCCGCCGATCGGGGCCGCCCCGGCGTGAACCGGCTCTCTGATCTTTCAGCTGACACCGTATGCACGATCGCCGCGCAGGTGCGAGCGGTCAGGCAGGCCGCCGACATCGTCATCGTTTCGATCCATTGGGGCGAGAACTTCGATTTCGACATACCTGCTTCGCAGCGATACTTCGCGCATGAACTGATCGATTCCGCGGGCGTGGATCTCGTACACGGCCATTCGTCGCACCACGTGAAGGGCATCGAGCTGTATCGAGGCAAACTCGTCCTGTACGGTGCCGGGGACTTCATCAACGACTATGAAGGTATCGGCGGTCAGGAAGCGTTTCGCAGCGACCTTGCGCTGATGTATTTCCCCACGCTCGACCTTGAAACGGGCACGCTGGTCGAACTGTCGATGACGCCGACGCAGACACGCCACTTCCAGATCAACCGGGCGCCTGAAGAAGGCATTCGATGGTTACACGAAACGCTGAATCGGGAGAGTCAGCCATTGGGCGCCACTGTGGAGCGCCGCGCTAACGACACGCTCGTGCTGCGTGCGGGCGCTTGGGCGCCGAGATAACGCTCGAACCACTGCAACGCGTACCGCGCAACGGCTTCCAGTGTGCCGGGCTCTTCGAACAGGTGGGTCGCGCAGGGGATGATCACAAGATCCTTCGGACATTCGAGCAGAGCGAAAGCCTCCCGGTTGACTTCGATGACAGTGGCGTCGAGCCCGCCTACCACGAGCAACATAGGCGCCTGCGCCGCGGCGAGGACGTCGCGTCCGGCGAGATCGGGCCTGCCGCCTCGCGAAACGATCGCCTCAATCGGGACCGACGACACGTGCGCCGCGCGGATCGCCGCAGCCGCGCCCGTGCTCGCGCCGAAGTAACCAAACGAGAGGCGTGCCGTCTGCTTCGCCGCGATCCAGGCCGTTGCTTGCGCGAGACGCACCGCCAGCAGCTCGATGTTGAAGCGGGCAGCGGGACCGGTGTCTTCCTGCTCGGAGAGCAAGTCCATCAGCAGCGTTCCGATGCTGGCCCGGTTGAGTTCAGTGGCCACGTACTGGTTACGAGGGCTGAATCGCGAACTGCCGCTGCCGTGCGCGAACAGAACCAATGATTGAGCGTCCTGTGGCAGCGCGAGCGTGCCCATCAGGGAGGCGTCCTCCACCGGAATGGAGACTTCCTGCATTTGGAGCCGACGTTCCATGACATCCTCAAGCCGGGTACGACATTCTTCCGACCCAATATGCGACGCGTCCGCCGCCATTCTCGCGGACGCGCTGATGTTGAGCAAGACATTAGATTGCCCGGCAGGCTTCCGCGCATCTCCGGCACGCATCGCTGCATGTGCCGCAGTGCTCAGGTGCGTGCCGCGCACATTCATCGGCGCACTCGTCACAGATCCGTGCGCAAAGTTCGCAAAACTCGGGGGCGAAATGGCTTTGTCGAGCCAACGCCGCAGATGTGAGGCGGCATAGCGAAGCGCAATCGGCGTTAAGGCGAATACATTTGGCCATGTTCACCCTGCGCGGTTCATCGAGGCAGGCGGATGCGCAGCGATCGCAGGCAGCGGCACAGGCATCGCAGGCTTCAATAGACGGCTGATAGATTTCGGGGTTCATCGACGAAGCTCCAGACTTGAATAAAGTTGTTCGGCGTCCGCCGCGTGCTCTCCTCCAAGGCAAGGCGCAAGGTGTTGCGAATGACTTCAGGGCAGACCCGCGCGCCTCTCGTAGCAGCGTAGTCGCTAGTGTCGATGCCGTAAAGCGAAGCTGCGATCCGGATTTCTCGCGAATAGCTTCATGAAACGTTTCGAGTTTGATTCGCTATACTGCTTCGCCGCGGTTCCGGACGAGATTCTTCGAGACAAGGCGACAACAGAGGCACTAACCTCACAGGTCGACGCGGATCGACATCCGTCTCAACCGAAGCGTCCCAGTGAGGCCCACCTCGGCCCTGGACCAACGGCGATAGCAAATGAGTGCAACGACCGCAACGTTGCCACCTGCGCCAGTGGAGCGGCGGCCGTTCTATCCTTGAAACCTGCCGCTCAGTCTGCGCCTGCTCGAAGGCGCGGCTCAGGGGTCTATTGCTTTGAAAAACTCGAAGCGTGCTGTTTTCGACGTAAGGCGGTCGCTCCTGCTACGAAGTCGCCGTTCCATTGCCCGCTACGCGCGCCGGACGATGTACCGCTGCATCGCGAAATCGCCACATCATGCGACAGTCATCCTCCCAAGATCGAGGCAAGCTGGGATTTGACGTGCAACGGTCAAGGTGCCCTCAAGCTGCCTGGAACAACCGCCTCGTAGACGAAATATCTGTCCTGGACTTCGAGACCGCGCAGCGCCACGATGAGGTTGCGAAAAAAGTCTGGAGGACATCGCTGAAGCATAGGACATGGAGTGATTGCCTTGGGCTCATCATTGAGGTCGTCAAAGACTTCAGGGACCCCAACTGGAGTTACCTGCGGCTTGCGTCTATCCTTCTCTCACCCCTTTGGCTGCCAGCGGCGTCGACGAGGTGCTCCGCGCTCATCGATAGTGGTTACCGCACAGCAAAAACAAACCCAAAAAGGAGAAGACCAGATGCCACAATCGATCTCGCGGCGCGCTTTCATGGCATTCGGTGGTCTGGCCCTGGCGGGCGTGCTGTCCCTGGCGCAAGCGGCGCCCGTCTCACTTGAGGTGCCGTTGACGGGCGCCCCAACAGGTCCCGCCGGTGCGGACTCCCGGTAGCGGCAGCGCCAAGCTCACGTACGACCCTGGTACGCGGGTCGTAACATGGAACATCCGCTTCAGCGGATTGTCGAGTCAGGCCGCGATGGCGCATTTCCAAGGGCCCGCCCCGGCCGGCAAAAACGCTGGTGTGAGGGTCTGGCTCTCTCAGAAGGGCAGCATGGAGATGACAAGTCCACTTAGCGGTCAGGCCACGCTATCCCCGTACGACGCCAGGATGTTCGAAGCCGGTGACATGTACATCAACGTTCACACCAAGAACCATCGGGACGGGGAGATCCGCGGCCGGGTGGTGCCGCCGAGGACCTACTGACGCAACCACTGAAACGGCACCCTGAGATCAGGGTTCGCGGCAAGCTCAGAGAAAAGCCGCGAGCAGCATCACCGCGGTAGCCCCGACACCGAGCGCCAGCAGCGCTGGCGTCTGGCGCGGCGCGTCGACGAACGAGGGCAGCAGCTTGTAGCCGGTTAGCATCGGCCGCAGCAGGTTGTGTCCTTTCGCTATTGCGTAGAGAGCGATCACGAGCACGTGCAGTGTTACCGCGGCGAGCAGCACGTCCCAAACAAGCCCGTGCATCGTCGAGATAGTGTTGGCAAGCCACGAGGGGATCACTTCGCTCAACGGTCCTTCGTCGGCGATGTCATTGTTGCCGTAAAGCCCGCTCAGCGTCTCGACCAGTAACAACGCAAGGAACAGCAGGACCATCCAGCCGCCGGCCGCATTGTGGCCCACCTGCACATCCGGCTCGCGGCGAAACAGGTGACGCAGATGACGAAGTGCAGCCGCGGGCGACGCCACGAAACTGCGAAAGCGCGCGGTCTCGCTTCCAAAGAAGCCCCACAGCAGCCGGAAAACAACCAGGGCGAGCAGCGACTCGCCGACCCGGACGTGCCAGTCGTTCCAGTTCAGCTTCAAGGTGACGTACGCCGCCGTCACCAGCACGACCACCAGCCAGTGAAACAGGCGCACCGGTGCATCCCAGACCAGCACCGGGCGGCCGGCAGGCTGTGTCTGCAGTGTTGCAAGTTCGTCGGCATCCATGTGGCGTGCCTCCCCCGCAAGCGACTAGAAGAGATACAGGGCCGCGATGAACACTATGCCGAAGAAATAGCACCGCGGTAATGAGTAGGCCATTGTCTCCGGTGTGCCAAGCCTCTGGATTGCGCGCGACGGTAGGGCACAGAGGAGTTGCGCCATTTTGGTCTAGTCCTCGCGTTCAGCGATTGCCATGGCGATCAGGCCAGGTCCGCATGCCGCCTGCGCGGCTGGGCGTGGCAAAAAGTCGGGGTTGTCCGCGGCAAGACGCACGCTCGACATGCAGGCGAGATCGGCCATGAACGGTCCTTCGCTCAGGCTCGTGCTCGTTTATGGAAACGTCCGATTCACTTCCAGCTGCCCAGCTGCGGACGTTCCCTACCGGTTACTGACAGGCGGTCATTGGCCAAACCATTGGCTTCTCCCGCATGTGTTCATTTCCGAATGGCTGGTCTCAGAAAAAGAGACGCAGATCATGAAAAAGATCTTGCGGTTCGGGAGTGACGGGAACGGGCGTCTAAGGCGATCACCCAACGAAAACACTGCTGCAGCATCGCAGTGAACTCGCGCAGTCCCCTCCCCATACGAGCTATTGCCAGGACCTTGGCGCACCCCGGAGACTGGGCGGCGACCTCCTCCAGTCGCCGCCATTTGCGCTCAAGGCAATGTGATTTTTCGGGTGAATTCGGACGTCACGTTGGGACTCGTGGCCGTGCCGAATACCGGGTAGAAGGTCGCGGGCCCGCTAGCAGCCAGACCCATGTAATCGCCGAGGAAATGGCCACCCGCCACGGGAGCATCAAGCATGTTGAACGAGGCTGTGGTCAGCTTTTGTTCGGCGCCCCAGTTGGTGGGGTTCGTGCACGCAGTGGAGCAGAACAGCGCGAAATAGTCGGTGCCCTCGAAGCCGGCAGGTGTGTTCGTGTCATTACGAAAGTCGTAGTAGGTCACCACGATCGTATTGCCGTCGCCCGACGCCACCACCGCAGGGATGAAAGCCTGCTGACGGCAGGGGTTCGTCGCGTTCGCCGGCGTCTTGTTGATCATCACTGGCGTCGACCAGGTGGCCCCACCGTCATCCGACTCACTGAACACGATCCCATCGATCGGGATTGACCCAGTGGGCGTGGTGCAGGTCGCGTTCGAAAAGCGATCGTCCTGCCAGGTGAGATAGATAGCCCCTGACTTTGGGTTCACGGCGACACTGTAGAGAATGGAAGCATCGCGTACCGGCTGACCGCTGTCCGGAGTTA